>JAITFW010000001.1 GCA_031281085.1 Chlamydiales bacterium | reverse complement strand
AGGTAAAGGTATTGTAATACCACCAAAAAGGAATGCCAAAAAACCAAGGAATTATGATAGGCATTTATATAGAAGCAGGCATCTTATTGAGAATTTTTTTGCTAAGTTGAAGCTTTATCGAGCCATTGCTACCCGTTATGATAAGACTTCTTGTATCTTTTTATCTGCAGTTTACTTAGCTGCCTCTGTGATCTGGCTTAATTGTCGACACGCCCTAGCATCGGACGAATTTTATTAAATTGTTCACGAGAGATATCGCTGGGATAAGAATGGGCCATAATTACCTATAAAAACTTTGGAAAGGTTACCTTTATAACTCATCTAATAGTTTTTAAACAGTCTCTCAAGCTTGACTAATGGGGTGCATTACAATATGTTTCTTTTTTAATTAAATCTCTGCGAATAGAAATTTTGAGGCTTTTGATTGAGAAAATCTACAGAGTTCAGATAATATAGTAAGGAATTTTATCAGGAAGTATATGTTAACCCAGCAACTTATAGAAGAACGCTCAGAATATAAATTTGGCTTTACAACTTCGATTGAAACAGAAAATTTTCCAAAAGGGCTATCAGAAGATACGGTTCGCGCTATTTCAGCAAAAAAAGAAGAACCTGCTTTTTTACTAAAATTTCGCTTACAAGCATTTGCCAAATGGAAGCAAATGAAAGAACCAAAGTGGGGAAACTTACATTATACACCTATTGATTATCAAGATATTTCTTATTATTCTGCGCCTAAGAAAAAACAATCTTTAAATAGCTTAGATGAAGTAGATCCTGAAATTTTAAAAACGTTTGTAAGGTTGGGTATTCCTTTAGATGAACAGAAAAGACTAGCCAATGTGGCTGTGGATGTTGTTTTTGATTCTGTTTCTTTGGGAACTACTTTTCATAAGGCTTTAGCAGAATCAGGTGTGATCCTATGTTCGATTTCAGAAGCGATAAAACTTTATCCAGAATTGATAGAAAGATATCTAGGAAGCGTTGTTCCGATTGGAGATAACTTTTTTGCAGCGCTTAATTCAGCGGTATTCTCAGACGGCTCTTTTGTCTACGTTCCCAAAGGTGTACGCTCTCCCATTGAATTATCTACCTATTTTCGTATAAATGACCGAGAAAGCGGACAATTTGAAAGAACATTGATTATTGCTGAGGAAAGCTCTTATGTAAGCTACTTGGAAGGATGTACAGCTCCTGCTTTTAATAAAAATCAATTGCATGCAGCAGTCGTTGAGCTAGTTGCCATGGATCGTGCGGAAATTAAATATTCTACAGTGCAAAATTGGTATTCAGGTGATCCTAAGACAGAACTCGGAGGAATTTATAACTTTGTTACTAAAAGAGGGCGATGTCAAGGGATAAACTCAAAAATTTGTTGGACACAGGTAGAAGCCGGAGCTGCAATCACGTGGAAATATCCAAGCTGTATTCTACAAGGGGATAACTCGGTAGGGGAATTTTACTCAGTAGCTCTGACCAATGGCATAATGCAAGCGGATACCGGTACAAAAATGATTCATCTAGGTAAAAATACACGATCGACAATCATATCTAAGGGAATTTCAGCGGATAAATCCCATAATACATACCGTGGTCTTGTTAAAATTGCTCCTCGTGCAGAAGGGGCGCGTAATTATACGCAGTGTGATTCGATGCTCATTGGCAATCAATGTTCTGCTAATACCTTTCCTTATATCGAAGTAGCTAATGAAACAGCCCAATTAGAACATGAGGCTTCTACTTCAAAAATGAACGAGGAACAATTGTTTTACTTGGAAACCAGAGGAATTTCTCGAGAAGATGCGATTAATTTGATCGTGAATGGATTCTGCAAAAAAGTCATTCAGGAATTACCTTTGGAGTTCGCTATTGAAGCGCAAAAATTATTAACTTTAAAACTAGAGAACTCTGTTGGATAGCATGTTAGAAATTAAACAATTACAAGCAGCCGTTGCAGGAAAAGCCATCTTAAAAGGACTAAATTTACAGGTAAACCCTGGAGAGATTCATGCAATTATGGGACCAAATGGAGCTGGCAAGTCTACTTTAGCAAAAATTTTAGCAGGAGATCCTTCTTATGAGATTACTGCGGGCAATCTCATTTTCGAAGGGAAGAGTTTATTGGAATTAAGCGCGTATGAAAGAGCTCATTTGGGAATATTTCTAGGGTTTCAATATCCTGTAGAGATTACAGGGATTTCTAACTTTCAATTCCTGCATGTAGCTTATAATGCCAAACGCAAAGCACAGTTTCTAGAACCTCTATCTGAAGAGACATTTAATGAAATTATACAAGAAAAAATGCAGCTTGTAGAAGTAAAAAGCGAATTTAAATCACGTAACATTAACGAGGGATTCTCAGGTGGAGAAAAAAAGAAAAATGAAATCCTGCAAATGGCTGTTTTAGAGCCAAAACTTGCTATTCTTGACGAAACTGATTCTGGGTTGGATATTGATGCTATGAAAGTGGTTGCTAAAGGTGTTCAAAGCGTCTTAAAACCAGATTCGAGTTTGTTATTAATCACCCATTATCAACGCTTACTCGATTATATTAAGCCTCATTTTGTTCATGTTATTTTGGATGGGACAATTGTAAAATCGGGCACAGTTGCACTGGCTTTAGAACTGGAGAGAAAAGGGTATGACTGGCTTAACTAAACATGCACAGCTTTCGCTTTTACAACATTTAGAAGCACAATTTGAAAAACTGAAAACAGTAGATGAGCTCAGCTTTTATCGTCAGCTAGCGTGGGAAAAATTCCAAGAACTGGGGCTACCAAATCGTACTCAAGATGCATTCAAATACGTTTCTTTACAGGAATTAGCTACTTTAGCAATCGATCAGACATATAATAGACCTGAAGTAGATAGAAAGCAGTTTGAATCAGAGATTCTTCCAGAAAGCAAGCACAGTTATTTTCTATTTGTTAATGGTTGTTTTCATCTGAATTTGAGCAATTTTTCAGCCTTACCTCCTCAAATCAAAGTTTTGTCTTTATCGGAAGCTATGCATTCGCATAAAACTTTTTTACAACATCATCTTCAGCAACAACTTCAAAGAGAGCAAGATCCTTTTGCTGCTCTAAATCTAGCCTTGCACTCTAATGGTTTATTTATTTACATTCCTCCAAAAATTGTAGTAAATACGCCTATTCAATGTTTGCAAATGATAACAGAGAAGTCTCTTTTTATGGCGCCTCGCATGCAAATTGTAGTAGGAGCTCATACGCAAACAAAGTGGATCTTTTCTGATTTGGGTTACAAAAGCGATAACTATTTAAGTTTGCCCTTATTAGATTTTGCATTGGAAGAGAAAGCAGAAGTTCGTGCGTATTCTATAGAGTATCATAGAGAGCATAGGTGGCAGTTTTCTTCTTTAAGAGCTATTTTGAAAAAAAATGCCACTTTTCATGCCACGCATTTGAGTGCGGGTGGCAGGGTTTCTAGGTTAAATGCACATATTTATTTGAAGGAAAAAGAGAGTGAAACTCAACTAAAAGGCCTTCTTAACCTTTCTGGAAAAGCTGCCTCACATTGCCATTTAACCGTTGAGCATCAGGCGCCAGACACTAGTTCTTTGCAACACTTTAAAGGAATCTTAAATGATTTTAGCCGATCGAGCTTTGAAGGGAAAATTAAAGTGGACTCTGAGGCACAAGGAACGCAGGCTTATCAGTTAAATAATCATTTGCTCTTAAGCTCTGGAGCAATTGCTAACAGTAAACCCAACCTAGAGATTTTTGCAGATGATGTGAAAGCCTCTCACGGTGCTACCGTTTCTCAATTGAGCGAAGATCAGCTCTTTTATTTAAAAACAAGAGGCTTAAGTCCTATAGAAGCTAGAGAGATGCTTCTTAGTGCTTATGCTCAAGAAATTATTCGAGAAATCCCTTACCGATCTTTAATAGAGCAAGTTTCGAGAGAAATGTTTTGAACCAAGAATTTAATGTTTGGGAAGTACGACAAGATTTTCCTATGCTACATCAGTTAATGCATAGCCGTCCTTTTATTTATTTAGATTCAGCAGCTACAGCTCAAAAGCCGCAGATTGTAATTAATGCAATGTCTGATTTTTATACAAATCGTTATGCAACGGTAAATCGTTCTGTTTACGATTTTGCTAGTAAAGCAAGTGCTCATTACAATACTGTTCGCCAAAAGGTTAAACGCTTCTTAAATGCTGCTTGTGTTGAGGAAATTATATTTACCAAAAGCACAACAGAATCTATTAATCTTGTGGCTCATTGCCTGAGTAAATTCTGTTTACAACCAGGTGATGAAGTGCTTATTTCTGAAATGGAACACCATTCCAATATTGTTCCTTGGTATATGTGCTGCAAGGAAAAAGAGGCTCATCTTAAAGTGATCCCTGTAAATGAATCAGGGGAATTGATTTTTGAAGAATTCCAAAAACTGCTTTCTGATAAAACCAAAATTGTAAGCATTGTACATATGTCAAACGTTTTAGGCACTGTTAATCCCATTGAAGAAATCGTTAAAGAAGCTCATGCAAAAGGTGCTAAAGTGGTTATCGATGGGGCTCAAAGTGTACCTCATATGTTAATCGATGTACAAAAGCTAGGCGTGGACTTTTATGCTTTTTCAGCACATAAAATGTATGGCCCAACAGGATTAGGAGTGTTATATGGCAAGCGTTCTTTATTAGAAAGGATGCCTCCTTATCAAGGAGGAGGAGATATGGTTGATAAAGTAGCGTTTGATAGAATCACCTATCAAGAACCCCCTTTAAAGTTTGAAGCAGGAACACCCATGATTGCAGAGGTTATAGGTTTAGGTGCGGCATTAGACTATATAGAAGCAATTGATCAAAAGCTCACTTCTATATGGGAAAAAAATCTGTTGGAATATGCTACTCAGCGTCTCATGGAGATTACAGGATTAAAAATCATTGGCATAGCTCAGAAAAAAGGACCTATCGTAAGTTTTTTTATTGATGGATTTCATCCTCTTGATTTGGCTACATTGCTTGATTTAAGAGGAATTGCGATAAGAACAGGACATTTATGTGCTCAACCTATCTTAAAACGTTATCATGTAAGCTCTTTATTAAGGATCTCTTTAGCTTTTTATAATACTTTTGAAGAAATTGATCTTTTTATTCATGCTTTAAAAGAAGCCCTTTTACTATTAAAACCTGAAATTTCTTACTAACTAAAAGCAGATACATACTGAAAATCATTAGAAAAAAGAATAAACATATTGAATATTTCTCATAGATTGAAATATGAGACTTACTCATATGACGCCAGTATAATTTAAGGAACCTTAAAAACTAGCAAAGTTGCTAAACTCTGGTTGAGAAAAAAATAATCCTGATTTATGAGGATGTAAACAATACGCTCTTAAAGCAGATAATGGATGCCTTAAGAAAGCTCTATTTACTCCGATAGAGTTCGATGATTTTTTCTTCATGCATTTTTTAAGTTAGTGGTTTTTTCTATAAAAAAAGAAATACTTTAACATGAAAATGGCTCATTTTCAATGGCTTATCTTTTTCTTAAATTGTACTGGCGTTCATACGCAACCCAAAGCCAACATTTTAACAAGAAATCAAAAAGGTATTCTCAGAGCTCGACATCGCCATGAACGAGATATAGTGTTTTAAATTGACATTGATAAAACAGCTAGATCCAAAGCATCAGATAAAGAAGCTACAGAAGGCAGAAGATCTCGAATGTTCGTTTTCCTATTAGCCCCATATTTTTCGATAGGATGTAAATCTGGTGAGTAAGGAGAAAGAAAGAGAATTTTACATCCACATGACTCTATCCATTTTCTAGTTTCCGCTGATTTATGAAAACTTGCATGATCAAGAATCAAAACTTAGCCAGGACTCAAGTTTGGAATTCATTCTTGTTTCAACCATGCATTGAATAGATCGGTATTGAATACGGCTTTGCCATGTCTTTTCTCTCTTAGTTTTGATGAAGGAAAGCATTCCATTTTATCAATAAAAATTTAAAGCACTATAAAAGGCTATGCAGATGGACTTATTCACAGGTAGCACATGCTCCTTTACTCCTAGATGAGGAAACAATAAGGCGTTACTATAAAACCTATTCAGAAGGCGGTAAAGAAGTTTTGTTGAATTTGACTACATGCCGGCTTAATCAAGACCAGATTGAGCAATTAAAAATCTATGTAAAAGAAGAAGCCCCCAGTTCAGCTAAACATCTGATATGGCTGTCTTAAAAGTTTTCTTTTGCGTAAGGTGAGTATGTTAACAGAAATAGATTACAATAAAAAAAACACCAGTTTAGGTGAATATGTTCACTTAATCCTGGTGTCTATTTTCTTTGCAAGAGCAAAGAACTTACTTAGAAGTCAAAGCAAGCGCGTAGCATCCAGCCTTGATAAGTCAGACTTCCACCAGAAGTGTTATCTGAATAGTTGACTGTATTGTAAGACAAGAACCTGCTTTGATCGAAATACACATGGTTTTCCCAACCTAATTTTAATCCAAGGTGAAACGCATCTTCGCAGAAGTTATAATCCCAACCTAGTCCAAGTTGTAAATCTAGAATAGGTCTGCAAATGTGGTAGCTTCTGCTAAATGAAGCAGTAACATCACCAGATTCGCTCAATTGTAGTTTTTGTAACCCATACTCAATAGCAGTAGCTACATTTCCATAGATGCTAAATCCACTGCAGAAACTCCATTGTGTATTAAGTCCTGATGTAATACCAACTCCCCACCATTTATTTTTTTGGTTAGTGTTTTGGGCTAGAGACATATCAGAAGCAGAACTATAAGAGGTACAAAACCTTTGACTTAACCAATCAGCTCTTAGTCCAAAGAAAGGACGTAGCGTTACCCATTTACTAATGAAAAACTCACGGCCTAGATCAAGATCAATTTGCTCAAGGCGATTGTGGTATTTTGCACGTGCAGCGGTATATCCCACAGTACTTTTGTTTGCAAAACCTTGTGCTTTTACCAAAACATTTGGTGTAGTACCTGCAGTATCTGCTGTAGAGCTGCCACGACGGTTACTAATTAGATGTGTCCAAGAGAGATCTACATCCCAATTATCATGTGGTAGAGTCCAATCGACGCCAATGCGGAATCCCCAATTGTACTTACTTTTTACTCCATCAGCTCCAACAGGAAAACCGGTAGATGTTGTTTCCACAGCATAGCTAAGACCATCTTCAAATAGTTGCCATAAAAGAGCATCTGCAGATACTTGAAAATCCCATCCATTTCTAGTTAAAGGCATTGCAGGAGGGTTGATCATTCCATTTACACCTCGTCTTTGCTCAAGGCAATTAAGACGATTTTCTATATTACGCAAGGATAATGAATCACCAAAATCCGCATACGTAAAGCTTGTTGCTAATAACATAGATGCAGCAATTGCGGGCCACACCTTTTTCAAATTCCATTGCATATAGATCCCCCTGGGTTTGGATCATTTAATTTCGATAAATGACAATTCGTAACTGCCCACGGAGTTAATAACTTCTTTGCAAGAAATTAGCAATTCCGCAAGCAGCTACGATGTAGACATCTTGAAGATCATCATATTTGCCTACAATGAGCTTTTTAAATAGCTACATCTGATGCAAACTTGCTTTAAATAAAAAACCACAAAAAAGAACAACCTCTTTTAAAGCGTATTCTAAGCAGAATTTTTTGTTTTGATAGCTTTATTTGCATCATTTTTATGGCTTCACTGTAATTTTTATTACGAATTCAAGTCAACAAAAAATAGTATACGTATGAGATTTTCCTTTTTTAATCAATGTTAAAGTTCTATGCCTGAGATAGGTTGAATATGTCTTAGAAGTATTTAAAAAAGGGGGTTTATTTTTTAATACCAGTTTAAACTAACGCTAGTACAATTTAGGAAGTCTTCAAAGTTAGTAAAGTTGCTAACATTAATTGTGAAAAAAAACAACCGTTGGTTTATGAGGATTTAAGCAATACGCTCCTAAAGTAGACAATAGAGTACTTTCGAAACCAGAAAATAAAGAACATTTCAGTAAAATAAAGCTCTTAAAAAAGGCAAAGAGCATGATGGAATTAGAAAAAGTAACAAATGTAGAAAACCAGAAATTCTGATGATGAAATTGCAGACAGAAGATATGTACAAATCAAGATTTAATCTGACAGACACCTATTTTAAAATAGCATTTAATCATATTTCTCTTTACTGTCAGTTTTCTCCTGATTATATAGCATCTCATTATTTTTCTCGATCGCTACATGTTTACTACTTTTACATGTTTCTAATGGTGTCTTGCCATAACAAGATTTCCCTGAATGGGGTCTGTCATGATTGTAATACTTGAGCCAATCATCTACATCCTTGTTGAAGCTCTTCTATTGTTTGATAGATCTTCTTCCTAAATGCTGTATCGTAAAACTCTATTTTCATCGTTTTATGAAATCGTTCACAAATGCCATTGGTTTGGGGTGAATAGGCTTTTGTTCTAGAATGATCTATATCTTCTATGCTCATATACTCAAAATCATTAGAAAAAAGACATAACAGCTAACCAAAATCTTGCAATCTTTTTATAAATTTTGCTAAAATTCTCACTCATATGCAACCTAAAACGAACATTTTAACACAAAACCAAAGAGATATACTCGAAAAATTTAGAATTAAGAATTTACAATATGAAATTTTTAAGAAAGAAGACCCTTAACTCCTTTTGATAACTAGAGATGTTTTCAAAAAAACCAAGAATTGCTTTCTTAAATTCTATGAATTTTTCATAATATTGATGATTTCTCATTTTGATATTCATGAATGGCCAAAGACGTTCGATAATAAATCCATGGTGGATTGCGCATTTATGGAGTCTGCAACAGTAGTAGTTACTTCAAGGATATTGGCTATTTAAGTCCACAGTCTTAAATGCTTTTCTGCTTGAGCAAGATGCTCAGGAAGATCGATCCCTAAAGAGCTCTCTAGAGTTTCATTTACACAAATGCGTAGATTGTAAAACAAAAAGCGTAACTGTTCTAATTTTTCTGCTTCTTCAATGCTACAAGAATCTAATCGAGAGATCTTCTCTAGAGCTGTTTGAGAAAAAGCATAAAGCCCAATATGTTGATAATACAGTTGTAATGTATTTTGATCTCGATAATGCGGAATGGCACTACGAGAAAAATAAAGCGCATAACCTTCATGATTACAGACGACTTTTGTAATATGAGGTGATAAAATATCGGAAGCATGGATTATTCTTTTTTTCAAAGTCCATATATCGCTATGGGAAGTCGACTGCAAAAGATCTGTGATCATTTGCTCGTTGATAAATGGTTCATCCGCTTGCCAATTGACCCATATATCTGCTTGCATAGAACCTTTTTGCATAACTTCGACCAATCGATCTGTTCCTGTTAGACATTCTTGAGACGTCATGATATAGTTAGCACCAAAGGATTGGACAACTTCTCTTGTCTCTTCTGCATCTATAGCAATTACCACTTGATTAAAATAAGAAATAGAACATGCTTTTTCCCATACCCATTGGATTAAAGGTTTGTCGTATAATAGGGTGAGGATTTTCTTAGGAAACCGCGTAGAATATAACCTAGCGGGTATTACGCAAATAATTTTTAACATTCTAACCTCTTTGGGTGCTCTAAATACCAGAGAATAGTCTTTTTTAAAGAGGATTCAAAATCATACATAGGCATCCAACCAAGATTTTCTTTAATCTTGGTAACGTCAATAGAATAACGTAAATCATGCCCTGGTCTATCAGCTACTTTTTTAATGAGAAGCTTTAGCTGAGTGGGATCTTCGTCTTTTAAGATAGAAAAAATATCGATGATAGAATAAAGTACATCGATATTTGTTTTCTCGCATCTCCCTCCTATAGCATAAGACTCTCCTAAAACTCCTTTCTCTAAAATCGTCCAAATAGCCTTAACGTGATCTTCAACAAATAACCAATCGCGAATGTTCATTCCCTCCCCGTATATAGGCAAAAAGGATTTATGCAAACAGCCTGCAATCATCTTAGGAATAAACTTCTCTGGATGTTGATACGGTCCATAATTATTGGAGCAATGAGAAATCGTGGTTGAAAGTTTATACGTATGGGCATATGCACGTACAAAGTGATCTGCTGCTGCTTTGGAAGCTGCATAAGGAGAATTTGGCTTATAAAGAGATGTTTCCTTAAAAGAACTCTCTTGATGAGTGAGAGATCCATACACTTCATCGGTAGATACATGATGAAAATGAATTTGAGGAGATAAACGTACAAGATCTAGTAGAGCAAGAGTTCCTCCTACATTGGTCCCTAAAAACTCTTTTGGTTTTGAAATACTTCTATCAACATGACTTTCTGCAGCAAAATGCACAATTGCTTCAATCTGATGTTCTTCTAAAAGCTGTGCTACTGCTCTTTGATCACAAATATCTGCTTGTACAAATATATGACGTCTATCGTTTTGAATAGAGTCTAAATTATGCATATTGCCAGCGTAGGTTAGCATATCAAGATTTACTATTTTCTCAACTCCACAAACCTTGTTTAATCCATAACGAATAAAACAAGAGCCAATAAAGCCCGCCCCTCCGGTAACTAATAAAGATTTAAACCGTGATCGCATCTAGTAAAAATTCTCCTAATGCCTCTTTCCAATGTCTGGGAGTTTTGTTCAACTTTTTAGAAATTTTCTGTGTCCCTAATACATTGAACCTTGGGCGTTTTGCCATATTTACGTAGTTACTAGCTGAAGTAGGAACAATTTTCTTACAAAAGATACGGTCTTGTAGCTTTTCAAAAAGCTCTTTCGCAATGTCAAAACGAGAACAAACCCCTTGATTTACAAAATGATACATTCCTTTCTCTCGTATAAGACTAAGATGCAAAATAATAGAAGCTAAATCATAACAATACGTAAGACATCCCCATTGATCTTGAACCACGTCAATCTCTTCTTGATTTTGTAATAGAGGCAATAAAGAACTGATGAAATTTTTTCCTTTTGCACCAAAAACCCAAGAAGTACGAAGAATACACGCACTAGGATGAATATCCAATACTAGATTTTCTCCTTCTAGTTTACTTGCGCCATACATATTTAGAGGACAAGGGGTATCTTCTTCGCAGTAGGGAGCTTGTTGATCTCCTGAAAATACGTAATCCGTTGAAATATGCATTAAGTGCGCATTTATGAACTTTGCTACTTTTGCCACAAAAAACGCTCCTGTTGCATTTACCAAAAAAGCGATCTCTGGATTTTTTTCTGCTTGATCTACATGAGTATAAGCAGCACAATTAATAATATGTGTCGGTTGTATGAACCTAGCTCTTTGTAACAATGGATCATAATCTGTGATATCAGCTAAAAATCTGTCATCAACAATACATTGCCATTTTTTTTGCATACACATTTTTGCGCATATACCAGCTAGCATCCCTTTGCCACCCAGAATCCAAATCCTCATGTTATTTGCCGTAAAAATGGTTGATTGCGATCTTTTTCAGAAAGGATAACTGAAGAAAGAGGCCATTCAATCCCCACATCAGGATCATCGTAACGAAATCCCTTTTCCTCTAATGGGTCAAAAAAACTGCTTACCTTATAACAAACATGGGCGGTTTCGCTAATGACACAAAACCCATGCGCATACCCTGTAGGAATAAATAATTGCTCTCCTTTTTCTGCATCCAAATAAACTCCTAACCATTTACCAAAAGTAGAACGAGTCGAACAAATGTCCACTACTACATCAAAAATAACCCCTTGTATTACCCAAATCAATTTTTCTTGACCCGGCAATCTCTGAAAATGCATTCCTCTTAAGGTTCCATATTGAGAAAAAGAATGGTTGTCCTGAACAAATTCACAACGAATCCCTTTTTCGACATAGCGTTGTTTATGAAATGTTTCCGAAAGAAAACCTCTCTGATCAAAAAATCTTTGTGGCTTAATTAAGCTGATACCTGGTAAAGTTAAAGTTTCTATTTTCATGTTAGAGTAGGTGTATAAAGCAATGTTATCCTTTTTTATCTTACATTAACCTGACTTTTTCAAGTGTTTATACAAAATATACGAATGAGATGCAAAAAAATCTACTTGTGCCTTGTTGGATTAAAATATAAAACCTAAATGACTAGAACATGCATGTTTTTAAAAATTATCTAATACGATTTGTTGCTTTATGCTCTCCTTTACTTGGGTTTGCAAGCTTTTCTGATATGATTCATATGGCTCCTACTGAACCCTGGTTTACAGGACCTTTGCTTACACCAACTGCAAATGTCGTTCCTAAAGGTCACTATAACATGCAATCCTATTTGTTCTTCACAAATACCTATGGGCACTACAATGCCCATTGGGAAAACCACTCTATGCCTCACTTATTTATCGGCTCTTTTGCATTAGATATCCAATTCGGATTGTCAAAAATTTGTGACTTTCAATTCAACCCTTTAGTGTTATATAAGCATCAGAAAGATACTCATGCATGGGCATTTGGAGATATTCCCATATCCCTAGGCTTTCAACTATACAAAGTTGCTCCTGCTGGACCTGCAATTAAACTAAGACTACTCGCTACCTTACCTACAGGAAAATATCAATACTTAAGCTTGCATAAACAAGGTTTAGACGCAGGCGGATTAGGTAGCTATTTCCCAGGAGCTGGTTTAATTATTGGGCAAACATTTCAAATGGGATGTTCTCATTTTTTAGCAACTCGTTTTAGTTTAAGCTATTATATTCCTACTCCGGTTCATGTAAAAGGATTCAATTCCTATGGAGGAGGACCTCATACAAGAGGCAAAGTATTTCCTGGACAATTTTTTATTTCTCTATTGGGGCTAGAATGGTCTTTAACTCAACGTTTTGTTTTAGCTTGCGATTTAGAATATATACACACTAATAAAACGCGTTTTAAAGGAGAAAGAGGTTCTTTTTTGAATGGCATTCCTCATTCAATAGGCTCTGCTTCAAAAGAGCAAATAAGCATTGCACCTGCAATTGAGTATCATTTCAATCAAAACGTAGGAATTATTGCTGGTTGTTGGTTTACTATAGCAGGCCGCAATATACCCGCGTTTGCAAGCAGTATGATTTCTCTTAACATTTACAAATAGGCTTTATGTTTTTAAGGCTATTATCTCTTCTATTTCTTATCATGAGTTGTGATGGGAAAACACATATTCTTCACACTTCCTATTTCAGCCTTTCCAAAAAGGAAGTACCTGTCATTGGTCAAAAAATTTGGCAAAATGAATGCGGAGCCACTACTCATAAATTGCTGAGTTGGAACTTTGGTGAAGATTTTCTCTCTTTAGGGATCGGTCATTTTATTTGGTATCCAAAAGATAGACAGAAGCAATTTACAGACACATTTCCTGATTTTCTTCTATTCTTACAAAAACACCGTGTTTCTCTTCCTTCTTGGCTTAAAAAAGAAAAAGATTGCCCTTGGCATTCTAAGCAAGAATTTGACCAAACCCAAGATTCACGTAAGCAAAGCTTAAAAAAGCTATTGACTCAAACCATTGAATTGCAAATGCTTTTTATTGCAGAGCGCTCTCAAAAAGCTATTGCAAACATTCTTTTTTCTCTTCCTCCTGAAGAAAAAAAATCTTTTATCAAAAAAATACATCTACTTGCCCAAACCTCTAATGGAAAGTATGCCATTATAGATTATATTCATTTTAAAGGAGAGGGAACTATGGTCAAAGAGCAATATGCAAATCAAGGGTGGGGTCTAAAACAAGTGATACAAAATATGCCAAATCAATCCACTAATCCCGTCCAGGATTTTGTGAAAATAGCTAGTGCATTGCTTGAAAACCGTGTAGCTAATGCACCCAGAGATGAATCGCACTGGCTCCCTGGTTGGAAAAACCGCTTATCGACTTATTTGAAGCCTTAATCCTCTAAATGAGCTAAAAATCTTTTTATATTCATCTCTTTGATTTCCTTCATTCCTTTATGTCTAGCAATTTCTTTTTCATTATCTACAACGATCAAAGTAGGAAAACAAGTGATCCCAAACTTTTTGCATAAGTCATCTGTTTCTGGGTCACTTGCATTGATCTTAAGAAAGATAATTTGTTCCTTAAATAGACCTACCCAATTTTCATATAAAAACTCAAATTGCTCACAAGGAGAACAAGAATCTTTATAAAAGTCGATAAAGACTATTTTTTGAGGTTTTAAAAATATATTTAATTCTTCTAAAGAAGTGACTTCACGAATATTTCTCTGGTTTCTAGGTAATTGCTTATTTGCAGAGTAGATCGGCAAAGCGCAAACCATAAACAAACCACTTAGAACGATTAGAATATTTTTCACTTACATCTCCTTTTTTAATCTATTTTGTAAAAGCTCACAAGGTTTACACGGTTTGTTGATCTCTTTTTGTAATTGCATGGCTGCTTTAGCTCCATCTGCTGCTGCACAAATCGCTTGCTTAAATTCAGGATCTGCTATTTCTCCTGCGGCATATACTCCCTTAATGGAGGTCTTTTGGTGTTCTTTTAATCGAATATACCCTGAATCCATCTCTAATTGATCGACAAACAATCCTGTATTCGGAACAGAGCCAATAGCTAAAAATAAAGCATCTACCGGTAGGTGATAACTTTTTTTGTGTTTTTCATTAGATAAAATAAGATAACCCACCCGATCTTTTTCCCCTTTTATCTCTTTTACTATAGTTTGATAAAGAACTTCTACATTTGGCAAGGATATCACTTGTTTCTCTCTTTGCTTTTCTACAGTACGAAAACTTCTCCCACGAACTATGATGTAAACTTTTTTAGCAAGGTTAGCAAGGTATTGCGCTTCTGTCAAAGCTCCATCTCCCCCTCCCACTATTGCAACGATTTTGTCCTTGTAAAATCCTCCGTCACATACTGCACAACTATATACTCCCTTAGACCAATAACTTTGCTCCCCAGGAATATGCAATTTATTAGGAGTCGCCCCTAAAGCAATAACTACAATGGGCGTATAATATATAGTCTCTTCCTGAGTGATTAAAGAGCGAGTTGTTATTTGATGAGCTTTTTGAGAAAGGTCCTGAGAAAGTGCTACATCGATCACTTCCTCTCTAAGCAATTCAGCGCTATTTAGACGAGCTTGGCTTTCAAGGCTTTTACCTAATTCAATTCCTGAAATCACATCCTTTCCTGGCCAATTTTCTACTCTAGAGGATTGCGTAATCACACCCCCTATAGCATCTCCCGTAATCACAACCGGTTTAATCCCAGCGCGTCCGCAATAAATAGCAGCTGTTAAACCAGCTGGTCCTCCTCCTAAAATTAAAACCGGTACATCCCTTGTTTCAGCAGCATAAATAAAAGTAGAAAATAGAATCAGAACTAATATTTTTTTCATCTATACCTTCCTTTAATTTACATGTAATTTTTTTGAAAATAAAAATAAAGAGTTTTTAAAAATTAGAATTGCTCTCTGTTTCCAAAAATTAGATTAGCTTAAAAATAGAGCTTCTCATATAAACATAGCATGAAATATTTTAAGGAGTGCTTATGACATCACTATCCTCCAATATCGCCATTGTAGAATATCCTTCTCCAAATTTTACAGAAAGAAGAAATGAAGGATCTCCAAAGATGCTTGTTATGCATTTCACCGCTTGTCCTACAGATGAAGCCTTACAAATACTTACTTCGAAAACCAGTCAGGTAAGTGCGCATTTTTTAATTCCCCCAGAAGGGGATCCAGTTTATCGCCTTGTCCCAGAAAACATGCGAGCTTGGCATGCAGGAGTAGCAGAATGGAGAGGTGAAAGCGATGTGAATTCTAATTCCATAGGTTTAGAGATTGTAAATTGGGGATATACATATGGTATCATTTCTAATGAGCCTTCTGAACCCTCACTTAAAAAAATGTGGAGCCAAGCTATACATGCCCAACGTCGGGCAGGAAATCAAAATCCTTCAGCTAAAAAAATATGGCACCCTTTTCCTCCAAAGCAGATGGATATCGTTACTTGTCTATCCCAAGACCTGATTAAAAAATGGTCTATCAACTCTGAAAATGTCATAGGTCATGCTGATATTGCCCCAGGTCGCAAAGTTGATCCAGGCCCCCTTTTTGATTGGGAATCTCTTGCTAAGAAAGGTGTCGGAGTTTGGTACGACTCCAACATGGATAGAGTACATTCCAATAAACCTTCAGGAATCAGCATTCCTTGGATGCAAGAAAATCTCCACAATTGGGGATACAAAACACCTAAAAGCGGTTCTTTAGATCCAGAAACGAAAAAAGTGATACAGGCATTTCAAATGCATTTTAGACAAAAGAAATGGGATGGTTCTATTGATGAAGAAAGCATGGACATTCTAGATATGCTTTTGTGCCAACGTAAAAATAAGCTTGATCAAAAGTAGAATTTTTCATCTCTGTATCTTAACCTTTAGAAAATTCCCTCTTCCAAGAGATACCGTCCCTTACCGAAGAATTTTATGTCAAGATTATTCCCTATACGGTATGCTTCTGTAAGAAGGTATTGTAAAATTTAATTTACAGTGATAGTTAGAAGCATTGAAAGATGAGGGAACTAGTAATGAGCGCAATGTTCTACTTAATTCGTTCAGAATGCAGTTGGTGCCGCCTGTCCATGATCTTCCTCCATGGAATATTGCGTATACACAATTTGTCATATGGCAAAAGCGAGGAGAGTTTGAAATGCAAGAATTTCTCGGGAGGAAAGCCCAAGCAAGAGGAGCAATCATAGACAGTCAGAGCGTAAAAACAGAGGAAAAAGGGAGCTCTGTGGATATGACGGTGGGAAGAAAATCAAAGGCAGAAAAAGGCATAAAGATTACGAACATCTTTCAAATACAAGCAAAACAATGATTTATCTCTCGATGACAAAGACCTTGTTAAACCGTTATGCAAAAATTACTTAATTTTTTACAACTCCCTCTTAAGAATAAAAAGAGTTCCCCTTTTAGGAAAAAATAGATGTCAAAAACAAGTTTTAGCTTGAAAATATGTAAAAAGAAAACAAACTGGGTTCTTTATCTGGCAGCTTTTCTGCTTGTGCTATGGCCTTTAAGTCAAAAAACATCCCTAAGTCAATATTTTACTAAGATTATCCTTCATCCTCAAAAAACAGGAATTACTACCCTGCATTTTTATGATATAGAGCGCAAACGTCCTGTTGTTACAGAAATATGGTATCCTATTGATCCAGAAACACCATCTATTAACCCTTTAGGCATGTGGGTGCGTTGTGGAGAAGCAAGAGACGCTGTATTAAGCAAGCAGAAAGAAGCCTACCCTTTGATTGTTCTTTCACATGGTCATGGCGGAGATCGCTTTAATCTTGCATGGCTTGCTGAAGTCCTAGCTGCTAATGGATATATAGTGGCTTCTATGGACCATTATGGCAATACTTGGAATAATAAAATTCCAGAATTCTATATTAAAACTTGGGAAAGACCTAAAGACGTTTCTTTTGTGATTGATCAAATTTTACATAACAGTTTATTTCAAAACCACATCGACCAAAGCCGTATTGGGTTCAGTGGGTATTCATTAGGTGCAACTACAGGTTTATGGATAGCTGGGGCTTGTGTAAAGGAAATTGAAAAAAGCGCGTTTCAGCAAATCTGTAACCAACAATTGGGAGAAACCATTTCTCTAGATAAGATCAAGGAAACGGACTTTAAACAAGTATTCCAATCTTTCCATGATCAACGCATTTCTGCTTTTTTTGTAATGGCTCCTGCTTTGGGATGGATGTTTACAGAACAAAGTTTAAAAAACATTCAACCTCCATTTTACATCGTAGCATCAGAACAAGATGAAATTGCACCTACAGAACAAAACGCAAAGTGGTTTGCTAAAATCATGAATCGAGTATCGCTTAAAATTCTTAAAGGAAATGCTAATCACTACACTTTTCTCAATAGAGCTACAAGTGTTGGTAGGCGGTTTTTACACCCTAGATTCTATGAAGACTCTCAAGGAGTAGACCGTAAGAAGATACAAGAAACCCTTGCTAAAGAAGCTGTTCTATTTTTTAATCAAATGCCTTCTCAGTAAAGCCAATGATTGTTCCATTTCTTCCTGTTATCCGATCTCGACGATAGGAATAAAAATCTTCTGCGTTGCAATATGTACACATGCTTACAATCTCAATATGAGAAGGTAACACTCCTGCTTCTTCTAATTGGTCTTTAGCAATAGCCCATAAATCAAAATGAAACGGGGTGACTTGGTATTTCCAGAAATCAGGTGGAAATTCCTTCTTATATTCTTTAAACTCTGCGTGTTTTGGTCCAAGGCTCGGTGAAACACAAACAAACAAATCAGCAGGATTAGAACCAAAGGCTTTATGCATCGTTCTTACTGTTTCACGATACACGTTACCCACATTTCCCCTCCAACCTGCATGTGTATTAGCTATCGCCTTTCGTAAGGGGTCATAAAAAATTGCAGCCTGACAATCTGCATGAGTCGTTAATAAGCCAATCTCAGACAAATCGGTTAATAAAATATCACAGTTTCCTACTTCCTGTTTAAACGCTTGTATCCACTCAGCATGAACTCCATGCACTTGGTTCCCCGTCACTATTTCTTTAAAATTAAATAACCGCTGTACTTGCTTGCGATGGTACATGATATGTTCTGCAAGATCCCCTGTATTTGCTCCCAAATTAAGCGATGCATAAGAGCCTTGGCTGATTCCTCCGTGTCTCAAAAAAACTCCTGCTTTAAGATGAGGAATTTCTTGTAAAAGTTCAAATTCTAGCCATTCGATCTCACCTGATTTTTTACGCAACATATAAATCCCTTAAAACCAACTGATTCTACCAGATTTTGTTTTTAACAATAGTTCCACTTTTAAAAAAGATGAAATATTTTTCAATTTTATTTTGGAATTTATCATCTTAACGAAGACAATAGAAACTTAAAAAGTCAAGGAGCATTATGCAAACAAGTTCTTTTAGTTACGAGATCTTTAAAGAAAATCCTCTTTTCATCCTATGCTTTTTTGCTCTAGGTGCAAGCTTAATGAGTCTATGGATTTGTAAGAAATGGCTTTGGGCTATTTTTTTGTTCATTGCCTATTTTTTAGCTTTATACACGCACATAGCAACAACTGCATCTTTAATTCCTATTATTCTATTAGGTGTTTGTCAATACGCTTTGAAAAAAACCACAACTGTTTCTATTCGCTTTTTACTGTTTGGCACTGCTGTTTTCATCTCTATCTCTTTACTTATGCATTTCTCTCCTGGCTTTGCTAATTGGAAAATCGTTTCTGATTTGATGATTAGCAAAAACTCTTACCCATTAACCTTATGGTTAAATTTTGATAAACCGTTTATCGGCCTTTTTGCGCTCGCTTTTCTATTGCCTTTAATAGGATCTAAAGAAAAAATGTGGAATTTGATCAAAAAAATTACACCGGCATTAGCGCTCATGATCTTTAGCTTAGTTGTTGTTTCCTATTATTTAAAAGCGATTACCTTTGATCCTAAAATGCCATCTGTCTTTTTGATTTGGATGATTCAAAACTTGATTTTTGTCTCTATTCCAGAAGAAGCTTTTTTTCGTGGATTTTTTCAAAAAGAGTTAGATCTGGCGTTCGGATTAAAACCATTAGGCACTGGCTGCAGCATAATCATTACCTCCATTTTATTTGCTCTTTTACACATTGGTTGGTCTCCTAACTTCGTTGCAATAGTACTTACTTTCTGTATAAGCCTTTTCTATGGGGTAATTTACCGTTGGACTCAAGCAATTGAAGCTAGTATTTTCTGCCACTTTAGCTTTAATACATTTCACTTTCTATTCTTCAGCTATCCTTTTGCAATACAGCCCGGATTTTAAACCAGGCTATCCTAGACTTATTTACCTAATTTAATATCTACTTCACGATCTTCAATGCTCATTGGTTCCATTAAATACTGAACAGCTTTATCGGGATCCAATCCATTTTTTGCTGCAGTAACTATAGATTCTCTTTGCTCTTTTTCTAGATGAATAAATATCTTACGATTTTCATCGCTTAATTTTGCAACAAATACTTTTTCAGCAAGAGATAGCTCAGGCTTTTCTATTGCTTTTTCTGCAAGAGATGATTCAGCGCATAAAGAAGCACAAACCGTCATTACACTAGCTGCTAAAAGAAATAATATCTGTTTTTTCATGATCGTCCTCATTTGAGCTTTATGAATTATTCTCCTTCCTTGGGAATAGGAATAGAATCAACCATAAAATGGTCTTCATCTGTTTCTAGATTACGGATCAACTTCATTTGTTCTTGCTTTTCTTGCTTTTTTAATCGATCTACTTTGCGCTCTTCTTGATTGGCAATCCTTTGCTGTTCTGCTTTTTCAGCTTCTTGCTCTTTTGCTAATTCTTGTAAATGGATACTTTGGTCTTTAGCATCTAGTTTTGCAATAAGCACTTCTTGCTGAGAAACAGCTTCAAGTAAAGAATAAGACGCTACTAAACTAACTAGTAAAATAAAAACTTTCTGCATTTTCATGACAACCCTCACTTTTTTGTTTTATTAATCCTCATCTTCAAACAAAACCTATAGATTCAGTCATTTTTTGTCTATTATGAATTAGCTATAAATATTATAATCCTATTTTATACTATAAAAAACAAGGCTTTTGAGTTTATGAATTACCGTTTCAAACCCACTTTGCCTAAAAGCTTATGCCTTTTATGGTGTAGTCATTTAATCCTTGATTTCTTTACAGGCATTTGGCCTATCTATAAAACGCTATTTCATGTTGACTTGGCTAAAGCAGGTATTCTTGCAGGTATAAGTGGATTCATGGGAGAATCTCTACAATTGGGCTTTGGCTATATATCTGATCGAGGATATCGCAAGAGCGTCATGATGTTAGGGATTGGACTTGCTTCATCTATTCTATGGATGACATTTACGAATCATCTATTTTTTTCTTTTTGTTTACTTCTTTTGATGATGCTTGGCTCTTCTTCTTTTCATCCCGCTGCAGTTGGCTTTGCAAGCAAATTATCAGAGAATTATAAAGGACGCCATATTCTTTTATTCTCTTCTTCAGGAGCAATTGGCCTTGCTATTTCTCAACTTACTTTTACAAAAACGATTGCATTTTTTAATGGTCATGCTCTCATTTTTTATATCCCTGTTTTGATTTTATTGAGTCTCTTATTTTTTTATCCTTTGGATGCAAAAACAGAAACAACTCTCTTTTCGGTTAAGCAAACACTTCAGCTCTTTTTGCAACACAAGAGACTATTACTGCCTTTATATTTAATCCAAATTGCTAATGTAACACTATCAACAGCCTTTATCTTTTTGCTTCCCGACCTTATGCAAACAAAAGAATGTCATATTTGGCTATGCCAAGGAGGAGCTCACCTTTGTTTTATATTAGGGGGAGCTGTCTGCATGATTATTACGGGTTATCTATGCGATAGATATAATTGCAAATACGTACTGCTAACCGTAATCATAAGTGCACTATTTTTACTTTACAGTTTCTTGTTACAATCTTCTATTCCTCCTTGGAAAACAGTGATATTTCTGACCTGTTTAGGTGGAATGATTGGAACCATGAATCCTTTAGTTGTATCATGGGCAAACCAATGTTTATCTGAACATCCAAGTACTATTTCTGCTTTATTAATGGGCTCTGCCTGGTGTGTTGCAAACTTAGGTCCGACTTGGGCTGGGTTGATTTCCAAAACAGTTTCTATTCAACCTATTATTTCTACCTTGTATATTATGAGTTCCTTAATGATTGTTGCTCTTTTTCTAGTATTTATAACACCACAAGGATCTACAGTAAAAACAATAGTTGACTAGCTTTACCTAACTTACCTAAAATCTAAAAAAAAGGAACTTAAATCTTAGATGGCTGAAAGACCTATTGAATGTAGTCACTGCAAAAAGCCTATTGCTGTAACCTATAAAGAAATCCTCGATACTTCGATTACATGTAACGAGATGTGTGCTACTTGTCCTATTTTAGAACAAAAATTACATGGCTATTCAAGTAAAACAACCTCTCATGAAAGTCATGCAGAAACTGGAATGTGCTGTGGAAACTGCCGTACTACCTTAGAGTCTATCAAAATGGGAAACCCTTTAGGTTGCAGCGAATGTTATGCTGTTTTTGCAAATATCTTAGTTATAGAATTAACTTCTATGGGAAAAGTTCCTTTACAACTGCTAAAAGTCATCAAAAATCGTAAAAATCAAACTCTGCACTTAGGAAAGTCCCCTGATAAATCCGCTAAAATCCCTTCTTCTAACCGCCTTGTTGCCCTAAATGAGGCATTAAACGATGCCTTGAAAAAAGAAAATTATGAGCAAGCAGCCTGGCTTCGCGATCAAATCAATACTCTACTTGGAAAAAACAACTCTAATGAAAAAATCTAATTTGCCAAATACCCTTCTTTCTCATACTCCTTGGGAAAATCAAAAAAATGCAATCTGGCCTGCTACTTGTTTTTCTTTAAGCCGTAATCTAGCTAGCTATCATTTTCCTGCAAAAATGCTCGATGGTGAATTCGAAAGAGTCTATAACGTCTTATGCAACGGTCTGTTTTCTTGTTTACCTAAATCCATCGCATTAAAAAACACCCAACTCTCTGCCCTTGACAAAGAATTTTTATTTGAACATTTTTTATGTTTAGAAAATCTGGCTAATACTCATGCTCATCAAGGATTTGTTCTTGATGAAAATGGGTTATTCTTTGCGCAAATCAATAAAGAAGATCATTTACAAATCTGTTGTGTTGATTACCAAGGAGAATGGGAAACAACCTGGAATCGGCTCAATCAAATAGAAACAGATTTAAGTAAAACTCTTGATTTTTCTTTTTCCCGTAAATTTGGTTTTTTAACTTCTTATCCTCAATACTCAGGAACAGCTCTTAGAGTGCATGCTTATTTACACCTACCCGCTAGTATTCACTGTGGACAGCTACAAGAACTACTCATTAAAAGCCAACAAGAAAATATATATGCTGTAGGTATGTCAGGTACATTAAAAGAGCTAATCGGCGATCTTCTTATTTTAAGCAATATTTACACATTAGGTATAAATGAGGAAACAATTCTCTATTCCTTACACACGACAATTATGAATTTTATGGCTTTGGAAAAGACCTTACGCACTCATTTAAAAGAGAAAGGCAATCCAGAAATTAAGGATCAGATAAGCCGTGCTTATGGTCTTCTCTTGCATTCCTACCAACTACAGGAAAAAGAAGCACTCAATGCTCTAAGCTTAATTAAGCTTGGGTTAGAACTCAACTGGATTAAAGGAGTTTCTGAAAAAACAATTAACGATCTATTATTTACATGTAGACGAGCTCATCTAGCTTATATTTGTAACACAGCTCTTTTAGATCCTCAAGAAAGTGCTAGAAAACGCGCAGAATTTTTACATAAACAGCTACAAGGGATCACTTTGAGCATTTAAAACCATGATTGTAGCAATTCTTCTCATGGCTGGATCAGGAAGTAGATTTGGTAGCCAAATTCCCAAACAATTTCATCGTTTATCTGGAGAAAAAATCTATCAACATACCCTAGACAAGTTTTTAAAAACCCAACTTTTTTCTCGTATTATCCTAGTTTGCGCACCTGAATATATCGAACAAATCCAAAAAGAGACTTCTTTTAAAGATCAAGTTTATGTAGTTGCAGGGGGATCAAATCGCCAGGCATCTTCCTTAAAAGGATTATTAGCTTGCCCTCCTCATACGGAAATTGTTGTGATTCACGACGCAGTCAGGCCTTTTGTCAACAAAGAAATTTTACAAAAAAATATTTCCCTTGCTCGTTTACACAAAGCTGTTGATACTTGCATCGCCTCTAGTGACACCCTTATTCATACAATAGATCTAAAGCAAATTCATGCAATTCCCCCTCGCAGTCAATACCTACGAGGACAAACCCCACAGAGTTTTTCCTATGCTCTTATTTTAGAAGCCCACCTAAATGCTATCCAAAAAAACAGCTCCGATGATTGCTCTCTTGTTCTTGCTAAAGGTCACCGAATATTTATTACAGAAGGAAGTGAGTACAATATTAAAATTACAACAGAGTTAGACTTATTTTTAGCAGAGCAAATTTTTCGTCTGCAGCATTCTGGTATTGAGTTTAGCTTAAAAACGCTAAAAAATAAGCGCTATATTATTACAGGAGGATCTGGAGAGATCGGACAGGCAATCAGGGAAAGCTTAGAAAAAGAGGGTGCAGAAGCAATCGATATCTCTCGATCTTCTAAAAGTTATCCTGCTAATTTATGTTATCATAGCGATGTAGAAAAAGCATTTGTAGATATTTTTAACAAATTTGGCCTAGTAGATGGATTAATTAATAGTGTCGGGTTTCTTATAAAAAAACCTTTTATACGACTTTCAGAACAAGAAATTCAAGAGATCGTTGCAGCTAATTTAACCAGCGTGCTCTTCTGTTGCAAATGCGCTCAAATAAAACCCCAAGGTCATATTCTCAATATAGCCTCTTCCTGCTACTCTCGTGGTAGAAAGAACTATGCTGTTTATGCCAGTTGTAAAGCTGCTATTGTTAACTTTACACAAGGACTAGCAGAAGAATACTCTCACCTTTATATCAATGCAATCGCTCCACAAAGAACCGCTACAGCTATGCGTCATCGAGAATTCCCTAATGAAGATCCTTCTACGCTACTTTCTACAGCAGAAGTAGCAGAAACCATCCTTAACTGCCTTAAGTCCTCTATTACAGGTAGTCTTATCGAGGTAAGGTCTAAACCGCATCACAAAAGTCTTTAAATCGTTTTTCGGTAGTCCCAAACAGGTAAAGGATCTGAATATTGCGGTAAGATAGAGCATCATGCATATCAACTATATATGAGCATAGAACCCACATTGAGCAGTTTACTCAGATGAAAATATTTTTCATTTTTCTGGAGCAGATACAATTTTCAATTTGTAGATTTTTTGAACAGCAGGCCCAAAATATCCAAGAATACGCTGTCTAAGAACAGATAATCCTATTATGGTTTCATGAATCACACCATCTACATCCATACGGATATATTCTATTCCTTCCAGGAACTGAAATACCCACCGAAGTGTTGGTTTTGCAGTTTCTTTGCGTATTTGATTGGGGATGGTTTGCTTAAGGCATTCAAGCTATGACGAAGACGTCTCTGGGCAATAGAATAAACGAGAAGAGTTAGAGTCATGATCATGAGTAATCCCATGATTCGTTGAGGTTTTTTAGGAAAAGAGAGGAAGCAAACATGAGAGGATCTTTCAAAAACCGAAATCCTTTTTCTACAGAATGATTTTGTTCTTTGTAAGCTGCAATTACAGTATCATCGCTTAGGTCTTTCTCTGGTACAGAAGTCCCAATTACAAAACAACTGCAGGAAAGAACCTCGCGATTACGATAAAGCCCTCTACAAGGAGCGCCACCTGATCGAGAATTTTTTCGCCAGACTGAAACAATATCGTTGTATCGCGACACGTTACGATAAATTAGCAGTGGTTTTCTTATCGGGAATTTACCTCACTGCATCGGTTATATGGCTCAATTGACGACACGCCCTAGATTGTTATCTTTTAAGAACCAGAAAAAATCATACGCAAATAAATAAATGTTGAGCAGTATGACGCATAAAAAAGAGCACCTGGACCAATAGCTCTACTTTTATATCTAAAAAAATGAAGGATTGGCATTAACATTAAGTTATAAATAGCCATATAAGGAATACCTTGAGGAATAGTAACTAGAGGAATACTTGATAAACACCAAAGCAACCAAATAGTTATTCCTCCCTTAAAAGAATGATTTTTCCATTTTTGCCAAAGATAGCCCCTCCAACAAATTTCTCCTCCTAAAAATGAAATAAAAATTAGAGGAATGAATAAAGCGTAGTAGGTAAAAAGATACAAAAGCGCATCTTTAGCTCCTATAAAATTCATTATTTCGATATTTTTAAACCACGTGCGAGCTAAAAACAATAAAGCGCTAGCAGTCGTGCCTCCAAACAAAGATAATGCAAAATAACGATCTACTTTTGGAAAAAAGAAAATCTTTATTTTTTCAACATGAGATCTCCAAATTCCAATAAAAGCGAGAGCTAGTGGAATAATCCAGGATAGCCATATAATGCGACCTTCGATCTCGTGAATTTTAAACATAAAAGAAAGAGAAATCATTAAAAATGATAAAAAAAATAAAAAGCTAGTATTTTTATCCTCCTCTACTTATGCAAGCCCAATATGCCAACCTACATCGCACACATTTACGCATATCCTTTCTTGATCTTCACAATGGCCAGCAGAAACAGAAGATAAATTAGAAAGTACGCATAAAGCAACAGCTGTAATGGCTAGCCCAGAAGCATTTTTTAACATCTGTCGAGGAGACGCACTTGTTGGCAAGCATCAAGTCATGGATGATATAGATAATGAAATAGACATAAGGAAACTCCTTTGTTTTTATTGTCTGAGATTCGTTATAAACCTAGACTATTTTTTTCTCAATCAGAATAAGCTTCTTTACATCTTTTAAAGACTCCTTAAATGATACTGGCATTATTTTAAAATAGCTGTCTGTCAGATTAAATCTTGATTTGTACACTTTTAATAGTTGTTAGATCATACCAAAAAAAATAATTTGTTAACAGTACTGTAAGAGATCCTAGTTAAAAAAAATTTTTTACTCTAAATGTTGAATTAAAAATTTTATAGAGTTACGCTATAGGAAAAATTCAATCCCCTAATGAAAAAGCATTTCATGAAAAGTCCAAAATTTATCTTCATTTTCCTTTTATTGGCTCTAGGACAACTGACCTATGCTCAAAACCTTCCTGATTTTCATTCGGTTCAAGAAGTACTTGATTTTGAAACAGAACAAATTGCCAATCTTGGCTCAGCAGATTGCTATATTAATCGTGCAGAGAGTTATCTATTATGCCAAAACTACGATCTTGCATTAAAGGACTTAGAAGTAGGTTATCAGCTTTCGCAAAATATAGAGGATCATCTAACCGTGCACTTTCGATCTCTTTTCGGATTGGCTATTGTTTATGCAAATATCGATCA
>JAITFW010000061.1 GCA_031281085.1 Chlamydiales bacterium | reverse complement strand
GCTGACAAGGGATACATTGGACAAAATTGATGCAATTCTCTTAGAAAGAAGGGTATCTCTCTTTTTACTAAAATTCAAAAAAACAAGAAAAATAGACTCATGCCCATCTGGGATAAAATTATGTTAAAAAAACGGGTTTTGATTGAAAGCGTTCTCAACTTGTTAAAGTCAAGCTGTCAAATAGAGCATCATCGTCATCGGAGTAAATGGAACTTTTTAAGTCATCTATTGTCTGCTTTAGGTGCCTATTGTTTACTTCCTCATAAATCAGGATTATTTTTTTCTCAATCAGAGTTAGCTTCTTTGCTTCTTTTAGAGTCTCCTTAAATGATACTGGCGTTAAATTAAGAACTGCATTTCTGTATTTTTTTAAGATTCTCATTCCGTTCGATTCTTCATTTCAAGTATACTTCATGAAAAGATCCATCTAAGTAGATGCAGACCATTTTTGAAATACAAATGAATTTCGTGTTAAAAATACGATTTGCATGTAATAGAAATTAAAATAGTAAATGGATTATAGAATGATTATAAAAACGCATGAATTTATAAAAATAAGCTACAGTTTTTTGATGATCAAAAATATCGAGTGAAATTTAAAGCTTTTTTGCGTACAATTGACAAAGCCATGAAGAAATTGATCTACTTAGCCTTATGGATTTTTTTTCTGCCTTTTAGCGTTTACTCTATACAAAGCACTACCTTGAAAAATCGTTTTGAAAAAGGTTCCCCTGGTGACTTTATCGTAACTGCTCAAGATGGCATCTATACCGTTTTAATTCTACGCCATAGGGAAAAGAATCAACTCATTCTAGAGGAAATTTCCATCCCTCAAACACAATGGAAAATACAGAAAAACCATTGGCAAAACTGGCTAGATGAAAAAGCGCCAGGACACACTTCTTGGTCTCTTTTTGAAATTGATCTAGAACAAGGAAAGCTCATCGAATCCTATTCCATTAATAAGCAAAGTTGGTTATATATCGACTCTTCTGAATTTCTTTTATCTAAGCTATTAGAGCTGCCATTGCATAAGGTGGGTAAAGAGGCACGAAAGAAAATTGGACCGCCTCCTGGACCTGGGGAACAGGATTTTAGATCGATCTGGAATCCTCCTCTGATTTGCTCTGGAAAAGCCCTTAAGAAACCTAGTTTTGAAGTCTATCAAGGACAATGGCCCCGTGATCGATCTCTCATTGAGGATTGCTTAATCGATTTTTACTTCTCCTCATTAGATCCTCTTTTTCCTTTTCCTCATTGGCTTGAAATACAAAGCGCTCATTATACCTTAACGATCCGTGCCATTGACTCAGGAAAAGGACTCATCTCTCCTATCAAAGGAACAATTCCCCATCGATTACCGAGTATTACCAATGCTACAAAACGCAGCCCTGAAGTGTGGACCCTTTCTATTCAAGTTCCTGTGTATTGCCATAACCTTAACCTCTATGCTATAGAATTAGACTCCTTAAATGCGGCAATCTTCATTCCTTTCCAATTGAGATTAGGGTCTGGTGAAGAAGCATTTATAGATATCTCTCCTAGCACTTTACATAAACTATTAAAAAAAGGCTCTTATTACCGATGGGCTTTAATTCCAGCATCAGAAAATTGTATACAGATTCAATCGAGAGAACGTTTTCTTTGGGAATAAAACTTCTTTCCTTCTTGGTTGTTCGTAACTTAGGCAAGTTATCAACAAGCTTTCCACAGAAAAATGCATTTCCCTTTCCTTAGGTTTGTTTACCTAAAAACCCTAGAGCCATAAAGATTTAAACTGTTTATAATTAGAATGATAGAAAATTAGGTTTTTCTTTTTCACACTCTTGATTCGCTCTTAATAGAATACTCATACAAGGACTATCGATTTAAGTTGTGAACATTTTTTCCACAAGAGAAGAGCTTAAAAAAACGCAAATGATTTATATTTAATAAGTATGAAAAGCTCTACTTTATTAGAAATTCCTTCGATCTACTTTCCTGATCGTTTTTACCGAGTCACGTTTTCCCCTAGCCTTTCTCATCTTAAATTAGATGCTTCGAAAAAAATTTTCTTTCAAAAGATGCACAGCCAAATTCAAGAACATCCTGAAAAATACCTATCTGCTTTAGAAGCATTTTATCAAAATCATCTCGATGTTCCAGAAATAGCTA
This sequence comes from Chlamydiales bacterium, assembly GCA_031281085.1. Classification (GTDB taxonomy): domain Bacteria; phylum Chlamydiota; class Chlamydiia; order Chlamydiales; family Rhabdochlamydiaceae; genus Rhabdochlamydia. The sequence goes on along the minus strand of JAITFW010000061.1, from coordinate 9,270 downwards.
ATTTATTAGCTTTTGCTTACCTAAGATTAAAAAAAAGCAAACAAGCAGAAGAACTGATTAAAATTACCTATGATTTGCATCCTTCTTATCTGTGCGCTAAAGTCAACTATGCAGATCAATGCTTGCGATATAAGAAAATCCAAGAGATCCCTACTATTTTCCATTACAAACGTGATTTATTAGAACTTTATCCAGATCGCTTTTCCTTTCATTATTCTGAATTTCGTGGGTTTATGGTTTGCATGGGGTTTTATCACCTTGCGTGTAGAAACCGCACTTACTCTGATAAACACAGGTTGATCGCAGAAGAAGTGGACCCTTTGCATCCAGGGGTTATCGCTTTAAAAAAAGCCCTAAAAAAAAGATTTTGGAATTTTTTCTACAGAAGATAAAAAAGCTTGCTCTCTTTCTAAAAAACCCGTAAACTTCTTACGCTATACTGTTCTATTTATTTAAAGAATTTGGATAACAATGTGGTTTTTTTCTAAAAAAAAAATATCTTCTCTAAGACACTCTAAACGTTGCCTGATTCAAACATATCATCTCTATAAAAAGAAAAAATACAAAATACCTGTGGATGCCCGAATTGAAGTAGAAACTTCTTTAACTGCTCTACAAAACGCCATTTTACAGAAAGATAGACCTTTAGCCGATCGACTAGCTAGAGAAGCTCAAAGTTTTGGTTTGACTTATCTAAAAAAAGGATCCCTTGACTACTTCCGAGATGGGATAGTTGGAGTATGCATTGCTTTAATCATTGCGCTCTTCATCCGCCAAATGTGGTTTGAACTTTATGAAATCCCATCTGGATCGATGCGCCCCACTTTTAAAGAAAAAGATCGCTTAATTGTGTCTAAAGCAGATTTTGGCATCAATATTCCTTTAAAAACAAAACATTTGTATTTCAATCCCGATTTAATAAAACGTAATTCCATTGTGATTTTTACTGGAGAAAACATGGATATCTATGATGTAGATACTCTGTATTTTTATCTATTCCCCGGTAAAAAACAGTACATCAAGCGTCTCATTGGCAAACCAGGTGACACTCTTTATTTTTATGGAGGACAGATTTATGGAATCGATAAAGACGGCAAGGATATTACCCAAGAGTTACAATTAACCTCATTAAAGCAAATTGAGCATATCCCTTTTATCCATTTTCAGCGTAAAGTCAAGATCTCTCATAAAAATGGCAATTCTCTTGTTTTCTATCAAATGAACGAACCTGTTGCAGAGTTTCATCTACAAAAAAACCAAGCCAAAATACTTCCTGCTTCTAACCCTATTACAGATTACAGCGACTTATGGGGCTTTAAAAACTTTGGCATGGCAAGGCTACTTAACTTAGAAGAACTCAAAAAGTTTAACGTAAGAGAGATACCAGAAGGGGTGTTATATCTTGAAATCAAACATCATCCTTCTTTGCAATCTGTACAGTTAACAAAAGATGAGTATAAAAACGTATATCCCAAAATACAATTAAGCACATCTATTCTTGCATTGCAAGAGAGGCATCTAAAGATGCTAATGCAAAATTTATACACAGCGCGATTTATCGTAAAAGATCACCAAGTGTATCGTTATCCCAATATGTGTCTTGAAAAAAAAGCTTTTGCTCCCACCCTTGCTGATGTCCCTGACGGGTGTTATGAATTTTACCACGGAAAGGCTTATCGCGTATTATGGCAAGGAATGACTGAAGAATTGCCTCTTTCTCACCCTTTGTATCTATATAGTCCACAAAATGTGCAGTTCTGGTTCAACCTTGGAATAGATTGGGACAATCGATTCTTAAACAAGGATAAAGATCCGCAATTAGTACCAGCTCGTTATGCGTATTTTCGCAATCAAGATTTTTATCTGATGGGAGCGCCCATTTTAAAACACGACGATCCCTCTCTTATAGAATTTGTAAGAAAAGAGAATTCTTCCCTTACCCCTTTTATGGATTATGGCCCTCCTTTACTAAAAAATGGTGCTCTTGATGTGGAATTTGTTAAAAAATACGGCCTTACTATTCCATTAAAAATGTATCTTGTGTTAGGTGATAATCACGCAATGAGTTCAGATAGCCGTGATTTTGGCTTTGTTCCAGAAGATAATTTAAAAGGAAGTCCCAGTTGGATTTTTTGGCCTCCTGGATCTCGTTGGGGAAGGCCAAATCAACCTCTTTATCCTTGGACAAGTCCGTCAAATTTGATTGTACATAGTTGTGGGATTATAGGACTTATCTTCTGCTTATACCGCTGGGCCAAAAAAAATAAACTGCCTATTCTTTAATATTTTTATAAGTATTACTTTTTTTTTGATATTTAAGAGATCTTGTTTATATTATTTAGTTTTGTTAAACTACTCATTATTCTTTTGCATCTTCTTTTTAGTCGTTGCAAATGATGAATCTATGCAATGTACTTTAAAGGTAAATAAAAAATGACAAATAAAAATTTCGAAGATCTCATTCAAGAACCATCGATTCTTCAAGCAATTCAAGATTTAGGGTTTACAACCCCTTCAGACATTCAACAACAAGCAATCCCCGAAGCTCTTAAGGGAAAAGATTTACGAGCATCTGCACAAACAGGAACAGGAAAAACAGCAGCTTTTATGTTACCTGCTCTTTGCCGCTTATTAAAAAAACCTTCTATCCGAGGACCCAAGATTTTGGTTTTGGTTCCTACGCGTGAATTAGCCATGCAGGTAGTTGATGAAACGGCCAAGCTAAGTCGTCACCTTCGCCATGTAGCCAGTGTCTTTATTTGCGGAGGAATTCCTTATCATATCCAAAACAGAAAGCTTTCAAAAAATTTCGACATTCTCATTGCAACTCCTGGCAGGCTTATTGAATGTTTAGAAGAAAAACGAATCAATCTGTCTAATCTGGAAATGCTTATTTTAGATGAAGCAGATAGAATGCTCGACATGGGTTTTATCGAACCTGTTGAGTACATAGCCTCTATGACACCTAAATCTCGTCAAACTTTGATGTTTTCCGCTACTTATGACAAGAAGGTTTTAAGACTAGCAAATAGTTTGCTAACAAATCCAACAGAAATCATCGTTGAAAAGAAAGCTACTAGCTATGATTTAATCGAACAACACATTCAAAGAACAAATAACTTGGAACAAAAGTATAAACTTTTAGATGAGATTTTATCCGATCCAAATATAGAACAAGCCATCGTTTTCTCTTCCACTCAAAGACAGACAAAAGAAATCGCTGATAAATTATGTTATAGTGGTTTACAGGCAGCAGCTCTGCATGGTGGTATGAATCAACAGCAAAGAACTAGAACTATGAAAAGACTCCGCAATGGGGACATTAAAGTAATAGTCGCAACAGACGTAATGGCTCGTGGAATTGACATACCAGAGGTTAGTCACGTAATCAATTTTGACTTACCTAAGACATTAGATGATTATGTCCACCGCATTGGAAGAACAGGTCGTGCAGGGGCCAAAGGAAAAGCTTTTTCATTTGCTTCTTCTAAGGATTATCAAATGCTTGGAGAAGTGGAAAGATTTATCGATGATCCTAGTAGCGACTCTTCCTCTAAATCATCAAGCAGAGACAGAAGTAGAAGCCCACAACTAAAAAGAAGAAGAAGTTCAAGGTGATTTTGTAAAAACAGATATAAAACCCTAAAAGTTGGATGCCCAGGTTTTAGGGTTTATTTTAAATCACTCCCAGCGCGCTATTGCAATAAAAGTCTTTTCTCCGTTTATATCCCAAACGCTTCCCTCTTCTTTAGAGCCATACTCTAGTTTTACTCCTAATATTTGTGTCATCACATAATCTCGATGAATGGATAAAGCTCTCTTCACTTTTTCTGTGGTATTAAGATAAATCTCAATTCGATCACTTACTGCAAAGCTCAAATCTCGTCGCATAGCATTCACCTTGTTAACCAATTCCCTTGCCAATCCCTCCAGTAATAGTTCCTCGTCTAAAACAGTATCAATAGCAATGACCATCGAGCCTATTGTAGAAGCTACTAATCCTTCTTTTACCCGGCGCTCTATGATAATATCATCAGAACTTAAAAGAATGATTTCCTCTTTAATGACTAACTCATATCGATTCTCTTCCAATAATTGATTCAGCTCTTTTTGGGAAAAATTTTCTAAAGCCATCTTGACAGCGCTCATGAGTTTACCTATTTTTTTACCTAAAACGCGAAAATTTGGTTTCACTAAAAGTTGAACAAATGCTGTTTCATCCTCTTTAAAGACTACTTCTTTTACGTTGAGTTCATCGGCAATGAGCTGCTTTTTTGACTGCAGTTGCTTTAAAATCTCAAGATCAGAAGACACAACAAAAGCAGAGCGTAAAGGTTGACGAACCTTTAGCTTGCTTTCCTTACGCAATGCATGCCCCATGCTTACCACGGTTTGCACATAAGACATCTGTTCTTCTAAAAGTCGATCTCTATATACAGGATTATAAATCGGAAAAGAGCACAGGTGAACCGACTGCGGATCTTGATTAGTCTTTAAGTAAAGATAAATTCCCTCACTTAAAAAAGGAATAAACGGAGCTGCAATTTTGGCTAAATTGATCAATACTGTATATAACGTTTCAAAGGCTAACTTGCGATCTATTGTATCTTCTTCTGCCCAGAATCGAGATCGATTTCTACGAATATACCAATTCGTTAATTGATCGATAAATTTTACAAAAGGATCGACTGCTCGATGCAATTCATAACGATCTAGTCCATCTGTTACCTCTTGAATAAGCCCTTGTAAACAAGACAAGATCCAACGATCAATATCGATCTGAGGAGCAGAACATTCTATTTCTTTGGGATCCCATCGGTAAATCTTTGCATAGGTAGATAGAAAAACCACTGAATTCCAAAAAGGAATCAGCATCTGACGAAGAACTAATTCTACTCCACGTTCTGAAAAACGCAAGTCTTCTGCGTGAACAACAGGACTGCTCAGTAAGTATAAACGCACTGCATCAGCCCCATAACGGTTAAATATTAATTGTGGCTCTGGATAGTTCTTAAGGCGTTTTGACATCTTATTACCATCTTCTGCCAAGATAATTCCATTAACAATGACATTCTTAAAAGCTGGCTGATCGAATAACGCTGTTGCAATAACCATTAAAGTATAAAACCAACCACGCGTCTGATCTAACCCTTCTGCAATAAAATCTGCAGGAAATCGATCTCGTGTTTCTTGTTTTTTTTCAAAAGGATAATGATTTTGCGCATAAGGCATAGAACCAGATTCAAACCAACAATCAAATACTTCTGGGATACGTTTAAACTCTTTGTCATTAACAATAAACGTTAGTGAGTCAATGTAATGCCTGTGGAGATCTGAAAGAGCAACCCCTGTTCTTTGTCGTAGCTCTTCTATACTAGACAGGACGATGATCTCTCCATCTTCGCTCCGCCAAATAGGAATAGGAGTTCCCCAATAGCGGTTTCTTGAAATCGCCCAATCTCTAGCATTTTCCAACCATTTACCAAAACGACCTTTTTTAAGGTGATGAGGAACCCATTGAACCTTTTGATTAGCATCCATCATTCGATTTTTGATTTTTTCTACTGCAACAAACCAAGTACAGACAGCTCGATAAATTAAAGGGGTATCAGAGCGCCAACAAAAAGGATAACGGTGACGAATCTGCGTATGCTGTAAAACTTTTCCCTCTTTTTTTAATCGCCGAATGATTTCTTTGTCAGCATCTTTTACAAATAGACCCTCATAGTCAGGAACTAGCTTAGTAAATTTGCCATTATGATCAACAGGACATACCACTTCAATGCCTTCTTTGCTACATGCATAAAAATCCACTTCTCCAAATGCTGGAGCTGCATGCACAAGACCTGTTCCTTCTTCACTGCTAATAGAAACCTCTGTAATAACTCTAAATCCCTCGTAATGAGCAAAATAAGGAAATAGTGGCTGATAGCGTTTAGAAACCAAAGAAGAGCCTTTAAAGATAGCAATGATCTCGTACTTCCCTTCTTTGAAATAATGCCCTAACCGATTATGCGCTAAAATATAATCATGGCCTTCTTGTCTGATCTTTACATAGTCAAAATTCTCATGAACCATAATGGCTAGATTAGATGGCAACGTCCAAGGGGTTGTTGTCCACACGACAAAGGAGGTGTTTGGCTCATCTACAAGAGAAAATAGTACAGTAAGAGAAGGATCGTCTACTTCCTTATAATTCAGATTAGCTTCAAAATTGGATAGAGGGGTGCCTAATTGAGCGGAAAAAGGCATAACTTTATAGCCTTCATAAACCAGCCCTTTTTGATAGAGTTGGGCAAAAACCCACCATACAGATTCCATAAAGCTAAGGTCCATGGTTCGCCAAGTATCCGTAAAGCTGACAAAGCGCCCCATGCGCATCACTGTATATTCCCATTCCTTTGTATAGCGCATAACAATATTGCGACATTCTTCATTAAATGACGAAATTCCAAATATTTCAATGCAAGAAGCTCCCGACAGCTCTTTAGCCTTTTCAATTTCATTTTCCACAGGTAATCCATGGCAATCCCAACCAAATCGGCGAGGAACAAAATAGCCCTGCATGGTTTTATATCTAGGGATTACATCTTTAATGGTTCCAGCCAAAATATGTCCGTAATGAGGAAGCCCTGTTGCAAAAGGAGGACCATCATATACAGAAAAAACAGGGTTTGAGCGATTTTGATCTACAGATTTTTCAAAAATATTCTGACTTTTCCAAAATGCTAAAATCCGCTCTTCTCGCTCAGGGAAACTCTCTTGTGAATTGATATCGAACATATAAATATAAGGGGTTAAAAGAGTCAATCATAAGCCAAATATCTCTTAAAACACCAGCTTGGATCTTTTAAAAAAAAATAAATGTAATAATAAAAAACACATCCATTTATTATAAATTAAAAATTTACTAAAATAAATTAGTATAAGTCAATCTTATTAATTGTAATAAATAGCAATTAAATTTAATTGTCTTTGATTTTTCAAATCTCCTATTTTTATACAACGAGATAACTATGTCTATTGATCCACTTCACAAAATCATCTATATGAACCAAGCATCTCCTCAAGAGATTCTAAAAGAGAAATTATCTCACATCCCTATTTTGGGAAATATTATAAACCAAAAGCAAATGAAAAAATTGGAAAAAGCAGAGAAACTCCTAGATAAAGGAATCAAACACTTTAATAACCAAGAATTTCCATTGGCTGAAAAATGTTTTATTAAATATGCAAATTGTAATCCGAAGGGATTCTACGTTCTTGGTAAAATCTATATAGATAAAAAAAAGGAAGCCGACCAAGAAAAAGGAATTAAATACTTAATGAAGGCAGCTAAAGCCAATCACCTAGAGTCTTACTTAGCCTTAGCTAAAATATACGAGCAGAAAGCAAATCAAGATAAAAACTATAGCGGGAAAACAATTAAGTATTACGAGAAAGCAGAAAAATTAGGATCTAAGGAAGCTAGTTTAGCCTTGGGATATATCTATCTCTACGGTCACTTAACGGAAAAAAATTTAGATAAAGCACTTGATTCATTTGGGAAAGCTGGATGTCTACGCTCTGGTTTAGCCCATAAAATTTATTCCTGGAAAAGTAGAGAGTTAGATTCTCAAGAGAAGTATTTCTATCTTGCAGAGACCTTTATGGATAATATTAAGTTAGAAACAGAAGATTCCTTAAAAAAATTATATACTCGTGAAGCAATTAGCTACTATGAACTTGCTGGAAAAGCGGGTTGCATACAAGCCTACTTAAGACTTAGCTTCATCCATTTTTATGGTATAAACATAGAAAAAAATACAGAAAAAACCATTGATTCTTTAGAAAAGGCTGTAAAACTTGGCTCTTCCATAGCCTTTTCTCGCCTCAGAACTATATACTCTCGGTTAGCTGACACTCATTTTGAAAAAGGAGAGCTTCGACAGGCAATGAATTATTATGAAAAGGCTACAGCAAAACACCATCCTTAAAGTTAAAGGAATCGGAGTTAACTTCGATTTAGAACAATACATTGCTTGTGACAAACCATCTCCTTTATAGATAAGGGATAATTAGCAATCCTTAATATTTTCTTAATAACACTCCAGAATTGCAGCTATAATTCTTTGCTAATTTATCCCCTATCGCCAATAATAGCTTTTTTTGCTATTATTACGTTTGGGGGTGACTGGTTTCGACTTGGAAACAAAGTATGAGTGGCATGCGGAGGACGTCGGTTGGCCTCCTAAATCATCCGATATAACTATAAATGCAGAAACTAAAGCCCCTTACGGGGAATATTTGCAAGCTGCTTAAAGCTTAACCGCTTTTTGTAACTCGATAGTCTAATGCCTGACTAGGAGCATTAGAACTATTGTCATTAACCCTGGTATGGGCTTTTCTCTTCGCTTTTTCAAGAAAATGCCCGAGATTAGAAGAAGCAAATTGGTCTATTGTGTCGTATCTTCCTCAAGATCAATTCATTTTGAAGATGCTAAGCATGTAGTCACTTATAGGGAGTTTGCTAAGGACGAGAGTTCGATTCTCTCCACCTCCAATACAAAAGGCTCGGAAAAATCCGGGCTTTTTTCATAAGAGCTCTTTCAAAACCTACTATACTGGTTTTTCCCCATCTTGCTATATTAGAGTTCTTGCATAACCGTAAATAAACTGTATAGTGTTTTACATCTACATTGATAAAATAACTTGATCCAAAGCAACGGATAAAGAAGCAACAGAAGGAAAAAGATCTCGAATTTTCGTTTTCCTATTAGCCACATATGTTTCGATAGGATGTAGATCTGGTGAGTAAGGAGGAAGAAAGAGCATTTCGCATCCACATGACTCTATCCATTTTCTAGATTCCACTGATTTATGAAAGCTTGCATTGATCTTGATACCCTTTAGTGGACAGATATACTTATTTGTTTTTAAATTAAGAATTGAACTAAAACTAAACAAGAATCTTTAAAAAAGAATATAACTTCCTGCGAAAGAAGAAATCTTTAAAAAAAACACTGAAATGCAATTCTTAATTTAAAACGAAGCTAGTATATACTTATTTATTTTTAAAAAGAGAATAGAGTTCTTTCGAAACCCATTTACCATAAATTCACAGATGATTTTCACAGAGAACCCAAGAGTATTATCCTAATTTAATAAAATCTAAATTGTCAATTAGATCAAAACCTGTTAATATAATAAATAAGAAGTAATCGATATAAAGGTTACTTAATCTATCAAAAAACACAATTACTATTAGATCCTATTCTAAACTAGTAAAAC
>JAITFW010000041.1 GCA_031281085.1 Chlamydiales bacterium | reverse complement strand
TATCAAAACTCTTTGACTATACTTACGGTTTTTACCATAATTACCGGTATTAAAGCGATCTTGAATCTGTTCCCATTGTGCATCGTTTAGATCGCTTGGATAAGTCATAACTTCCTCTTGTCCAAAGATTTTACACAATTTCATTTAAATTGTGAAGACAGGTTCTTAATTCTACATTTTTCGAGTATATCTCTCAAACACAAGCAAAACAATGATCTATCTCTCGATAACAAAGACAATGCTAAACCGTTATGCAAAAATTACTTAAATTTTACAACATCCTCTTAGATAAGATAATCACTACCTATTTAGGACTACCGCTTTTTGCATCGCGATTAAAAAATCGATGTAGTCTTCTTCTTTATATTTAGGTGGATTCATGCCAAATAGATTAATGTGTTTTTAGAATTGATTCAACTGCGTAACTCCTAATTATATTGGCATTAAAGAAGAAAATGCTCTTCCCAACGTGACTCGTTTTGTCCCGTCCAACATAAAGATTGTATGAGAAAAACAAAAAATATTTGTCTAATTTTTTTGAATCTACTAGACTGGAATGGAAGTAATTTTTTTAAGGGGAGATATATGGAAGTATCTAATGCAAAACATTTAGTAAATGATTTAGACAACCAGCTATCAAAAATTGATAATGGTCGTATTGGAAGTTTGAATAGTCGTGCATACACACAGCTATGTGAAAATTCGGTAACAAATGATTGTATTTTGACTCACGCTCTTGCCAACTCTGTCATAAATTCATGCAATACAGAGGGCTGGAGTAGAGGCATCGATGTTTGGAAATTAAAGTTTTAGAACAAAACGAATTTCATAAAAGGATTAGTTCTCGAGGAACTCATTGGTTTTTATGCAATTCAAGTTATAAAGAATATGAAGAAAAGATCGAGAACAGTCGTTGTCATTCTTAAAACAGTTGAAAGATGCAACTTAAATTGCACTTATTGTTATTTTTTCAACGGAGGTGATTTAAGTTTTAAAAAACACCCTCCTTTTATTTCGGAAAAAACAATATCTGAACTCACAGACTTTCTAATTAAAGGGATAAAAGATTATGAGATAGATAGGATATCCATTATTTTTCATGGAGGAGAACCAACGTTGCAACCGATTCGTCAATTCGAATCGATGTGTCAATATTTTCGAAATGAATTTTCTCAATATGCTGTTGATCTAGAATTAGGAATCCAAACGAACGGAACTCTAATTAATGATAGATGGATAGATGTTTTTTCCAAGTATCGAGTGTCAGTGGGAGTTAGCCTGGATGGTCCTAAGCAATATAATGATGTATATAGAATTGATCACAAGGGAAATGGCTCTTATGACTTGGTAGAGAAAGGCATTAGACTCTTACACAAAGCTGTTTCTGAAGGGAAAATCTCTCAGATTGGGGCATTGTGTGTGATTAATGTTGAGAATGACCCCAAAACGATCTATAGACATTTCGTAGATAATTTAAACTTAAAAAGAATGGATTTTCTTCTTCCAGATTTTACTCACGATGATTTTAAGGGAAATGCTGAGAGTTATGGAGATTACTTGTGTCAAGTATTTGAGGAATGGGTAAATGACAATAATCCTGAAATTACGGTTCGCATTTTGGAATCGATTATGCGCATCCTGGTAGGGCGAAATTCTACGTTGACCTCTGTTGGTCCTGATTCTGAATCGACAGATCTTTATGCATTTACTGTCTCCTCTAATGGAGAGCTCTCTCCTGATGATACATTGAGAGGGGCTGATTGCGGAAACTTGATGCAAATATCTCGAGTCTCCGACACTTATCTAAAAGATTTCATGCAGTTTAGTATATTTCATGAGTTAAAGAAGAGTAAAGAAATTCTCCCGCAACAGTGTACAAATTGTTGTTGGCAGAAAATTTGCAGAGGAGGTTCATACATCCATCGTTACAGTAAGAAAACGAGATTTAATAATCCTTCTATCATGTGCGAAGGTCTGAGAATGATTTATACAAAGATAGCAAGTTTCCTTTTGGAATCCGGATATCCCAGGGATGCTCTAGAGAGAACTTTATTTGGAATATAAAGCCGTAAATCCCCTCTACCCAGCTTGCTGTATTGCATGAATTTATGACAGATCTGGCAAGAAAGTGGGTCAAAATAATGACAGAAATATTCTGATTTTTACAAAAAAAATGAGAAACTAAAGTTGCTTATCCTGATGCGTATGATGGTATAAGTCTACAAAGTACGTGATAAAAAAATAGATTACATCTATAGTAAGGTAGAAAATAAGGATGTAGAATTGATGTTGATTAATTGATTTCCTATAGGACTTTTCTATCGAGTCTTTGAATAGTTAGATGAATTTTTTTTCAATACGAGTTAGAGTCTTAATAATTACAAAAAGTGTAGGTAATGATGAGTAAAACAATAAAATTTCCATTCCAGTTTACTAGATACTTTCTATTTGCAATCGGGATGTGTATAACTAATCAAGTTTCTGGATTTGATCAAGTTGTACATCTTTCTAAAGCTGATCAAAAGGTATTAGATAGATTTGTAAGAGGAGAACAGGAGAATACAGTTTTAATGTGTGAAAAGGGAGATCAATTTCCCTTACGCCTTCTTTTGCGAGGAGAATTTATTTCCTTGCATGAAGCTGATAAAAATCCTAACATTAACTTACAAATTCTTAAAACGTGTTATGTTTCCTGTCAAGAAAAGGGATCTTTTCTTTTCAGCCATGACTTGAAAACCTGGAAGCAATTTTCCGACTTTTTTTCTGGTCAGTTGAATTTCTTCCTTGATGCTGAAAATGGTCTAACGGTTGCAGGATTGGATTTAGAGATTGCTTCAAAACAATAACTAGGGCGTGTCGTCAACTAAACGGTTGGTTAATTACCTAGCTATCGATTAAGCTCGCCAACTCAAGGAGTTGGCTATGAAACGACATGCGTTGAGAGAAGATCAATGGGAACGAATCAAGGATTTGCAACCTGGACGTTTGGGATCTGCAGGATGTCCTGCTAAAGATCATCGATTGTTTGTTGAAGCAGACCTCTACAGATATCGATCTGGTATACCTTGGAGAGATGTACCAGAACGGTTTGGAGACTGGAAAAATACACATCGAAGATGGAGCAGATGGTCTATAAGAGGTATTTGGAAAAAAGTAT
>JAITFW010000083.1 GCA_031281085.1 Chlamydiales bacterium | reverse complement strand
TGTAAGAAAGCCATTCTTGGTTTTTTTGAAAACATCTCTTGTTATCAAAAGGAGTTCAAGGGTCTTCTTTCTAAAAAATTTCCTATTGTACATTCTTAATTCTAAATTTTTCGAGTATATCATTTTCTTTTATTATGAAAGTCTTCCTATCTTTCACGAACTTTTTAAGAATAACAAATTCTCACGGTATTGCATCTATTTTCTTTGAAATAAATTAAGATTCCCTTTATAAGGCTCTGAGATCGTTTTTAATTTCCCCTATTTAATCAGCTGATCTTATGTTGGGCGTTTTTGAAATCTTCTCTAGTCATTTCTTAAATATTTTGCCCTCATATAAAAAATTAATCTGGAGCTAATAATGAAATTAGATTTGAAATGCTGCTTGTTTCTTTTAAGCACCGTATTTGTTGCTTCTTTTGCAATGGCAGCAACTATTGATGAAGCAGATGATCTTGATCAAAAAGACATTGGTGCATTGCGTGATTGGATTAACACAAAACGCCAAGTGACTATTAAAGAGTCAGGTGGAGCTTTATCTATTAGTGGAGAGGTCCGTACAGAATTCCAACATACTCATGAGACTGCAAATGGTGTAAATCAAAGAGGACCTAGTGGGGCCGTACTGGGTAGCGATGATCTACCTATTCCTTCTAATGGTTTTGACATCGAAGTAAATCTAATGTTTGACTATAGAACAGATCGTTCATGGGCAGCTATTAAATTAGAATTCGATAACGAAGCGGGGATTATCAGCGGAACTTTGAATAAGCTAAAGCTAGAAAGAGCAATCTGGGGTTATCGTATTTTTGATCAAAGCAATTGGAGCTTAGATGTCGAGTTAGGTCGTCGTCGTATGTCTTCTATGCTTGATTCAAAGGTAGAGTTCAACTCGTTTTTTGATGGTGTGTGGTTTAAGTATAGCCACAATATCGATCCTATTGGAAGTGCTTACTTACATGCAGGGACTTTTCTTGTTAACGAATGGAAAGAACAGTTTGGTTATGTAGGAGAAATCGGATTTCTCAATCTCTTTAAAACCGGTTTTTATACTAAATATTCCGTTATTGATTGGGATACAAAGAAATTTACTGACTCCATTGACAAACAGCGTTATGATTTTATTGTTTCTCAGTTAATTTTTGGATATCGCTTTAATGCTTTTTGTTCAAAGAAACCAGTACAAATCTATCTAGCTGGTTTATACAACCACAAAGCAAAAAAATTGCCGATTACAGATAATCAAAAAGCGAACTGGGGTGCTTATCTAGGTGTTTCTATGGGGGAGCTTAAGAAAAAAGGTGACTGGGCTTTCGATATTAATGGACAGCTTCTTGCTGCACAATGCGTGCCTGATTTTGACGTATTAGGAATTGGTTTGGGAAATGCGTCTTCTTTTGGGTTTTATACTGTAAAATTGGATGGTAAAGGTGGACTTAATACTATAAAGACCGCAGGTGGTAATGTAAACTATCAAGGATACCAAATCACCTTTGATTACTTATTTACTAATCAGATTGATGTGCAACTTAGCTGGATGCAATCCATTAATTTGAATAAACATATCGGTCCCTATCGTCGTTTTAGACAATTAGAAGTGGAACTAATCTACGGTTTCTAGTTAAAAACGCCCTGTTAGTCACAGGGCTTTTTTTATCCAAAAAAATCTTTCTATTCAATTTCATTCATTTCTTAATTTGCGCTAAAATGAAAAAAACTCTTTAAAAGAAGAAATATGCATCAAGATCTATTCGAGAAATTCCCAAGGATTTTTTATGATGGAGATTGTGGCTTATGTCATTTTTTTGTACGCTTCACCCTCCTAAGGATGCAAACCCCTTTTCTATTTTCTCCCATAGGAGGAAAAACCTTTTACCATCTTGTTCAAACTAAAAAAATACAAACCATTCCAGATAGTATCATAGTATATGACAAGAAACAAGATAGGATCTATTTTAAAACAGAGGCAATTTTATATATTTTACATTCTTTAGGAAAAGGTTGGAAAGTTTTAAGCTGTCTCATCAGCTATATACCTCTTTGTATAACTAATGTTTGCTATGATTTTATTGCTAAAATAAGAAGTAAGGTTTTCAAAAAACCAAAAACGCTTTGTCCTATTCTTCCAGAGGACTTAAGGAAGTTTTTTAAAGAGTGAATCTTGTATAGTGATTTGGGGAAGTATACTCAAGAGAATGAGAAAAAAGACATAACAGATAAACAAAATCTTGAATTTTTCTTGAAACTTCAGCTAAGATCCCTGTTCATATGCAACCTAAAACGAACATGTTAACACGAAACCAAAGAGATTAGGAGTTACGCAGTTGAATAAATTCTAAAAACACTTTAATCTATTTGGCATGAACCCACCTAAATATAAAGAAGAAGATTACATCGATTTTTTAATCGCGACGCAAAAGGCCTATAGCTGTACAGAATTAACAAAAACATAAGTAGAGAAAATCTCCTGCTAAAGTTATGGACATGTGCATTTCATTGCTTTTATTCGGCTTTTTAAGCCAGAGACTTTATAGGAGCTATGGTTTAATGTTTCTGTAAGCGTTTGCATAGAGGTAATCAAACATACTTCTTTTCTAGCGCGTGTAACTGCTGTGTAAAGGACTTCTCTACCAAAGACAGAAGATCCGGTAGGAAGTACAATCACAATCTCATCGCATTCGCTGCCTTGGCTTTTATGAACAGAAAGGCAATAACCTGCTTCAAAAGTAGGTAGTGCTAAAGCATCTATTTTGCGATACTCTTGTTTGTTTTGGCGATGATAAAAAATAGCATAATCGGAGACTTTAAGCTGTTTATCGATTACAGAAGAGGTTTTTTTTCGAACTAGGATCCCAGAATCTCCATTGTAGAGATCTTGATCTGGACTATTGCGTTGGATGAGAATGGGAAAGACCCATATGTTTTGTAAAGGAGTATTTTCAAAAGTTTTTTTCAATAAAAATTGGTTGAGAGCATCTACGCCAAATTGACCTTGGCGCATACAAGAGAGTAGACGAAAACAATCGATGTAAGGGATCAATTGCTGTGGATTAGGAGAGATGCTAAAGCTATAAGGGGGGATTTTTTTCTGACAAAGATCCCAGATTTTTTCATAAGATAACCCATCGTTTAAGTCTATCCATTGAATCTTCTGTTCTTGTAATAACTGCGTGGCTTTTTTTATATCTGATCTACAAATAGACTGAGAAAACTCTAAAATAGCAGCAGAATCTGACCGTAGCACTTTTTTTAGTTCTGTTAAGGGGATTTGTAAGCAAGGAGCTATTTCTGCTAGGTCTGCAAAAATGCTACCTGATTCTACAGGAGGTAATTGATTTTGATCTCCAATGAGAATGAGATGAGAATCTACTCGTATAAGCGGGAGTAGCTTTGCAAATGAAGAGGCATCGATCATAGAACTTTCATCGATTAAAATGATATCTGCAAGTAAAGGGATATTTTGTTTTTGAGCTTTATAAAGAATGGCATGTAGAGTACCAGATTGCCAAGACAAAGAGGGAAGAATTTTTTGCAAGCTATTTTCTAGTTGAGCGACGGCTTTACCTGTAGGAGCTGTAAGTAGAATGCGGCTATCTTTTTGCGCGGATGCCTGTAAGATGATTTGTGCTGCTGTAAATGTTTTTCCTGTTCCTGGACCTCCTGTAATTAGAGAAAAAGAATGGGTAAGAGCTAAGAGAACCGCTTGTTTCTGCTCGTAGTTTAACTCGTTAGTTAATTGCTTAGGGGCTTTGTAAAGAGGTTTTTTGTTTTCTAATAGATGAAGTAAAGAAGAAAGGATTTGATTTTCTTGCGCTCGGTATTTTTGTAAGTAGAGAAAATTCTTATCTAAGCAGATCAATTTATGCATATCTTGTGCGTTTCGGTCGATTAGCGTATCTGGAAGAGATGCTAAAGCAGAAAAAATGAATTCCTGTGATATATCTACAAGGCCAATTGTACGAAGTTGTTCTTGTAGAGAAATCTTTTCTAGATGTAGAGCTAGGTGACCTCGACGAGAGATAGAAAAGAGAAGAGTAAGTAAAAGAGCTTGATTTTCAGGTCCAGATGGAAGCACTTTTTTTGCAAAGTATAGATCTACATAACAGAAAATACCTTGTTCTAAAAGAGATTCAAGGAAAGGCCAATGGGAGAAATGATTTTTAGAGAGCAACATGATTATTCCATAAGGGTAGGGTAAAAGTAATAGAATTTTTTACCTCGAACGAAGTAATAAATAGCTCCTCCAAATAGATCTGTGAAAGGGCGAGAATCAAAGAGTTGTATATGTTTCTTAAGAGCTGTAGCATAAATAGATGCTTGCAAAAGATAATTACAGCGGTTCATTTCTATGATAAGAGCTTCTTCGGAATAATCGCTCTCATCAGCACCTAGATAGTTGGTTTTCCAATCGAGTAGATAGTATTTTCCCTGGTATTCAAAACACAGATCGATAAAGCCTTTCATCATTCCTTCTTTGATAGGAAAGACAAACTCCATCTCTTGTTGTATTTGATCAGAGGTTAAATCAGAGAGAGAAAAGGAAATCTGATCGATGAGAAGAGGTTTTTTTAAAATGGATAGGATGGCTTGTTCAAGCACTTGCTGCCAATCTTTGAGTAGAGTGTTTTGTAGAAAAGAATGGATTAATAAAGAAATTTTATGGGAATCTATCGGACAGTGATAGCCTAGTTTAAAGCACTGCTCTAAAATATGGTGAATGATATTTCCTGTTTCAGTTCCAAGTGGCATACTGCAAAGTGTATTTTGCTCTATAAAGAGAGGAGTCTGTTTTTCTTGTTTTTTTTCTAATTGGGCCAGGGAAGTGAATGAGAGCCATTGTTCAGAGGAGATGTTTAGTAGAATCTCTTTTGGTTTTATGAGAACAGGATCTACTCTTTTTGAAAAAACTGATAGAGGTTCTATCTGCGTACAGATAGAATAGGTTGCATTGGGCTGTAATTCAGAAACAATAGATGCAATAGATTCTTGTGTTATTGTAGGAATGAGAGCATAAGTTTTTTGCCAACTCGTCTCTTGAAATAGCCAATTACTTAAGAATAATTCGATGGGAGACGCTTCAGCTAATGGTATGGGTGTTTGCAGTTGGTCTAAAATCATAGGAATGTACAAATGATATTTTGCACGCGTGAAAGCAACGTATAATTGTCGCATTTTTTCTGCATCTGCTTCTTCTAAAGCAAGTTGACATCTAGAGTCTTCTAGATCACAAGGAATCAATTGATCTTTAATCGCGATGTAGTCAGGTGTCTTTTGACGAGAAGCTAAAGAAAGAGCAAATACTGCGTCAAACTCTAAGCCTTTACTCATAAAAATAGTCATTACACGCACACTGTCCTCTTCTTGTTGAGAAGAGGTGGCAAAACGGCTGTCTTCTAAGGTATCTTGCATATCGTTTAAAGCTCTGAGCAGAGAAATTTCCCGGTAGCCTTGCATTTCTTGTTCAATGAGCATTTCTGCCAATATGGTTATATCTAAATACAGCTCTGTTTGTTTAGACGAGAGAAGCTTTTGCAAAAGAGAGATATTTGGGTCAAAATAGGTATGCAATAGAGAATGAAAAAAACAGCTAAACCCTTTTTCTTCCCAAATGGTTTTAAGGATTTGGAAGTTTAGCTTTGCTTGGACAAAACAAGGATGTTTCCAGTCTTGGATCAATTGCTGTTTTGTCCATCCAATGATCGCTGTTCCTAGTGCGGTTTTTACCTTGCTTGAATCTGTTGGATCTAATACAGCTGTTAAAATTTCTTTAAAACCAAAGTAAGCACTTGATTGAGTAAGAGCTATACCTCGATTAAAGTGAGAAGAAATACCTTGATTGCTCAGAAAGGACACTACTCTAGCTGCTTGATAACGATCTTTAACTAAGATAGCGATTTTAGATTTTGGAGTATGATAATGGGTTTGTAATTGTTTAATTTCTTGGGCAATGAAGGCAAATAACTGTTGGTTTTCCGTAGAGGTTGTGGGCCACTTGGTTCTTTTGCAATAAGTAGATTTTGCTACAAATAGATGCATAGGAGCTGTTGCATAGGAAAGATGTAAACCTATGGGATGGACAGAATGTACATCTAAATAAGATTGTGTAGCGGGGATAGGCATCCAATTTTTGGTTTTTGTTAAAAGATGATTTAGCACTTCAACGAGGGAAGAGGAACTTCGATAATTTGTATTCAAGTAACGCAAGTGGTCTTTACCTATGATTTTTGATGCAGCTAAATATGTATATAGATCTGCTTTTCTAAAGGCATAGATAGATTGTTTAGGATCTCCTACAAGACAAAAGGTTTGCATTTTTGGTGTGAATAGTTGATGGAATAGTTGCCATTGAATGTTATCTGTATCTTGGAACTCATCGATGATAATTGCTTGAAATTTATTCTGTATCTGTTCTTTTAGCTCAGGATGCTCAATGAGTGCTTGATGAACTCTGCTAACGATAGTATCAGGAAAGTACAGATCTGCTTTTTGTAAAAGCAATTGGACTTTCTTTTGACATAAAGCACAGAGTCTTAAGAAATTTTTTTTGGGATCCTTAGCTTGTTTCAAAAGAGGCAAAAGATAGTTTTGCAGCTTTTTGAATAGATCTGTATAGATAAAAATAATCGTTTTAGTGCGTATTTTACGATTTGATTCGGTGATTTTTTCTAGAAAAGAATTTTTCACAAGCAGTGCATCAAATTCTTCTAAGGAACAAGTTTTCGTTTCTAAAATTCTTCCCCAAATTTCAGCTTCTTTTATATAGTTTTTATCGGTCATCTGTTTATAAACAACAGATAATTGTTGAATTTCTTTTACAAACGTAAGACTACATACAGAGGGTAATGTAGAGAGCATAGAGAGAAACTGTTGGTACAAATCTAGGAACGAAGGAAAAGAGTCTAGTTTTCTATCTTCTTTAGTCACTTGCATTAAGTGTTGTAAAAGTTGCTTGGGATTAGACTTGTATTGGAAAAGTAAAAAATGTACTTGGTTAGGACTATATAAAGGGCTTTTCATCTCTGTGCGTAGAACTTGTTTCACAGCATATTGCAAAGTAGACAAATAGGCATGTTCGTCGGGCTCATGAAGGTTAAATCCATGTTGGGTTTCAAAGGCAAATTCCTGAATCAGTTTATAGCAAAAACTATGCAATGTATAAATAGAAGTGCTATCAAAAAAGATCAAAGCAGATTCCATTCTTTCTTGTGCTTGTAAAAGCGCTGCATTGCCCTTTTCTAGAATGGCTTTTATATAATCGAGGTCTGCATTTTTCTCTCGGAGATCCTTATAGAGGCGTTGTAGGTTTTGACGAATGCGCCTTTTTAATTCACGAGTTGCTTCTCTAGTAAAAGTAACGACTAAAATTTGTTCCATAGAAATGGGATTTTTTGCTTCAAGAATGAGCCTAGCAACTAGATGTTCAATAGCAAATGTTTTTCCTGTACCAGCAGAAGCTTCTAAAAAATGCGGGCCAAATATAGAGAGATTGCGATCGAGGATGTCAAACTCTTTCATAGAGAGCCAATGAGTTCAGAAAATACATCTTGGAATATAGGAGTCCAATAGTTCCAGGTTTCTTGAACATTAAAAGAAAATCCACGACGTTCTAACCATTTTTCATATGCATCTTGTATTTTTCTTGAGTTCGATGGATTCTCATCCATAAGAATTTTTTCAAAATCCCTTCTAGTCCCTAAAAGTAGAGCTTTAGCCCAAGTAGTTTTCAGAGGAGAGATCGTTTGACGAGCGTGAAAAAAATAAGTAAGGTATTTTTGCATAGCTGAAATAGGGTCCTTAATTACCAGAGATAAACAAGAGCCCTCTTTTAAAGAAAGCAAGGAGGCTTTTAAGTTCATTTGTGGTTGTAGGATTAGGTAAACCAGATAAGTAGGCCATATGCGAATCAAGCCCTCTAAACGATTAGATCCTTTAGAAATCAGTCCTTTTGTCGATAGATCTGTTACAGTTCCCATGATGTGAACCTTTTGATTTTCAAAAGATAACTCAATAGCAGGAGCTATCCAATTACCACAGCTGAGCTGCTCTATTTTCTTACATTCTTTAGATAGACTAATAGAGAAAAGAGAATCTAGCTGTAAATCAAATTGAGACAGGGTTTCTTGCATTTGGACTACTTCTGATTCTAATTTTTTCAGAGCAAGATCTTTAAATAATCCCATAGGAAGTTTGCCCTGAGCTTCTAACTGCACAAGCAATTCACTTAAAGGTTTTGTACATACCTCTCTAGTAAAAATGGCTTTTTGATAGTTAGAAAATAAAAAATCACCATCAGGCTCTTCTTTTTCTAAGAATATCTGAAAGACATCTTGGCAGAAAAACCGAATAGGATTTTTGGCTAGATTGTACAGCTGTTTTACATCTATTGTTGGAATGATTGCAATGTGTGTCTGATCTTGTGTGAGAAAAAGTGTATTTTGTGTGCTAGGAAAATAATAAGACATAGCTGCTTGATAATCGACTTGCGATTTTTTTACCTGAGAGTTTTCTTGAAAGTATGTAGAATCGAAAGGCAGATTTGGATGATCGGTGATTTGCAGGGCTACACAGGTTTGCAGCTCTTCGATGAGGAAGGAATATCCTTTAGGTTTTTGATCTTGAGGATTGATTCTTTCATAGCTAAATAGGAGATATTTTTGAGCAGAAAAGAGCGCTTCTAGCAATAGGTAACGATCTTGCTCTGCATGTGTAGGGATATAATCTACTCCTAGGTTTTGGGATAGTTCCGATAAAGAAGAGCTTTGAAGTATTCGAGGAATCAGCTCTTCGTCCATTCCTAATATCCAAATCACTTGGACAGGATAGATACAGCCCTCTTGTAAAGAGCGAAATTGGATCTGTCTTAAATGTTGCGTTTTTTGGAATTTGGTTCTTTTATGAAGTAATCGATCCATAACACGTCTTATACTCCCGTAACCACGCGGAAGAGTAAGGCTTTGAGATCTTTTTTGTAGCTGTTTGATTTCTTGTAAAAATCCATCATTTTCTATATCAAAATACTTTACTAAAAGAGCTTCTATATAAAGTAGCCACGATCCAATAGTCATTTTTTTAGATTGCAAAGGAGATAAATCTTGTTGTAGAGATGTAAATACACATAAAAAATCAGAAAAAACCTCTATATCAGTAAGAGCAATTACATCTATAGGCCAATGAGACTCTAAAGGAGTTAGAGTAATCATGCCTAGTAAAAGACGAAAAATACCAGCATCCCAATTATAAGACTCCTCTTCTTGACGAATAGAAGCTAATTCTAACCATTTTTTAATTTGTTTAGATCGATCGGAATTCCATCCTTGTTT
The DNA here is from genome assembly GCA_031281085.1 of Chlamydiales bacterium. Classification (GTDB taxonomy): domain Bacteria; phylum Chlamydiota; class Chlamydiia; order Chlamydiales; family Rhabdochlamydiaceae; genus Rhabdochlamydia. The sequence goes on along the minus strand of JAITFW010000083.1, from coordinate 7,274 downwards.
TGCACAAAAGATCGCTTCATCTAACAGAGCATAAATGGAGTTTAGAGAAAAATTTTCCTCTAGTACTTTTTTTAGTAGAAGAAACCCATGAGCTGCTCTATTAGAAAAAACAGGTGTATTTTCTATGGTATAGGGAAGCGGATGATTTGCAAAAATCATTTCGATGTAAGGAGTGTATAGGGTTATATCAGGAGCTAATACGACGATTTGATCAAGTGGGATAGAAGTTTTTTGTATTAAAGTTGTGAGGACATCAAAAAGAACTTCTATTTCGCGAAGTTTTGTGGGTGCGCTATGTAATTGCAGCGAAGAATCAGCTTGGGAGATGGGCTCTGTGCGCTCAAAGCAAAGAATTTGCTCTTGCAATTTTTGTAGATTGTTATTTTTTTTCCCTAACTCATAGAGTTCTGTACTTGTTAAAGAGAAGAGATCAAGATTTTTCAAAAGAGCTCTTCCTAGTTTACCCCAATTAGCTAGAAGAGGATGTGCTGCTATATCATAATGATTGAGTTCTTCTCTTTTCTCAATGCTGATTCCCTTTTGGGCCAGTTTTTTTCGTAAATAGGATCTTTCACGATCTGTGTGCACATCTTCCCAAAACAGCTCACAAGGAGAAAAGAAATAAAAAAGAGCACCGACTTGTTTGAGTATTTGTAAATAAGAAAGGGGAAGAAAAGAAAACCCAAATACAAAAACGGATCTATTCTGTGTTTGCAAAAACTGAGCAGCTTCTAAGGGATAAGTCCAGTTAGGATGAAATGAAAATATTTGATTCCATAATATCTGTTGCCAACCTGGTTTCTTGATCCAGATAGGTAAGAAATGCAACCCATAGGTACCATATTCTTCAAATATATGAGATAATTGATCGCTAAGACCTATAATTCTTTTACTTCTTTTCGACTCCTCTTCGCAAGCGATATAAGAGTATAATTTGTTTTTTTCATCTTTTTGCCAAGATTGTTCAATGACCTCTTCTAAAACCAGAGAAAGCTCTATAGAATCCGGTATTTTTTTCCCAAAGGGAAATAGCCAGTCATTAATGGCTTGCTTTAAAGAAAGAAATTGTATGCCTGTAACAATTCCTAGCTCTTTTGCAAAAAAACCAATGAGATAGTCTTTAATAGGCTGACTAGAAGTGATAACCGTTTTTTTGCTAAAAGGATGGGTTGAAGAAGCAATTAGGTCTTGTTTTAGTTTATAGGCAAGACTTTCTATATTTTGACTAAATGTGCAAGGTAGGGCTGTTGAAGGATAAGAGATCTCTTTTTTGCAAGATTTCATTCTCGCTCTCTTTTGTTAAGCTTGTTATAGTGTATGGGAACAATCTATTTTCATTTTAGTATATTATTTTTATGCGTTTTAGACAGCTTTTTAAAAGAATCCCTTCTTTTTCCAAAACAGGTCGTTGCTCTTTGACTTGTTTAAACTTAACTCAAGCTCTAGGGGTTGTGAACGATAACATTTTTAAATTCGCAATGGTATTTTTGCTGATTGAAACTTTAGGAGCTATAAAAGCAAGTTTTATCCTCTCAGCAACGGGTGCGATTTATGTAATCCCTTTTTTGCTTTTTTCTTCTTATGCAGGAATTTTAGCAGATCGCTTGAGTAAGCAGAAGTTGCTTGTTTTCATGAAGGGAATTGAAGTTCTTGCGATGGGTATTGCTATTGTTGCTTTTGCCGCGAGAATTCCTTGGCTCTGTTATAGCCTTTTATTTATTTTAGCTATTCATAGCGCTGTGATGAGTCCTTCTAAATACGGAATCATCCCAGAGCTTGTTTCCCAACATATGGTTCCTCGAGCAAATGGATTCATCACTTCAACATCCTATCTTGCTATTATTTTTGGCACTTTTTTAGCTTCTTTTTTAACAGAAAAGACCCATAGCCAATTCACTTGGGTCGCTTGTATTTGTTTTATGATTGCAATGGGAGGGTTTTTTACTGCTTTAGGCATAAAAAAAACACCAGAGCAATCGACAAAGATAAAGGCGCACCCCTTTTTTTTAAAAGAAATTTACTATACTTTGAAAATCGCTTCTTTGACACCTCATTTAGTTACAGCGATCTTTAGTTCAGCATTTTTTTTATTTATTGGCGCATTTACACAACTTAACGTAATTCCTTTTGCTATGCAAACCTTGCACTTAAGCGAAATTGCGGGGGGATATTTATTTCTAGTTTCTGCTTTAGGGATTGCTGCAGGAGCTTTTTTAGCAGGGAAGCTTTCTAAATATAAAGTATCTTTAGGGCTCTCTTGTGTATCTTGTTTGGGTATTGCTATTCATTTTTTATTTTTATCGATTACTACAAGTTTACCTTTTGTTGTTATTTCCCTAATTTTAATGGGTACATTTGGAGGGTTATTTGCTGTACCTTTTGATACATTTATTCAACTCAACAGCAAAGATGAAAGAAGGGGGCAAATGATTGCAGCTGCTAATTTTTTTAGTTTCGTAGGAGTATTGATCGCTTCCCTTCTTCTTTATCTATTTAGTCAATTTTTAGAACTCTCTTCTGCTAATGGCTTTGCTGCTATTGCAGCGCTTACTTTTCTGGTTTTCTTGATATTAGTATTTCGATTATCTGCATTTTTCTTTTCCTTTTTGGCAAAAGTATTTTTCTTTTTCTTCTCTGCATGTCGTATGGATCTTTCTACTTTGAAAGCAAATCCTTCTGCTATATTAATTTTAGAAAAGGTTTCTTTTCGCAAAGTTTTTTTTTTAGCAAGCAAGTTTCCGATGATGCACTTTCTTTTCCCTTCTAATAGATCTAAGCAGCCTTGGTATTGTCATTTGATATATTCATTGCATGCAGCTCCTAGGGAATTAGATACACGAGAGCTCATTGCTTACGCACAAGCCCAACTTCTTCCAGACAAATCTATTTGCTTGTTTTTAAAAAAATCTTTTCAGATACCTACATCGGCTATATATGGATGGATGGAGTTATTTCAAATCAAACCTCTAGTTTTTTTTGTCCGTTTTTATAAAGAAAAAACAGGTTGGATTTGCAAATTAGAAAAGAGAAATTAGATTTTAAGGTCGTTAATGAGAAAAATAAAGAATTCAAATTTGGTGAGTGCTTTATCAAAAAAACCTTTATTTGAAAGAGATCTCTTTTTTTGCGTAAATCCAGTAAGAATGAAGAAAAAGCGAAATTCACAAGGTTTACAAAAAATGAATCAACCGCTTATAACGTTTTAAAAGTTCTATTATAAGGAATGTAAATATGAAGAAAATGTTCATATCAATATGTGTATCTATTACATTTTTGTCTCTCTATCCTCAATTGGCTGTATCCTTGTCAAGCGAAACTGAGCATGTGAATTGGGAAAATTATCAAAATCAAGTTCTTTCTCATCAAACAGAGATTCTGGGTTGGTGCTCTAAAGAAAAGGCTAAACGTATGATGGATTTAATTTATAGAACACAACCTGATCTATGTGTTGAATTAGGTGTCTACGGAGGTTCTTCTATATATCCTACAGCATCTGCTTTGAAATTTTTAAAACAAGGTAAAGTTGTTGCAGTTGATCCTTGGAACACTTTTCATTGTTTAGAAGGACATAACTCAGACACGGATAAATACCGATTTTGGAGCAGTGTCGATCAAGAGGAGGTGTATAAAGGGTTTCATCAAATGTTGGAAAAATTTCAATTAAAACCATATTGTGAGATTAAACGAAAGCCTTCGTTAAGCGCAGCGGAAGATTTTTTTGATGAGTCAATCGATATTTTGCATATTGATGGCAATCACACAGAATCCATTGCCTTAGGAGACGCTCAAACGTATCTACAAAAAGTGAAAAGCAATGGGCATATTTGGTGTGACGATGCTAATTATCCGGAAGTATCCAAAGCATTGGAATTTTTAACTCTATATTGCGACAAAGTTGAAGATTTCTCAACAGATGAGTGTATTCTTTTCAAAAAGCGTTAATCAAGTTTCTTCTCCTGCAATAACAGAGTGTAACAATACGTTTTTTTCATGGATCTTTATTCATATCTAAATCTAAGAGGAAATAAGCAAACGACTGCTCTTTATAAAAGAAGGTTTCATGATGTAAATTCGTTACTTGTTTTCTTAGTGTATGCATAGCTGATAGCGGTTGATTCATCTCATGTTTTGAAAAAGTTGTAAAAACCTATTCCTAGGTAGATGAAAAGAGCAAATTACGCCAGTATCCTATTTAAGGAGCCTCTATAAGGTTACAAAGTTGTTCATTCTGATTGAGAAAAAAATAACCTAGATTTATACGAGTATGTAAACAATGCGCTCCTAGAAGCAGAGGTGCTCTAGAGGAGTAAACTCCGGCCACAAATGGCCGGATTTTCGTATCTTTGGAGGATAAGAAATGTCTAATTACACAGAAGCTTTTCTAGCTGCTGCGCTTAAGCGAGCCTTAAAACGACAAGCTTTGTTGATTTTAAATACCCCTTTTTTAACTCCTTTATCCATCAAGCTATAAACCTCGTTAAGTTTTTCTTGAATGGAAGAAGCGTCTTTCTGAGCAAGAGCTTCTGTTAAAGATCTTGAAGCGGTATTAACCCTTGCTTTAAGCGCGCGATTACATAGATTACGTTTTTTGCTTTGTATATTACGTTTCTCTGCACTAGGGCGCTTTACTTTCTTGTCTTTTTTTTCATTTGCCATAAGTTTTCCTTTGGACTTAAAGATGGAAGGAATATAACTTAAAAGGACATAATTCGTCAAAATGCTTTTAAGCTAAACTTTCAGATAAAATTTATTTTATGATGAGTTGTGAATAAATAAGGGTCAATAGGTTAATCTATAGTAACATGCTAAAACCGCTTTCATCTTAAACAAAATCGCAAAAAGAGTTCTATAGAAAAAGTTTTTCCTATTAAAAAAATTATACAAACTTTTATCGTATTGAGGATAACACGGGCGTTTCTCTTATCTTAAAAAAAATTTTTACACATTTACTAGAAAAAGTAGGTTTTTGATGTGAAACAATTTTATAAGAGGATAATAAATATGGAGTAGCTTGACAATAAGAAAGATTATTATCAAAATCGATTCGTAATTTACTTAAATTAATTAGAGTCACATGTCAAAAGGGTCATTTAATAATTTGTTTACACAACAGCATCAACAAAAAGTCGAAGAACTTGTCTCTATAGCTAAAGAACAAGGGTATATTACCTACGAGGAAATTAATGAAATTTTGCCTATGACATTCGATTCTGCTGAACAGATCGACCAGGTTTTGATTTTCTTAAGCGGTATGGATATTCAAATCCTTAATCAAGTTGAAGTAGAAAGACAAAAAGAGCGAAAAAAAGAAGCAAAGGAATTAGAAGGATTACCTAAGAGATCTGAGACAACTTCTGATGATCCGGTACGTATGTATCTTAAAGAAATGGGATCGGTTCCTCTATTGACTAGAGAAGAAGAAGTTGAAATTTCTAAACGTATTGAGAAGGCGCAAATTCAAATAGAAAAAATTATTATGCGTTTTCGTTATTCAACACGTGAAACCATTTCAATCGCTAACTATCTCATTTCCTCCAAAGAGCGTTTTGATAAGATTATTTCAGAAAAGGAAGTCGAAGATAAAAACAACTATGTAACTGTACTTCCTAGACTATGCATGTTGCTTCGACAAGAGGATCAAATCTTAGAAAATCTTTTGCCCGAACTTTATAACACAGAAGAGAAAAAAGTCGATAAGGTAAAACTTGCAGAAGAAATCGAAAAGTGTCGTATTCGAACACAAGCTTATTTAAGACAAATGCACTTTCGTCACAACGTCATTGAAGATTTTGGCGAAGTGATCCTTAACGCTTATGAGAGATTTCTCATATTGGAAAAAGAGATTCAAGAATTAATTCCTCGAGCAGAAAAGAATAAATTTGCCGCAGGAAAGTTACTTGCAGTCAGGCGTAAACTATTAAATCGGGAGTTAGCTGCAGGACGTACATTAGACGAATTTAAGAAAGATGTTCGTATGTTGCAGCGCTGGATGGATAAGAGCCAAGAAGCTAAAAGAGAAATGGTAGAATCTAATTTGCGCTTGGTGATTTCTATTGCTAAAAAATACACTAATCGCGGCTTGTCGTTTTTGGATTTGATTCAAGAAGGAAATATGGGGTTGATGAAAGCTGTAGAAAAATTTGAATATCGACGTGGTTATAAGTTTTCTACTTATGCTACTTGGTGGATTCGTCAAGCTGTAACTCGTGCAATCGCTGATCAGGCAAGAACCATTCGCATTCCTGTGCATATGATCGAGACAATTAACAAGGTTTTACGCGGAGCTAAAAAACTCATGATGGAAACAGGCCGAGAGCCTACTCCCGAGGAGCTTGCTACGGAATTGGGTATAACTCCTGAGCGTGTGCGTGAAATTTATAAGATTGCCCAACACCCTATTTCTTTACAAGCAGAGGTTGGAGATGGAGGAGAGAGCCAGTTTGGAGATTTTCTAGAGGATACAGCTATTGAGTCTCCAGCGGAAGCAACGGGCTATGCAATTTTGAAAGATAAAATTAATGAAGTGCTTGCTACTTTAACAGATCGTGAACGCACAGTATTAATGGAGCGCTTTGGCCTTATTGATGGAAAGCCCAAAACCTTAGAAGAAGTAGGAGTGCGTTTTAAAGTTACAAGAGAACGTGTCAGACAAATTGAAGCAAAAGCGCTACGTAAAATGCGTCATCCTACACGTGCTAAACAATTGCAAGCTTTCTTAGATCTATTGGAAGAGGAATAAATTGTTCGTTACAAAAATTGCTTAGGTTTGAAGTTCGATTTGGGCAAAAAAGAGATGGGTTTTTTGATTCACAATGCGTATCAAACTCAAGAAGTCGCTTGTATCGAAGATAGAAACACTCAATAACATTAGAAAAAAGACATCTTGATAGTCCAATTACACAAAAAAATAGACAGTCTCACCGGGTATTTTCAGTCTTTTCTGTACTACACTCCTGTTCCCTCTTTCTATTTCACCGGATCCAATCGGTAATTCTGCTATAAGAGCCTCCTTATATGTACAAATCAAGATTTAATCTGACAGACAACTATTTTAAAATAGTATTTAATCATATTTCTCTTTGCTGTCAGTTGCCTCCTGATTGTATAGCATCTCATTATTTTTCTCGATCGATAAATGCTTGCTACTTTTAAACGTTTCCAGTGGTGTCTTACCATAACAATATTTTCCTGAATGAGGTCTGTCGTTATTGTAATACCTAAGCCAACCATCAACATCCTTTTGAAGGTCTTCTATTGTTTGGTAGATCTTCTTC
>JAITFW010000039.1 GCA_031281085.1 Chlamydiales bacterium | reverse complement strand
AGCCATTTTCTATGCATTGAAGAGACTCAAGATCACAAGAAAAAAAAGACCACGCTTTATAAGGAAAGAAATGCAGAAGAGAGAGTAAATTTCTTAAAAAAAATAGAAACTATAGCAGTTGAAAAGAGAGTGTATTTAGACGAAAGCGGCATTCATCAATATTTATATAGACAACATGCAAGAAGTATAAGAGGAAAACGAGTATTTGGAGAGATTTCAGGCAAACGGTTTGGTAGACAAAGTGTGATTTCAGCTCTACAAGGAAAAAAGCTATTGGCTCCGATGTGTTTTGAAGGAACTTGCGATACAGATCTATTCAATGTCTGGTTGAAGCAAGAATTAATTCCAAACTTGAGTCCTGGCCAGGTTTTAATTCTTGATAATGCAAGCTTTCATAAATCAGTAGAATCTAGAAAATTGATAGAGTCATGTGAATGCGAAATGCTCTTTCTTCCTCCTTACTCACCAGATCTAAATCCTATCGAAAAATACTGGGCTAATATGAAAACGAAAATTCGAGATCTTCTTCCTTCTGTTGCTTCTTTATCCGTTGCTTTGGATCAAGTTATTTTATCAATGTAGATTTAAAACACTATAGATACCCAGAGTTCAAAGTTCTTAAGGAAATAGAAGATAATGGTCTTCTTTAAAGAACGGAAAATCTAACTCATGTTTCACAAACAACGTTTAACAAATAAAATTTAATAAACTAGAAAAAAAGTGTATTTACTACACAAAGGGTATTTTATGAGTGAACCTTTACAGAGTATAGCCGATCCTAATAGCACATACAATATGGACCTGCGATGTATGCAGGAAGAAAGGGAGAGAAGATGGGAAAGAGAAAGTGAACGTATAAATGAAAAGTATTATGGCAGCAGAGCATCATCAAGCAGTAGAGAATCGTTACCGGCCTCCAATAACCCGGCTCTTAGAGTTCTGGATAAAAGAAAAAACAGGGATTCATTAGGGGTTTCTTTTTTATTTTTTTCTTAGGCATATTTGTATTATGGATCTTACCGTTAGTAAATGCTGTGCAAATCATCTTCCGGCTTTTTTTTATCTACTATAACCTGGCTTTTTACTGTATGTATTTTCTTTTTTCCTGAATAAAAATATCTTTGCTTTTTTTGGCCGTTCATATAGGTGTTTCTGTTGCATCTATTAAAACAACTTCATAGGTTATATCGTTTCTTAACAAGGCTTTTGATCCTGGAAGTGCAACGTCTGGACGCTTAATCAGCTCGTCTTCTATCTAACGAATGTTCCAAATAACAAACTCTTTCTGAAATTTGATATGACGCTGCTTTTTGATAATTAGGTTCGATATTTTCTTATGTATTCAAGAGTCATAAGAAGCTGGTTTTCTCATAGTCAATTTATGGGGTCTGCCTTCCAAGTGCTTTTTTTGTTAGTTCTGCTTCTTTTAAGATGTTTTCCTTCTTTTCAAACGTGGATTGTTTTACTCTTATCAATCGTCGAATTTCTTCGTCTTTCAATTCTTTTAAACAATCATATCTCATGATTAAATCATTTTACTGATTGCTTATCAGTTATACTAGAGCTCTATTTTTACTTCATCAGAAAAACCCTTATTTTAAAGAACTTTCTTTTTTTGCGTAAGTCTAAAACAACTTAAGTTCAGCTATGAAGACCCACTAGACATTTAAGCCATTTATCAATTAGAATGGATAGTATTTTAAATCTAATCAGATATCTTAATGGCTAAAATCCCTGGCTCTGAGTTATTAATTGGCGCTCATACATCTGCTCAAGGCGGACCTCAAAATGCTATTTGGATAGGGCAAGAAATCGGCGCTACTACTGTACAATTTTTTACCAACAATCAAAAACGCTGGTCTGGTAAAGAGATTACTCAAGAGCAAGCAGAATTTTTTCAAGAAGCTGTAAAGGCAACTGGACTTTGCCAATTGATGAGTCATGATAGTTATTTGATCAACTTAGGATCTTCTAACCCATCTGTTTTACATAAAAGTTTGAAAGCTTTTGAGGAAGAGTTAATTCGCTGTCAAAAGCTGGGGCTTTCTTTCTTAAACTTTCATCCTGGTGCTGCTGTAGGAGCAACGGAAGAGCAATGTCTAAATAATATTGTAGCTAGCTTAGAACAATTCGAAGAGCTTATTTCTCATGGAACTACTCGTCTTCTGCTTGAGACAACCGCAGGTCAGGGATCTACAGTAGGATATTGCTTTGAGCATTTAGCTTACCTCATTGAAAAACTCTATCAAAAAATCCCTATCGGTGTATGTATAGACACCTGTCATGTCTTTGCAGCAGGTTATGATATCCGCACAAAAGCTAGTTGGGAAAAGACGTTAAAAGAGTTTGAAAGAATTGTCGGAATGAAGCACCTATACGCTTTTCATCTCAATGACTCGCTAAAGCCTTTAGGATCTCGTCGCGATAGACATGCTCCCTTAGGTAAAGGAGAGATTGGCATAGAATGCTTCAAAGTGCTCATGCAAGATCCTAAGACCCGTTGCCTTCCTAAATATTTAGAAACTCCTGGTGGCCCTCCTCTTTGGAAAAAAGAGATCGATATGTTAAGAGAGTTTGCAAACTTATGAAGCATAGTAAAATTCGATCGACTCAATCCTCTTAAATAGGAAGTATGCTTACCGTGTGTGGATGGGTTCGCACAACCTGAGCTCTTTCCGATGTTTATACATTTCGCAGATTTTGCTTAAGGTGAGTTAAGTAACTATCAAGAGGACTTAGCCTTTTTTGAGAAGTTTATAAAAAAAGGATTATTGAACTGCCTACAACAGGTAGCTGAAGCAGAATTCGCTCACCTTACCTATATAATCGAAACATTTAGAATTAAGAATGTACAATAGGAAATTTTTAAGAAAGAAGACCCTTGAATTCCTTTTGATAACAAGAGATATTTTCAAAAAAACCAAGAATGGCTTTCTTATAGTGTTTTAAATCTACATTGATAAAATAACTAGATCCAAAGCAACGGATAAAGAAGCAACAGAAGGCAGAAACTCTCAAAGTTTCGTTTTCCTATTAGCCCCATATTTTTCGAAAGGAACTCTTCTCTTTTAACGCATCAATTTTACCCATTGAATCACGAGAACGTAGCTAGAACAGAAAAACATGGCTGCTAACAATCCTTTTCCTCCAGCTACTCGATAATTGCCGATGAAATTCTTAGAGTAACGGCCTACCCATACCATGAGTACAGGAATAATCCCACTAAACAGCGCGTCGCCAAAGCCTCCTGAAACCTCTAGAGCTAACACAAAAGCATTAGGAAAAGCTGTTGCAAAAAAGATCACTGGAAGAACTACTAAGGCTCCAATACAGAGTTTATGTGAGATCTGTTGTTGTAATTTTAAACCATCTCTTAAAAAATCAAACAACCCAAGAGCTATACCTAAATAAGAAGTAACTAAAGCAAAAAAGGCAAAACTCTCCGCTAAAGCAACGAAATAGGTATTAGAAACAATAGCATAGAGAGCTTCTGTAGCTGCTTGACCTTTAGAAAAAGCCTCTTGCAGACCATTAGATCCCTCTAAAGGCACGCTGCCAAGAACAACCCACTGCCAAATAGCATAGGCGCAAAAAGGAATCGTTGTCCCTAAAAGGACCGCAAAACGCAGGCTTTTAGGATCTCGACGTAAATAGGGAGTAAGCGTAGGGATGATCATTTGATAACTAAAAGTGGCTAAAAGCAAAGGAAAGACCATACCTAAAGAAGACCATTGTTGTTGAATCAAACGATGAATACTTACTTCTTTAAATCCAAAACCAACTAGCCCTATATAAGATAAAATCATACCAGTCATGAGTAAAATATTTACTCTACCAATTCTTTTAGTGCCTAAATAAGCCAAAGTCCCAAATAACAGCCCAAATAATACACAACCAGATCTATAAGTCATGCTAGAGCTAAAAAAAGTTTTTATACCCCTGATTAAAATGACGGCTCCTCCACTATTATAGGCAATTAAAGAGGCATAAGCCATGAATAAATAAAGCGTTACACAAAGCCATTTTCCTATCTTTCCCAACAAGCGAGAAGCTATAGTCATCATATGAGCACCCTCTGGCATCCAAAGATTTGCCTCTACAAGCAATAACCCTGATACGGTCATAAAAATCCAAGTCAAAGCCATAGCCAATAAAGAAGGGAAAAAACCTATTTGAAAGGTTTCTACGGGCAAAGCTAACATTCCTCCACCCACACAAGTTCCAGAAATTAAAAAAGCAGCTGATAGCAAGCGCCCTTTAGATACAGAATAAGAAGATGTTGTTATGGTCATAAAATAAAATGAGGTAAAGTTCAGATCTAGTATAATATTTTGTACGAAACAAAGCAAGCACATTAGGTTGGTACATAAACAGTTAGGTTGATTTTTATTTGATAAAGTAAAATCTCCGATTTTTAACCTACGAGGACGGTAAGCGGATATGTAGCCCTTCATGCGGCTCAAAAGCCTTCAAGAAAAAAGGAATTAACCAACACGGTGACCAGAATCATAAAAGTTTGATATGCAACAAGCAGTTCGTTCTCGACCCCAAAAATAAGAATATTTCAGATGAAACCAAAAACTAGATTCGCAGACAGCTTTT
>JAITFW010000018.1 GCA_031281085.1 Chlamydiales bacterium | reverse complement strand
TTGGGCTAACTTTAAAAGAAAAGTAAGAGAGAGTTTAAAGCAATATTCAACTCTTGCAAAAGCAATTGATCAAAATTTTTTAGAGGTATGTATTTAATGAAAATTTAAAGTGGAATAACACTGTCAAAGAAATAAGCCAAATATTTGAAATAACAGAGCGAACCCTATTTAACTGGATAAAATGAAAATTTAAAGTTAAATAACACTAGTATTTTCCATCTGTTTTAAAGAAGAAAACATATCTGAAAGTAGGTTTTCGATTTGTTTATGGTCCAAAAGGTTTTTTTCTCGATTGGTTGTGAGTTCTATAACGCAGGAATGAGGGTCTTGTTGCAAAAGTTTTTTTAAGGAGATCAGATCTTGAGGTGCGTAATAGGGTAGAGAAAAAAGTTTTGCTGCTGAACAAAAAGAGATTTCGTGTGCTGTTGCAAAAAAAGTTTCTTTGATGGTTTTTGGTTGATCAAGAGGAAGAAAGGAAAAAATACCTCCACCTTGATTGTTGATCACAATTAAAGTGCACGGGTAAGGAGATTTGGCAACTAGAGCTAGTGAATTTACATCGTGTAAAAAACTCAAATCGCCAAGAAGCCCCATGGTGTGTTTTTGCATACCTATTGCTATGCCGCAGGTGGTAGCGATATTACCATCGATACCAGAGAGTCCTCGGTTAGCAAAAACGGGTTCTGAGACTATGGGAAGGTAGCAGTTAGCATCTCGGATGGGCATACTATTTCCTAGGAAAAGGGCGGAATTTTTTTGTTCGAGAAGATGGGTTATAGCAGGTTCTGAGAGCGTTGTTTGCTTCATAAAGTGATCAGATAACTTTTTTGCAGTTTGTAATTGTCTTGTTTGCCAAAACTGAAGATGAGGCGAGATTTTAGAAGTATCCAGCTTGAGGCATAGCATTTGACAAAAAGAAGAGATATCTGATTGAATACGATGATTAATGATATGGGCTGGATCGAAACGATAGGATCCTTCCAAGACTTGTACATAGAATTTAGGAGGGGATTTTTCCAATGTTTGCAAAAGGATCTTCGAAACAAAACGCTCGCCAACTTGAATAGCTGCCTCAAAGGAACAAAGATGAGTTTTTAAGATCAGATCGAAATAGGAGATGATCAAAGGATGGTTAAGAGCTCTTAAAGGGGAAAGAATGTCAGGGAAAATAGGCCAGTTTAACTTCTCTGCTAGAGCAATAACAGGAGATGCTGGACTTGTTGCAGTTGCGATGATCACTCCATTTGTATGCTCTTTTAAGTGAGATGCATATTGTTCAACGGTTGAAGCACTAGGGATTAGGCAAGCGCGTGTATAGCGTATAGAAGCAAGAGGCTCTGGAGATGTATGACCAGAGGAAAGAGGTTCTCGAAACATGCAATTCAGATGAACTGGTCCTTGAGCGTAATAAACTGCTTGAGCAATGGTTGTGGAAAGAGGTTTTATAGAAGAGAGTTCATCAGCACAGGGAAGATCTATTTGCCAACATACATAAGATCTAAAAATATGAACTTGGTCGCAGCTTTGGTTTGCACCACAATCGCGTAATTCGGGAGGTCGATCTGCTGTTAACAAAATCAGAGGAACAAAGTCGTGCTTTGCTTCCATTACTGCAGGAAGAAGATTGCCGACTGCTGTACCAGAAGTAACGATAAGCGCAACAGGCTTTTTACGGGCTTTGGCAAACCCTAACGCATAAAAAGCTAGCCCTCTTTCATCGAAATGAATGTAGCTGCGTGCTTTGACGTGATTAGCAACAGCTAAAATAAGAGGGGTTGATCTAGAACCTGGAGCTAGAAAAAAATCTTGTACTCCTTGTTTAATGAGCTGGTCTATCAGTTGGTAACTAAAATAATAGTTGTTTTCTGCGATTGATTTCATAAAAGAATCTTATAAAAAACGGCTATTTTAGCTTCTAACTCTTCCCATTCCTTTAAAGGGTTGCTTCCTTGAACAATTCCAGCACCGGCAAATACGCTTAAGCAAGAACTAGTTACAAGAGCAGAGCGTATTCCAACGGCTATATCAGCTCCTTTCGTTCCCAGCCAGCCAATGGCTCCACTATACCAACCACGCTGAAAGGGTTCTAAGGATTTTAAGAGATTAAGGGCTTCTTGTATAGGTGTTCCACATACAGCTGGTGTGGGATGCAGAGTTGCTAATAACTTTTGATCTGTACAATCAGAAGTGAGAATAGCTATTGCTTTGTTGTATAAATGTTGCACAGAAGTTGTGCGTAGGATGCGATCTTCTTGCCAGTTTAACTGACTAGATAGAGGCAAAAGAGCTTGTTCGATAAATTTTTTCACAAAGTTAAATTCTCGCTTGTCTTTGACAGAAGATGTAAGTTCATGAGCTAGAGCATCTTCATTTGTTCCACGCGGTCTTGTTCCTGCAATAGCTTCACTAAAAACTCTATTTTTTTTTCTATGGAATAAGGTTTCTGGTGTAGCTCCTAAAAAGGTAGAGTCTTTTGAAAACTGAAAAGCAAAGCAAGTTGTCGTTTCTGCTTTTTTTTCAAGGGCTTGCAATAAAGGCCAAGCAGGAGTAGCAGTAAATTGTGTTTGACGTGCGAGTACAATTTTTTCAAGGCCTTTGATAGAAAGTATATGTTCGACATTTTTTTTCCACTCAGTCCAGCTAGGGGAATGAGAAATTTGACTACAGGGAGGAACCTGTTCTATAGGGTTTTCTGGTTTAAGTTGTTTCAAAATCGCTGAGTTGGGTTTTTGATGGATAAAGTGTGCGATTAGCGTAGTTCGATCATCGGTTTGGACAATTTCAAAGCGAGGTAACCAGAATTGAGTGCTGGGAAGTTCTTCTCCCCAAGCAGATCCAGGGAAATGGATGCCTCCAAAAAAACGAAGATCTACATCTTCTGTTTGCTCAATGTGAGGAACTTCGGAATAACACAGAAGTAAACCCAGAGCCATGTGCATTGTCTTGGTATGTTTATCTTTCCAATAGACCTTAGGGTAAACCTCTTGAGAGGCCAGCCAGGAAATAGGGGAAAGACAGGAGAAATCGAGTAAAAGGGAATCGTAGGAAAAAGAGGTATTGTTTACAACAAAAGTTCTCATGTAATCCGATCTGCTTGGTAAATAAAAACAGTACCACCTGTAAAAGGAGTCGCTTTTACCGACATAAACCCTGTAGCTCTTAAATAGGCACAAAAGGTTTCTCCGGAAGGAAAACTAGAAATCGTGTCATTTAGATACTGGTAGGCTTGAGGCTGTCCTGAAATCAGCCCCCCCAAAAAGGGTAAAAGATAGCGTAAATACATATGATGTCCTGCTTTTAATAATCGATTGTGAGGGATTGTTCCTTCTAGAATTAAAAGTCTACCTTGTGGCTTTAATACACGAAAACACTCCTGAAGTGCCGTGTTAACATCCATGACATTTCGAATCCCAAAAGAAATAGAGACACAGTCAAAACAACAATCTTCAAAAGGTAGGTCTAATAAGCTAGCTTCTTGCAGAGAAATGCAAGAAGCATAACCTCTTTTTTTGATTTTTTTCTTCGCTATCTGTAGCATTTCTTGGGATAAATCGATGCCTTTAGCAGAGGTGATTTTTTTAGAATAGCGCATGAAAGCTAATAATTGATCAGCGGTTCCCGTCGCACAATCCAATAGGGTCAATGATTTTTTTTCTGGTAAAAAGGCGGCCATTTTTTTTCTCCATAAACCATCTAGCCCAAAAGTGATCACTCGATTGACTAAGTCATACGTAGGAGAGATTTTATCAAACATCTTCCAGATTTCAAATCTTGAAGGAGGGTTTTTTTCTCTTAACATGATCAAACTTAACTTAAATCTTTAGGTTATCTTAAGAGGGAGTTGTAAAAATTAAGTAATTTTTGGATAACGGTGTTTTGTTTGTGTTTGAAAGATATTCTTAAGCAAGACCCCTTTCAGGTCCACTACGATTATACGGTAAATTAAATTTTCTAACACCCTCTTAAAGCATGTAAACATTTTCGAAGAAAAAAGAAAAGCGCTAAAGAGCTTTTTAAGCGCGTTTACGTTCATTTTCTGAGAGGTGTTTTTTACGTAAACGAATAAAGTGAGGAGTGGTTTCGATTAACTCATCATCTTCAATAAAATCAATAGCTTGTTCTAAAGTGAATTTACGTGGTGGAGAGAGGATAATATTTTCATCGCTTCCTGAAGCTCTCACATTTGTGAGTTGTTTTCCTCGTACGATGTTTACTACTAGATCATTATCTCTATTATTCTCTCCTACAATCATCCCTTCATAAACATCATCTCCAGGGGCTACGAATAGAGTTCCTCTGTTTTGTATGCTAAAGCTAGCATATCCTGTCACTTTGCCGGGTCCATTTGAAATGAGAACTCCTTTTGACCTGCCTTCAATAGGTCCTTTCCATGGTGCATAGCTATCAAAGACCGAAGTTAAAATGCCTAAACCTTTAGTCATGGTTAAAAAATCATTGCGATATCCCATTAAACCACGAGTAGGGATGAGAAACTCTAAGCTGGTAATATCGTGCTCATTTGTGCTTAAAGAGCGCATTTCTGCTTTGCGACGGGAAAGCTCTTCGATCACGCTTCCTGAGAACTCTTGAGGCACTTCAATATGAACAATTTCAAACGGCTCATGTTGAACCCCTTCTATTTTTTTCAAGATAACCTGAGGTTTACAAATAGTAAATTCATAACCTTCTCGACGCATAGCTTCGATTAAAACCGCTAAATGTAGTTCACCTCTACCACAAACACGAACAGCATCATCTCGAAAATGATCTTCAATTTTCAAAGAGATGTTAGCTAGTTTTTCTTGGGCTAGTCGCTCCCTTATTTTATTCATCGTTACGTGTTTGCCATCTTTGCCTACAAAAGGGGAATTATTTACCATTAATTCAACAGACAGAGTAGGTTCTGCAAGTATGATAGGAGGCAATTGTACAACGTGGGAAGGATCGCATAGAGTGTCACCAATGTTCATTTCAGCGATGCCTGAAATACAAACGATATCCCCTACACCAGCTTCGTCAACTTCTACTTTTTTTAATCCGTGATACCCTTCAATACGTGTTACTTTATGTAAAGAAGCATGTCCATTCACGTCTACTTTGTTAATGGTTTGTCCTTTAGCAATTTTTCCTTCAAGAATACGACCGCAAGCCTGACGACCTACAAAATCGTCATAGCTCAATGTACTAGCCTGCATGAGAAAAGGCAATTCTAGGTTACCTGGAGGAGGAGAAACATTTTCGATAATCATTTCAAATAAAGGTCTCATGTTTACACGCGGGTCATTTAGCTCACGTGTAGCAAAGCCAGATAATCCAGATGCGTAGCAGATAGGAAACTCAAGCTGTTGATCATTTGCACCCAATTCAACAAATAGATCAAAAGTAAGATCTAAGGCGCGGTCGGGATTTGCATGAGGGCGATCAATTTTATTAAGCACAACAATGGGCTTTAAGCCAATTTTTAACGCTTGAGCAAGTACAAAACGAGTCTGAGGCATGGGTCCTTCTTGAGCATCGATCAAAAGAAGAACGGAATTGACCATACCTAAAACGCGTTCCACTTCACCAGAAAAATCGGCATGACCAGGAGTGTCTATAATATTAATTTTAAATTCATCGAATTCAATACTGGTATGCTTTGCAAAGATGGTAATTCCTCTCTCTTTTTCTTGGTCGTAATTGTCCATCATTCTCTCAGAGGTAGCTTCATTTTCTCGAAAGATATTGGACTGTTTAAGTAAGCTATCTAGTAGAGTTGTTTTACCATGATCGATATGAGCGATAATCGCAATGTTACGAATCTTTTTGGGGTCACGGATTTTTTTGGAGTAAGACATAAAAAGAAATCTCTTAGGGTTATCAAGTTGATGGATGATTTTAAAACAATCTTCATTAAAATGCTAGTTTAAGAAGCTTTAAGCAAATCCTTAGTTTATTATTAAAAATTTTTTATCGCAAAAAACCTTGTCTGTTGGATTCTAGCTTCGGGCGAATTTTATTCAATAGCTCACGGATGGAAGTTACTAGGATAAGATAATGCGTTTCCTGTAATAGGTACCAAAAGAACCTATTCGCAGGATCTTAGCTAGAAAGAGATTCTTTAGAAGGAATTTGTCGCATATTCGATATGAGCATACCATGGGGCTATTAGGCTGTATGGAGAAGACATTTCAATCTTTACCAGAGAATTTGCATGCAGGCATCCTTGCCCTGTTGGCAAAAGATCCAGAAAAACAAGTTATATGGAAAGATTTAACTGCACGATCAGGCAAAGATGTGCAAGATGAGTTCGAAAAACGTGATCTTTTTCTAAGAAAATAGCTAACCTTATGGGTATGATTAAAATGTTTATTTGCGATTTTAATTTAAAATCACTACCTGTTTAGGACTACCGAAAGTAGCCAGTCTTATCGGAGATAAGTAAAATATTTATTTAAAATCACTACCTATTTATAAGAGCAGAAATATTTTTTAAATTAATAATAAAAAATATATTTTAACTATAAAAATAAATAAATATATTAAAATTAGTATTAATTAATTATCTGTACTTGAATTAAAAAACAATAAAATGCCAAAAGGCATTCTGAAGTTACTTTTGTATCTATTGAGGAGATTTTGTGAGAAAATTAAAACTAATACCTAATTCTGTGATTAACTTGTTGGGAATTTCATGCTGTTCTTGGATGGCATGGGCACCCATAAATGCTTACTCTGAGCAAATTGCAATAGAAGCTAATATCCTAGAAACATTTGAATCCATTAATAGTCGTCCCATTAGAAGACCTCCTTTAAAAGTTGTATTTGCAGATTCTCAGGAAAATACAGCAACTGCTAATTCTACAATTGTTATTCAAAAGCCATTGACATTTGATGGAAACAATAAAACAATTCGATTAGCTACAGATTCTCATCAAGAGTTATTGAAAATAGAAATGCTTGAAAGAACTGATGCATGTATTTTTGAAAACATAGGATCTATCGAAGGAGATGTTCATCTTGTAAAAGGAATTTTTTCTGTACCAGCTGGAGTTGTTAAAGGAGTCATTAAAAACCATGCACAGCTTGTTTTAGTAGCAAATAATGGGCAAATCATAGATCAAAAAATCGAGGGTTCTGGTGTTCTTAAAATTCAAGGGACGGGAGTAATTAAGTTGCAAACGCCCTACCCTATTGAGGAAGGGATCATATTTAGTAGACAAGGGAATACAATTTCCTCTTTAATTATTGATACTAGAGTTGCTCCTAAAGGGTATTTAGCAGCTCCTAAAGAAGGAGATTGGATTGTTTTTGATCAGGATTTTAATGGTGCTTATGCAGGGATGATTTCCGGAGCAGGAGGGTTAGCTAAAACGGGTAAAGGAGTGCTTAGCTTAACAGGAAATAATAAAAACCGTAATTCTATTACTCGTATATTTTCTGGAGAACTTTCTATTGGAAGTCCTGAGAATTTGGGAGAACATGGATTTGTTTCTTTTAAAGGAGGAGCTCTACATATTACAGATTCTTTAGAGATCAAGAACTCTCTGATTGGGGATGTGGATCTTATTATAGATGAAGGAAAAACGGCAGAGGTTTCAGGATTAGTTGGGAATGAGCAAATCATGTCAAGCTCTCTTTCCATTAGGGGTGGAGGGACAATTTGTTTAATAGGTCCTAATCCTTATCAAGGAAACACAAATGTACTAGGAGCTACACTCCAACTTGAATCTGAGGCTAATTTAGGGGAAAAAGGAACACTTATCTTAAAACAGGCAACGTTAAAAGCTGCGCCGAATATTGAACATTTAGATTTGAAACGCGATCTAGTTTTAGATCAAATGGGCATCATACACACAAGCAACAGCACTATAAATATTTTAGGGAATATTACTAGTCAATCAGAGCAAGCTCGTCTGATTAAGGAAGGTCTAGGAAAATTAGCTATTCATGGAAATTTGCATAACTCGAACTTATCTATTAAAGAGGGAGTTGTACATGTGAGCCCACCTTTTGGAGTAGATCAGGAGTTAGTTTTCCATCGGATAGAAAACATTCAAGAAATTTTTAGCAAAATAGATGAATTGAAAGCAAATGCTTTGTCTTTACAAGAATCTCCTATGAAGATTTTAAATAACGTTTGCGTTCATGCTAATGCAGATTTAACAATTGATAGAAACTTGGTCTACATAAACGATCTTTCTGGCGATGGTCGTATTGGGTTACGAGCTAATTCAGGTTATCTAGTGGTGGAATCAGGAGATTTTGCAGGTTCTCTATCTTCTTTCAGAAAACACAATCTAACCATTGTAAAAACAGGTAAAGGAGAATTAAAATTAAAAGGAGACAACTCTAACTTATTAGCAAGTCTAGTGATCAGAGAAGGGAAAGTGCAGGTAAATGGTTCGATGGGAGCTGATATAATTGTAACAAAAAGGGGTGTTTTTGGCGGAAATGGCTCTGTTGCTAGCCTGTTAAACGAGGGTAGAGTAGCTCCAGGTAATTCCATTGGAGAACTTCATATAGAGAAACATTTTAGGCAAAATCAATTTGGATGTTTAGATATTGAGGTAAATGCAAAAGGGGAATCCGATGTTGTTAAAGTGGGAGGTCTCGCTTCTTTAGCAGGGAGTTTGCGCATTCTACCTGAACCTGGAATTTATCTAGCTGGAACAGAGTATACGATTTTAGAAGCAAAAACAGTAGAAGGAACTTTTAATAACGTAGAAAACACAGGTTTGGATCTTGCTGTATTTGACGTTGGGTATAAACCTGATGAGGTTGTGCTCTCTGTTACAAAAACTATGTATCAGTTGCCTTCAGCTTCTAATATGTCGGATGTTTCTAGAGGTTTGACTCATCTTATACAAAACGTGCAATTTGAAGAAGGAACAGATGCTTTTAAGGTGATTGAAAATATTTTTTCCGTCGATAATAAAGATTTAGAGAAAGTCTATTCTCAAATGACACCTGTTCAATTAGGAGGCATGACTTATGAGAGTTATCTAAATGCTTCTAGCGTGATAAATCGTTTTACCAATGCTTTGCGTCGCAAGGATAGATGTGTGGATTCTATTTCTACCATTTGGATTGAGCCCGTGGGGCATTACGCTCATCAAAAACATGGATGTGGGTTAGAAAACTATAAGTCTTGTATGGGAGGAGTTGTAATAGGAGGACATCGTTTTGCTAATGAAAATGTCGTCGTTGGTGCTGGAATGGGTTATACTCATTCTCGTCTGAAATGGGTTAAGAAGAGAGCTCTATCTCATATTTCAAGTTTTTATGCAGGTTTAAATGGAGGTTGGGTAGGAGGAGACGGTTTCTATGCAAATGCTTCCCTTATAGCTTCTACAAACATTTTTGAAAATAAACGTCATCTAAAATTTGCAAAAGTGGATCATGTCATAAAAAGCAAACATCACGGGATTGGTTTAACATCTCACTTGGAAGCTGGTTACCATTTTGCTGTAACGCAAAATATTTATTTAAGACCTTTTATGGACTTAGATAGCTATCATACGTTTGAAAGACCGGTTCATGAGAAGGAGTCTGCTCCCCTTCATTTTCATAGAGCTGCTTTGGCATCTCATGAGATTCAAGGTAAAATTGCAGTGGAGGCAACGGGAAACTTTACATGCAACTCCCTATGCTTTTCTCCTGGTATCCTTTTAGGATGGATTGCACAAACTCCAATTGGCAAAGCTGGTTATAAAGTATCCTTGAACGACACTGGTAAGCATTTAGATATTAAAGGGTTTCAAAAACATAAAATCAATCAACAAATAGCGATAGGGGCAAATGTGATAGCTAGCTATAAAACAACAGCTATTTCCTTATATTATGAGCTTGATTTTGGAAAAAATCGCTCACTTATCCATCAAGCAGCTGTTAGCATAGATTTGAAGTTCTAAAAAAAGAGCCCGACTTAAAAGCCGGGCTTTGTTTAGTAATCCTAAACAGGGAGTGATTATGCTTGTTTGTTTTTAAATGAAGAATTGAGTTAAACAAGAATCTTTAAAAAAAGAAGGTAATACCATTTATCAAAATGAATCTTTGTTTTAAAATTTAAAATTTTAAAACAAAGATTCATTTTGATAAATGGTATAAGGTATTATAAGTGAAAAAGAATCCCCGAGGCTCAAGTCAAGAGGAAAAAAGAATATTTCCTATTATAAATTCTTAATTCTAAATCTTTCGAGAGTATACACTGACTATTTAAACAAGGATACAGCTGCTGTGAAGCGATTGTCATTAGGCAAGCGTTCGTAAGATAACCTTAACTGCCAGCTACAAGTAAGCATAGTGAAAAGATCCATTTTCCCTGCATAATAGCTGGGTTCGCTTTTCCGCCCCCACCCATGTTTTGTTTGCACAAGACAACTCCACTTAGGACCAAGGCGAAGGTAGCCTCGAACTAAAATCGTATTACGTCGATCGGATAGGGAAGTACCTAACAGCTCTGAAATAGGTCTTGTAACATCTAGTAAAAAGCTTTTACGATTGGCCTTACGCCAGTCAAAGGCACTTCGATGGCGAAATTCCGCAGCAAGTGCTAAATCTTCATTTAATGTCCACTCTGTAGATATGTTGAAAAAATCCCAAACTCGATTTTCAAAATTTCTTGCAACAGTGGTTTTCAAAGCAATGGAAGAGAAATTACAACCAAGAGATAAATACCCTTTGGGGAAAGTTCTGTCAAAGGCATGCTTTCCAAAAAAACCGTAGGCATAAATGTCACTTGTAAAAGTGGGAGCAAAGTAAGAAGTAATAGGCCTGATGAAATCATTACGTATACCAATGCGCAGTTGGTTGATTTGAGAGTAGCTATCATCTATGTTAAAATAGAAGTGTTTATCTAAGTCTAAAGTTGGGCGGACATACCTTTGTGCATGTGCATAAGGTTCAATGATATGCCTTATACAAGAATAGGAAGCGACAAGGCGTGTGTGCGCTTCTAATCCATAAAAAGCAGTAGCTTGTATTACCGCTTGGTCAGAGGAATTATTACTGTAGAAAATTCCAGTTGCTCCTATATTAGGTGTTAGTATGAAAGGGCCAATCGAAAACGGG
The DNA here is from genome assembly GCA_031281085.1 of Chlamydiales bacterium. Taxonomy (GTDB): domain Bacteria; phylum Chlamydiota; class Chlamydiia; order Chlamydiales; family Rhabdochlamydiaceae; genus Rhabdochlamydia. The sequence continues at coordinate 7,526 of JAITFW010000018.1, read as the reverse complement.
CGATAGAGTTCATGATAGGCTTGGACTCTGCCTGCACGTGTCTGAGCAGGAAGATGTAGAGCGCCTAACTGAGATCTTAATGGATTGGTGTATACGTAATCAAGAAATCCTCCGTTAAAGTTATTTACAGAGATAATTCCAGAAGAACCTAAAGTAAAAGGGCGTATACCTAAAAAGAAGAAAGGGAGTTGTTGATCAATGCTCTGAAAAGGATTAATGCGCGGTTGTAGGTTGAAATGTAAAAAAGCTTGGTTAAATTCCCTGGAAATAGTTAAAAGTGTGCGTTGTTGTGTATTGATTTCAAAATCTTCGCTTTTAAAATCACCCACCATTTGGGAATCGCTTAATTTGTCATAAGTAAGGTGGACTTGTGTTTTTTGATCTTCGCTTAAGTAATGATACAAACCCTGTAAGCGATACCTATGAGGGCCTTTTTCATAGGGAAAACTTTTATCATGAGCTCTGTAGCTACGTGTAACAAAAATGGTGCGTTTATCTTGGGAAAAGTATTCGGTTTCTAAAGCTGCTCCAAAACCTCTTTTTATTCGATAATCTAAACGAAGGAAACAATCTATGTCTTTCCATGAAAAAAATCGATAGCGTGCAGTCAACCGTGGTCCTAAAATTTTATCCCATACCACTTTATAGCGAATAGGAGAGTTCTGAAAGGTTTTTAAGTTGCTTTTAAATGAAGGAAGCCAAAAAAAAGGGATTTTAAAAAGCCGAAAGTGAATATTTTTTGCAGATAATAGATAATTTTTCGTAATGGTAGCTATATTTGCTTGTAAATCCCAGTTCGCATTTTGATTTTCACATGTAGTTGCAAAGGCATTTATAATAGAAAAAGTACCATCTTCTAATAACTCGATTTTATCTCCTCCTAAAAACCACATATCTACAAAAGTTTTACCGAATAAAATGGTTCCTCTACGGTGAATCAAATCGTATTCTAGCTGAGACCCTACAAATATACGATTACCTAGCTGTAGCATTAAATCGTCTTTTGCTAGAATTTTTTGTGTGAAAACCCCATTTTCCACCTTATTGATATAAGTCATTTTTTTAGCTTGAATGCGTATGCCTCTGGCTTTAACTACTCCTCCTTCTTCTGTAAAAAGAACTCCATTGGAAAAACTAGGATTTTTTAAATCGATAGTCAAATCATCTAATCTAGAACAGTTACTTTTAAAATAAGACAAATCTGATTCAGAAGCTAAGGCGCTTAAGAAGCAAAGGAAAAAAATCAACAAAAAATACATGAATGATTGTTTTTAAGGTTACACCGTGGAATTTAGCAGTTTAAAGTTATTGCAGAGTTTGGATCAACAGACCTGCGATCAAAGGTCGATTTTTTTGATGTCCTTGTTGTAAACTAGTTAATAAAATATCAAGACCCTCTTCTGTATGCTGATTGCTGATTACCTGATAGCAGCTAATTAACAGTTGTGAGTTTTCTTCAGGAGTTAATTCAAAAGCAGTTTTTTCTTTAAAATAACTTTCTCTTGACAAGAGGGGGCGAAATTGAATGATTTGCCTATTTTGTTGAGAACGAATCCATTCTAGAATGAGCTGCTTAGAAGACGTATTTTTATTGAGTTGAAATAATGCGAGATTGCAGTAGTTGCGAATTAAGGGGATTTTTGCTCTTTGAGCGTGTTTTTCTAACAAAGTAATTGCTTTAGGGGTCTGTAGGTTTTGTAATAAAGAACTTATGGTGGGAACTAACTCTAGTTGTCTTGCATCGAGAAGAAAACTGGCTAAATCTACAAATGCATCAGGAGATAGCTCAATCGCTTTTCTTAGGATTTCTTCTTTTATATGTAAAGAAAGAGCTATTAAATCATAAAAAGAGTGTTTTATATGCTGTTGCATAGAAGGAACTACTTTCCATGCGATAAAGGCATTGCCAATTGTTACTTGAGGTTGAAATCCTAAATCACGACTATCTCTAACGAGAAACTCTTTTAGGTAAGGCAGGCAATTCTCATCTTTTAAATCAAGCAAAGAAAGCATAGCGTTCAGGCGAATTTGTGGATGGTTTTCTTGTAAAAGAGAAATCAGTATTTTTTCTGATTTGAGAATTTTACCCAGTAATGCAATGGCAAATAGATTTCCATCTTTTGCTAAGGAAAAGATTTTTTCTTTGGCGTTTTCTTCTCCTAGTAGATAAAGAGAATAATTAGCTGCTAAATTCACATTATCATTAGTAGAAAGGCTTAGACTTCGCAAAATAGGTAGAGCATGTGTGTCTTTTAAAACTCCAAGGGCAAAACAGCAAGCTTCTTGCTCTGCAGGGTTAATATGAGTGACTTTTCTGCGAATACTAGAAAGCAGCTCTTCGTATCCCGCTTTTGCAGAATGTAAAATAGCTTCAATTCGTGTTTTTTGAATGGGATCATTAAGTAGTTGTTTGAGTAATAAAACTGCATCGGAAGAGCCAGCTAAAGCAAAAAATTGAGGAAAAAAAGAGTGCATTTCAGGAGGTAACTTATGCATGAGGGATTCTATTTGACCTACGGAATTTCGTGTTTTTCTAATCGCTAGGTGATAAGCTGCTTCTAGTCTTGTATACAAAAAAGCAGAGGACATGGCTTTATTTAAAAGGGATTCAAATCGATCGTCTTGTAATTGTTCAATCAATTGTAAAGTAGCAAGTTGCACTTCTGGATGCTTACTTGTAATGCCTGATTCTAAGATTTCTTTTGTAGTTTGGATCCCAGCAATCTTTAATCCCAATAAAGAAATAAGCTGTTCTTCGCTTTCTACGCTTTTAGCGCCTTGCTCTAAAATCATTTCAGCCATGCGCTGTAGTGTTTCAAAGTCATGCCTTCCCAGTTCTTCTTTATACCGTTGGTAGAGGAAAATTGCTTGTGAAAGTTCTTTAGATTGCACAAGATAGAAAATATGTAATGGATTAACCTTTGTCTGCAGGGTTTCTACTTGTGTGTGAGACCAGAGGAAAGACATGCAAAAAAACACCTTCAAGATTTTTTTTAATAATGCCATACATTTACCTACATTTTAGAAAGGAGCTCTTTTACTGCATGAATTGACAGTCCCACTATATTGCAATAACATCTTATCATTCGATGAACTAAAATACTACTTGAGCCTTGAATTCTATAAAATGAGAAGAGTGTTAAGTAAAAGGAAGAGAAAAATGATATAAAATTTCTGCATGCCTAAAAGAGCTTGATACTAGAATTAACATGTAAAATTCTCTTAGAAACCAGGTTATTCCGTCTCTTCTTTTTTCTTAAGCTTTTTGGAAGGTGTTTTATGAATGAAAAGCTCTGTATGGTCAACCCAGATAGGAGAGCTCCATGCAATATGGCCATTTTCTTGTGTTATTTTAAGGTAATAATAAATAAAAGGAGGACGGTCATCAGGAGATTGTAAAGAAATTTTTGAAATAAGGTCAGTGTCATCAATAGCAAATTCATATTCTGTTTGATTAGGATTAATGGTTTTAAAGACAACGCCATTACGAATAATTGCAACTTCTTTAATGTTTTCTGTTGTTGCTATAAAACCTGTAATATGACGATTGAAAATTAAACCTGGTTTAATTTTTGTATTTAATTCGCTTCCCATGCATGCTCCTGCGATGAAAAATCCTAATACGATTCTATCTCCAGTAGTTGCATAGCAAGATCTTTGATAAAGCGCCTGAAAAAGAGATTCTCTTGTTTGTTCAGATGCTATAATGGCAGTTAATCCTGCAGAGTATTGCACTTGTGGACCTTCATAAAGACCGTTGTATATTCCACGATCGTCTAAACCTCCTGCTACAAAACCAAAACGACAGTTGCGGTTTAGGGCTTGTCTGATAGATCCTTTTTCCGACTCTACAATCTCTTTACCATTTTTTGCTGCAATGGGTCTTAGGTTTCCTTCTTTTTCTAAACATTCAGAAGAACCCCAGCAATTGTAAATTTCTACAACTCTTTCAAAATCAGGGTCAAATTCTTTAAAATTAGTTTCCATTCCTTTTGCCATGCTAAAGGAAGCAATAGATAGGAACTCTTTAGGAGAATGAGCTCTATAGATTTTTTTCAAAGAGCTATTTTTAACATCTTTTTTGCGTAAAATAGGTTTATTGTCTTTAGAGTAAATCAGTTGATGAATCCCTTCTTCTAAAGGTTTTCCTGCCCATTGAAATCCTAGAAAAGTAGAAAATCTCAAGTCTTCATTAAATTCAGCAATTTGTGAAGAAATGACTTTCCATGTGTCATTAGAGGTTTCTTCTGTATTTTCAAAAGAGGAGGAGGCAAAGAAATGAAAGTTCTTCTCGTCACGCAGGTAGCGAAGGCAGGTTTCTATATCATCGCCCGTATCAAACCTTTCTGATTCCCCATGTAGCTGTCCCCAGAAGATACTTTTATCTGCATCTAAGTCTGTAGAGCATTTGATAGGAGGTGAATAAAATACCTCTTTTGTCGTTAGATTGCGTAATTTAATCCTATAGATTCCAGATTCTCCAAAATATAGATTGGGAATGTTGATAAAACCTGTTTCTGGAACAAATAGTTTCCAATTTAAATTCTCTCGTAGATTTTTATAAGAAAGCTCAATTAAAGTGCCTTCAGGTGCCTGATGGGTTAAGTTTCCATAACAGTCCTCAAAACGAATAATCACGTCAAAACGCTTGTTTTTAGAAACCAATGAAGGGGCTATGATGCGAATATTTTCTAGAGAGCTTCCTTTAACGTCTAAAGTAAAAATTTCGGGTTCTTTCCAGTCACCTTTTCCTTTGGGATCGATATAAAGGTGAAAGGCCCGCTTTCTTTGCAAAAAGGTTTGAGCTCGATTTCCCTCCTTTGAACCTTCTTCGCTAGCTCCTATAGTAATGATAGCTGTTTCTCCTGCTTTTAACTCAGAGCTCAAGCTGAACTCAAAAGTAGACTGATCTATCTTTTTAGCATTAATAGACTTACTTTCAGGGATTTGTAACCAAATTCGATTGTTCTTTTCTTGAGGGCTAGTCTCAGGTATTTGCCAGTCGCTAATTCTACCTTGAGAAAAGAGGTTAAATTTTAAAATAGTGCCTTTAGGCAACGTTACAGCAGTAGTGTAAAAAAATTTCCAATTTGCAACTTGACCAACAAAAGCCAAATTAGGCTCACAATAACAGATCGATCGACGCATGAAATCTCCTGATATTATCCAACGAACTGATATTGTGCCTGATAAGGTGATTCTTTAGCAAGAGGGTTAAAGAATAAAGAGTTTTTTTACCAAAAAAAATTTAAGAAAACGTAAAGAATCTTTATTTTTGATAAACAATTTTATTGTATAATTAGTTAAAACCTTAAATTAGGTGATTATAAATGAAAATAAATGAAATCAATAATAACCAATCATTTATCTTTAAACCTTTAAAGATTATCCAGTCTTTAGGTTGGGCTGTAGTGGCCATTTTAGCCCTTCCTACTGTAGTTGGCTCTTATTTTGCATGGAAGAAGCTCGTCGATATTTGGAGCAAAAATGAAAGACCTGATACAAAAAAAACAGCTGAGGTTGTTTCAGAGATTTTCATGCGAAAAACAACAGAAGCTCTTTTAAAGGATTGGGTAGAACGAGCTCCTGATCAGGAGAATCGCCTAACAGCTCAAAAGAGAATTTTACATTTTTTAGAACATCCAGAGGATCTTCTAGATTTGTCTAATCTGGGTTTAAGTTCATTACCTTCTATTTTTGAAGATGAGCGGTTTTCTCGTTTGCAAGAATTATATCTTGCAGGCAATCCATTTACAGGTTTACTTTTCATTAAAAATTTAAATGCGCGAATTATATTCAAGGAATCGCCATGGTACGAACAGCACTTATCAAAAGGTTTTACTAACAGATTACTTGATCAAAATTTAGGTGAAGAAGAAAGTTTTGAGGATCTGTTAACTCAGCCATCCCCAACACCTTTAGAGATTAAAAAAAAACAGTACGAAGTAGCAATTGCACAATTTGAAAGTCCAGGGTGTTTAAGTTCTTGTTCAGCAGAAGTTTACTTAGATTATTTAAAAGATATAAATCCTGCTTTTCATTTTAATACTTGTCTTTTAAAAGACTTAAAACCTGTCTATAATGAGTTTTTAAAGACAATTGAAGTTGAAGTAAAAGAAACAAAAGAAAAAAACGGTTCTTTATTTTTTGTGCCTTTCTTATTAGCAGGAAATCTCCTTCGCGAGCAGCATATCGTAGTAGCTGTTATTAATTTAAAAGAAGAGAAAATAGAGTATTTTGATCCTAAAGGAAACCAAGTTTATTTCATTTTTGGTAACTTAGTAGATCGCAGTCTATCAAGATGGGATATATCGATTCAAGAGTTTCTAGAAGAGCTCAGTCGTGCTATTTTCCCAGATCAAAAAACCCCTTCAATTAATCGTAATAGAAATTACCCTCAATCTTTAAGAAATAGAGTGGATTGCGGAGCACACGCTTTAGAGTTTATTGAAAAAAGATTATCCTATGGTTCTTTAGAAGAAGCTTCTTCTCATCTTGTTCTTAATGGAAGGCAATTACGAAGCGAATTAGCGAATACTTTAAAAGCAAATCTGGAGAATAAGTGATTAAAAGCTTAAAAAAAGAACTGAACTTCTATGTTCATTGCCAAGCGCTGAAATAGACCCATATTTTTCTGCACTTTGCCCTCATATCCACCAAATTGGTATCTTCTTCGAAAATCACATTAGCTATCCAGTGACATTTATTCTCGATATGGATTGTTGCAACCCACATTTCGCACATCTCCGCAAGGCAGAGTACTTCGACCTGATTTTTTTTTTGCTGAGCCAAAGGAGACATAATTTCTTAGAAGCATTCTTTCTCGTCTTACCTTTAAAATCAAAGTCTTTTTGAACATATTAAGGATATACCATGCAAGAAGAGTATACGAGTAAGAATTTCGATCACTTGGGGATTGACTCAACCATTTGCGATGAAATCGGGATCTAAGAGAAACTAGACAGTCTCATTCCACACCATTCACTAGTCAAAATGACTCTTGGAGAATGCGTTAAACTAATGATCATTTGAAAAAATCTATTCGGTGGCTTAGGGGATGCGGAATATGGGATTGCAAATTTCCCTTTCTTACCCAAACGAACGATATACTGGTTTCATTTCAAATTAAGAATTGTATTTCAGTATTTTTTAAAAAAACTTCTTTTTTCACAGGAAGTTACATTCTTTTTTTAAAGATTCTTGTTTAACTCAATTCTTAATTACTGACCGGTAAACCACTGGTTTGACCAGTGGACTCCCAAGGCTTGGCCTAGAGATTCAGTGAAAAAGCAAGACGATACGTTTATACTCCTTATGGGCTTGACGGTCCAACAAAGGGAAATATATGACAGTATCGTCTTACGAAAGTTTAACCCATTCTAAATGGGATTGTAAATATCATATAGCGTTTATACCAAAATGTCGCAAAAAAGTTCTTTACGGGCGTGTACGAAGATTTTTAGGGCCTGTTTTTCATGAATTGGCAGCACAAAGAGGATCAACAATAATAGAGGGGCATATGGTTC
>JAITFW010000063.1 GCA_031281085.1 Chlamydiales bacterium | reverse complement strand
TCTCGATATACAGGATCAGTAGCTGCTATCAATCTCTGATTTTTCTTTCCGCATGTAAGGATTGTATCTTTGGTTCATGCTCCTAGAACAAGCTTTCTCATGCTTGCCCAATTTTGAACCCCAATTCTATCTCGGTAACGAAGTGTATCTTCTTGGAAGTTAATGTCCAAGACCCAATGTAATGCATGTTCTATTCCCCAGTGACCACGAACGATTTTTGCTAGAAGATGAGCATCTACTTTACCACTTGAAACATCGTATTTCATTTCTCTGCTTGTTTTTCCCTTCTCTGTTCGGGTACATACAGACAGTAACCCTTCCCAATCCTGTGCACTGGGAATGTTTGTCGCATCTAGAGCATCAGATTTTCTTCATTCCATTCTTCCATGGGATGTTTTGATTGTCTCATCAGCATCGCTGTCAACATCGTTATCGTTCTTTGTTTTAGCATTCTCAAACAAAGCTTTTATTTCTTCAAAAAGATTTAGATGATTTCTTTTTACTGGAAGCACGTAGTCTGCACCCATATTTATGGCTTTCTTAGCAATATTGTTTTTCGCAAAAGAAACAATATGGCTGATTTCTGAAAAAACTCAAATTATTCTTTTAATGTCCTGCGCCCTGATACAGAAGGTAAGCTCATTCGATGATTTCTATTTTTCTTTTTTTATAGATCTCTTTTAGATTGAGATTTCCTCTTATTAGATCAATATGATAAAAACAAGCTCGTATGATGACAGGCTTAGGGAGGATGAGATGTCTTATTTAGAAAATTATTTTCATAAAACCCCTCGTGAGCAAAGAAAAAGCAGTGCGATTGCTTTTATGGCTGCTTTTGATCATTTGAAGGTGAATCATCCTCTTATGGTAGAAAAGATGATTCAAGAACTTCGAGATCAACGTTGCTTTTTAAAACTCATTGCCTCTGAAAACTATTGTTCTGAAGCTGTGCAATTAGCTATGGGAAACTGGCTTACTGATAAATATGCAGAGGGATATCCTTATCATCGCTTTTATGCAGGGTGCGACAATATCGATGCTATTGAGGCTGCTTGCGTCGATGAAGTAAAATCTTTATTTCAATGCGAACATGCTTATGTGCAACCGCATTCAGGAGCAGATGCTAATCTGGTGGCTTTTTGGGCGATTTTAGTAGCGCGTGTGCAAAATAAGCAAGTAGAGAAGTTGGGTAGAAAAAATATTAACGATCTTTCTGAAGAAGAGTATGAGCAAGTACGCCAACTTCTCGTGAATCAAAAAGTATTGGGAATGTCCCTGAATTCTGGAGGACATCTAACCCATGGATATCGACATAATATTTCTGCTAAAATGATGCAAGCGTTTTGTTATGAAGTAGATTCTAAGACCTACTTATTGGATTATCAAAAAATTAGCGAGATTGCAAAGAGGGAAAAACCCGCTATTTTGATCGCTGGTTATTCAGCTTATTCACGGAAAATTAATTTTGCGAAAATGCGTGAAATCGCAGATAGCGTAGGAGCTGTTTTGCTTGTGGATATGGCGCATTTTGCAGGTCTTGTCGCTGGAAAGGTGATGAGGGGCGAGTACAATCCTATTCCCTATGCCCAAATCATTACTTCAACAACTCATAAGACTCTAAGAGGTCCTAGAGGGGGGATCATCCTTTGTCAAAAAGAATACAAAGAAGTGGTTGATAAAGGGTGTCCGATTACTTTAGGAGGCCCTCTTCCTCATGTGATCGCTGCGAAATCTGTTGCTTTTAAAGAAGCAAATACATCCTCTTTTTGCACCTATGCAGAACAAATCGTGAAAAATGCACAAGCGTTAGCCAACAAACTCATGCATCATGGGGTTCCTGTTCTCACCGGAGGAACGGAAAACCATCTGATGGTTTTTGAGGTTTCATCCTCTTTTGGTTTGACTGGATTGCAAGCGGAAAACGCTCTTAGACAGGCGCATTTTACAGTCAATCGCAATAGTATACTTTTTGATAAAAATGGACCTTGGTTTACTTCAGGCATCCGTATAGGAACAGCTGCTTTGACTACTTTAGGCATGAAAGAACAAGAGATGATCCAAATTGCGGATTGGATTTATCTATTGCTTAAACATACGAAACCTGCTAAAGCAGAAAAAGGAAATAGCCGCTCTTTAGTAGAAATAGATTCTTCTGTTCTTAAGGAGATTCAAAAATACATAAGTGTTTTATTAAAGCGTTTCCCTCTATATCCAGATTTGATCTTTGATTGAAAAAAAGGATGCAACCTTAGATAATATTTTTGCCAAATGCTAAAAATGAGACCGAAAAAAATGAGGTGTTTATGTCGTTAGTGAACCAAAGGCAAGAAGCAAATCAGAAATTCCCTTTAGGATTGCTCGAGGATAAGATTGAAGAAGTACTGCTTAAGTCCAGAAGGATCTTCTTTTGCGATGCTGTAGACAGTAGTACTGCTCGTAATGCCATTCGTAAATTATGGTACTTAGAGTTAATGGATCCGGGTAAGCCTATTTTATTGATCATTAACTCACCAGGTGGATCCGTTGATGCGGGTTTTGCTGTTTGGGATCAAGTGAAGATGATCACTTCACCTGTGACAACGCTTGTTACGGGGATTGCTGCTTCTATGGGTTCTGTCTTAAGTTTATGTGCTGCTCCTGGTAAGCGCTTTGCAACTCCCCATTCTCGTTTTATGATTCATCAACCTTCTATCCATTCCGTGATTCGTGGACAAGCAACCGATTTGGAAATTCAAGCAAGGGAAATCTTGAAAACTAGAAAGGGGATTGTAGATATTTATGTAGAAGCAACAGGGAAACGAGCAGAAGAGATTGATAAAGCACTAGATCGCGACATGTGGATGAGTGCAGAAGAGGCCTTAAACTTTGGCCTTCTTGATAAAGTGGTTTCCAACTATCAAGACCTAGAAGCGTGATTTTTACTAAATACCATGGGATGGGTAACGATTTCCTATTGGTCGATCAGAGAAAATCCCCTATAGAGGAGAATGTTTTTTTTGCTCAAATACCTAGAATTTGTGATAGACATTTGGGAATAGGAGCAGACGGAGTGCTCTTGCTTGAAAACTCTGCATGCGCTGATGTAAACATGCGTATTTTCAATAGCGATGGTAGCGAAGCTGACATGTGCGGCAATGGAATGAGATGCGTTGCGGATTATGAGATTGCGCAGGAACTGAAAGTTGCAATCGAAACCAGAAGCGGTGTATTTATCTGTTGGCGTGAAGAAGGTCAAATAGGGGTTGATTTAAAACAACCCTTAATCTGTCATTGGCCGATGCAAATTCATACATGGAACGTCTATGTGGTGAAAGTGGGTGTTCCTCATGCAGTTGTTTTTTTGCCCTCATTTGATCAAATCGATCTGATAAAAGCAGCTCGAGAGATTCGATCTGTCTTTATCCCAGAAGGGATAAATGTGAATTTCGCAAGCTTTTTACATAGACGCCTTGTTGTTCGCACTTATGAAAGAGGGGTAGAAAATGAAACCATTTCTTGTGGGACGGGTTTTGCTGCTGTTGCATTTGTTGCGAGTAAGCTCTATCGCTTCCCACAGCCTATTTTGATAGCAAGTGCTTCTGATAAAATGGCTAAACAGATGAAGTTCTTGATTTCTACAAAGGGAGACATACAAATGATAGGAGAGGTCTGCCGAGTATTTTCAGGTCATTTGCCATTGGTTTAAATTTTTTTAAGCATATTGCAAACATATCGATAGCTAGGCATGCTCCTAAATAGGGAGGACTTTATCTTAAAATTTTATATATCATGCCTGAATTTTCTTTTTCGCAAAAAAATTTAATAAAAGCGAAGCAGCTGCTGCTAGAGCAATCTGTTAAAAACATTTTATTTTCAGAAGCAACATATCAAATAGAGGTGTTCGATCAAGAACAAGCACATTCTTTTTCCCCCTTTTTACATGTAGATGATCAAGGAAAAATGCTAGACGGATTTTGTTCCTGTGATGAAGCAGAAGAGATCCCATCCTGTGCACATCTTGCTGCTGCGTACTTGACCATTTTTAATGGGAATCTTCAACCTTTGCATGTGCGTTTTCGACAAAGTTTTTGGAATTGCTTATGTCAAATTTTTTGCAATCGACATGGATATGCAACAAGTGTATTGCGAAAAAAGGAAAAAGCTTATGAGATCAAATCCTCTACGAATAAACTTCTCTTTTATATAGAAGCTTTAACTGCTGAAACAAAAAAATATTTGCATGCGCTTTTTTTTGAACAAGCGATTGAAACAGAGGAAACTTCTCTTAAATTTTCTAATTTGGCTCCTGATGAGCTGCAATTGTGGAAAGAAGGAAATCCTAGCTGCCGACTCAAGTATGAGCTGTGTTTTTGGTCTGATCTTGCAAAATGGCTCATGTTGCTTCAGGAGGGTAAAAAACCTTACACCATGACTTTTGAAGAAAAGGAGAATCGTCTTCCCGACTGGTTAACGATTCAATTCACGGGTTTATTGAAGATAGAATGTTATCTTTCAGAAGTTCATTGGCCTCAGTTCATTCCTGTTTTAAAAACAGTGGATTCACCATTTACTGTTCATGGACAACCCTATTCCCACATTCGAGCCATTCATTATCATGAAGTGGATAAAAAACTTTTTATCGAAATGGATCCATCCCAAAGGGAGCAGCAAGAAGAAAAAACCAAAGGGATTTCTGTTGGAGACTTTATTTTCATTCCTAAAAAAGGATTTTTTCCTGCTGCGATGGATCCTATTTTTGAACAAAGGGAGATTTCTGCGCAAAAAATCGGAAAAGTCTTTTTTAAGCATGCCCCCATTTTACAGAGATTTTTAAATAAACCGATCCATACAGGTAATCATCGTATTCAGTACGATCTTTTTTTTGACATAGAAGAGAGATTGCATATTGAGTGTTACCTCTTTGAAAAAAAAGATCTGCAAAAAAAATCTTCTGCACGATTTGGGAATTGGGTGTATTTAGAAAAAAAAGGATTTTTTCAAGTAGAGGATTGGTTGTTTGATGGGATTACAAAAATTGTCGAAAAGGCGGATGTTTCAGAATTTGTCTCTCAACATAGAGCGTGGCTTAATCATTTTCCTCTTTTTCAAACACATGTCTACACTCTTGAATCTCAATTGAGCTTCTTTGTGACGGCATCGAAACAACTGCGGTTTGAAGCAGCTATAGAAATGCTTGAAGCAGAAGATAAAATGAGTGATTTTGGAGCATGGATTTATGTAAAAGGTCAAGGTTTTTTTGCTAAACGAACTCAGTTACAAACGGGTTCTATCTATTCAGGATTGACGATTGAAAAAGATCGGATTGCAGAATTTATTCAGGTACATCGAGAAGAATTGGAAAATATGAAAGGATTCTTTTCCCCTATCTGCCCTATTCTAAAAAGTGGATATGAAATTCGTTTGAAAAATGAGCACATTTTTGTGCAATCCGTTATGCAATTTTTACCTGATTATCAGGATAAAAACGTATATATCTTCGATGAATTTACCTACGTGGAAAACCAAGGATTTCACGAGATTGCTTTTGAGCAGAGGCTAAAAAAAAAATATGTGCCAAATGCTTTTATTTCTAAAGAGCAAGAGGCTGATTTTATCTTTTATGATTTAGATACTTTGGTAGATCAGATTCTTGTTTTACAAAAAGAATTAACGAAACCACATTCGTTACAAATAGAAATACGCAATTTAGAACATATAAAAAAAAAGACCCATGTTCAATGGCGTATGCGGCTTGTATTGATCAGTGAGCTTGGAGAAGTAGATGTAAAAGAGATTTGGCAAGCAATCATGGAAAACTGTCCTTATCTTTTTACACCAGCTGGCCTTATTATCTTAAAACAATCTCGCTTTCATTGGTTAAAGGCTATTCGCAAACAGCAATGGGATACAAAGTCTTTTCTAACATGTACCACACTAGACTGGTTACGGTTAACCGTTTTTGAAGAGATAAAAGCTCCAGAAGGAGAGTCTACACAAGCTCTACAGACCAGAAAATGGCTAGAGAGTATTTCTCAACTAGAAACACAAACTCCCATAGACCTAACTGGATTTCAAAGTAGGCTACGGGCTTATCAAGAAACAGGAGTACATTGGCTTTGGTTTTTATATACTTATGGAATTTCGGGGATACTTTGTGATGAGATGGGTCTTGGCAAAACCCATCAAGCTATGGGCCTTATTGTTGCTGTATTTAATGATTTGCAAAAAAGAGCTAAGTTTTTGGTGGTTTGCCCTACTTCGGTTCTTTACCATTGGGAAGAATTGTTGAAAAAATTTTTACCGAAGATACGAGTTCTCACTTTCTATGGAACAGGGCGCAATTTTGATCTTTTTATAACCCAAGCAGACCTTTTATTAACTTCTTATGGCGTATTGCGTAGTGAGAAAATCCTTCTTTCTCAGTATACTTTTGACCTCATCGTTTTTGATGAGGTGCAAAATGCCAAAAATTCCCAATCCCAAACGCATAAAGCTTTGAAAATTCTTAATGCGCATATGCGTCTTGGGCTAACTGGAACGCCTATTGAAAATAGTTTACTGGAACTGAGGTCTTTATTTGAAGTGATTGTACCGGGTTATTTACCTCAAGAAGCTCACTTTAAGCATCTATTTGTCAATCCGATTGAAAAAGGGCGAGATCTAGCCAAAAAGATGCTGCTCAAGCGATTAGTCGATCCTTTTATTTTACGACGTAAGAAAAAAGAAGTATTGTTAGAGTTACCGGAAAAAATAGAAGAAATTTCTTATTGCGACCTTTCTGAAGAACAAAAAGATTTATATAAGGAGGTCTTCTTTCAACGGAAAAACCAGCTTATACAACAAATAGAAGATGAAAAGAAACCACTTCCTTATCTACACGTGTTTGCTTTATTATCTACTCTAAAACAAATCTGCGACCATCCTTGTCTCATCAATAAACGGTTTGATGAATTTCATAAACATCGATCAGGAAAATGGGATTTATTTGTCCAACTCTTGCAAGAGACAAGAGATAGCGGACAAAAACTTGTCGTGTTTTCGCAGTACCTAAATATGCTGAACCTTATTGAAAAATATCTCAAAGAACAAAATATTGGCTTTGCAGGTATTAGAGGAAGTACGCGTAATCGCAGAGAGATGCTCGATAGATTTAAACAAGACCCTGCTTGCGAGATCTTTGTGGCTTCTTTACAAGCAGCAGGCGTTGGAGTAGATCTTGTATCTGCATCTGTTGTGATTCATTACGATCGCTGGTGGAATGCAGCGCGTGAAAATCAAGCGACTGACCGCGTGCATCGTATGGGTCAAAATCGAGGAGTGCAAGTATTTAAATTAGTGACTAAAAACACGATTGAAGAACACATTCACAAGTTAATCGAAAAAAAGCAAGCACTCATGGAAGAGGTTATTGAATTCACAGATCAGGATCAAATCAAAAAATTAAATCGTGAAGAACTCATGCATTTGATTCATTTAATCGATCAGGATGTAAAAAAGATATAAAAATTTACTGATATTGCCACCCTTTTGTAGACACTAAGAACACAGACGTTGTTTTTCAAAGTACATTTTTTCAAATTCACAAGGGGATAGATATAGAGATGTAAATTTAAATATTTAATCAAGAAGTGTATGATCAATAGGATGACATATTCTCATGATTTAAGAACAAAGGCCCTAGACTACATAGAGCGGGGCAAATCAAAGGTAGAAACAAGTCAGA
>JAITFW010000017.1 GCA_031281085.1 Chlamydiales bacterium | reverse complement strand
TTGTATGAAGGAATAGGTCGCTTGAGATGATCGCTTGGTCTCTTCGGCATTGTCTTTCTCCTGTTTAGAAGGAAAGTCTACTCGTTATGAATTAAATTTAAAATTCCTTTTTAATGCGGTTGCCCTGGAAAAGATCTATTTAAAGTTGCTTTTTAATCTCCAAAAAACTAACCTTTATTCTATTTTAATGGATACTGGGGTGTCGCCAAGTGGTAAGGCAGCGGTTTTTGGTACCGCCATTCGGAGGTTCGAATCCTTCCACCCCAAATTAATTTAACCAAAAGCAATGTCCATGTTTTCTAGCAATCCTTTTATGTTGTTTGCAGGAACTTCTCATAGGGAACTTGCAGAGCAGATTGCAAAAAGCTTGGAAATTGAATTAGGAAAAACTCTGATTGAGACTTTTCCAGATGGCGAGATAGGCATCTCTATTTTAGAGAGTGTCCGTGGTAAGGATGTGTTCGTTGTGCAATCAATGGCACGCCATCCAAATTCCTATCTCATGGAACTGTTGATTTTTGTTGATGCATTAAAGCGTTCATCCGCTCGTTCTATTATTGCTGTGATTCCTTATTTTGGGTATGCGCGTCAAGATCGAAGAGGGATGGGAAGAGAGCCGATTACAGCAAAACTTGTTTCAGATCTTCTGCAACGATCTGGTGTAACGCGTATATTAACAATGGATTTGCATACAGAGCAAATTCAAGGATTCTTCGATATTCCTGTTGATAATCTTTATGCGCGTTCAGCCTTAGTAGATGCTGTTCGGAAGTTACGGCCTAATCAGGTAGTGACGCCTGACATTGGTAGTATTAAATTGGCCTGTGCTTTTGCAGAAAAATTAAATATTGGTTTTTCAGTTATTAATAAACGACGTGTGAATGCAAATGAAGTGGAATCTGCTTTAATTGGAGATGTTCATCAGAAGCGTGTTTTACTCGTAGATGATATGTGCTCAACTGGAGAGACTCTAAAAAAAGCAGCTCTAGTTTGTAAAAAAGCTGGAGCTAGCGTGGTTTTTGCAGCTGTTACACATGGATTATTTATAGGAAGATTTGAAAATAGTGGGATTGAAAAGATCATTATGAGCAATACTGTGCCAACTCCTAGTTTCGACGTAGAAGCTGTTTCAGTAGCGCCTTTATTTGCAGAAGCAATAAGATCCATTGTTCATGCTAAATCTATTTCCTCACTTTTTACGCGGTTTTAATTTTATCTTTAAGGGAATACCTTAGAAATTTGGAGTAATTTGTTATGAAGCTTGTAGTGAAACCTCGTTTTAGTCAGAAAAAAAGCGAAGTAAAACAGATTCGATCTGTGGGCGATATTCCTGCTGTTATCTATTCTTCAAAGAAAGAGCCTGTGAGTTTAATTGTTAGTGGTCAAGAATTTGATACAGTATTGAGACAAATGCAGCCAGGTCGCTTGCCAACAACTGTTTTTACCTTAAGTGATGGAGTAAAAGAGTGTCAGGCTATTATTAAAGAAATTCAATACCATGTAATTACTTATAAAGTTTCACATATTGATTTTGAAGAGTTAATGGATGGTGTCCATGTGCATGTAAAAGTGCCTGTTAACTGTATAGGAGCTATGGAATGTATTGGGGTAAAATTAGGTGGAGTTGTACGCCAGGTCATGCGTCATGTGAAAGTGAAATGTCAACCAAAGCATATTCCTACAAAATTTGATATAGATGTAAAAAGCGCTAATATTGGAAGTTCTTTACGTGTAGCAGCTTTGCAAGGAGTATCAAGTGACGTAACTGTTCTAGCAAAAGATCGTGAAGTTATAGCTGTTATTGCAAAACGGTAATTTAAGAAGAGTTTTCATATTGAGAGAGACGGAAAAACATTTAATTGTTGGTCTGGGAAATCCTGGTGAAAAGTATAAAAATACCAGACATAATGTAGGATTTAAAGCAATTGACTTTTTTGCGAATCACCACCGCCTTGTTTTTCGTGAGTCAGTGGAGGTACGTGGGTCTTTAGCCCAAGGTTGTATACAGGACAATCAGGTTATTTTGTTAAAACCTATGACGTTTATGAATATAAGTGGTGAGTCGATAAAAAGCTGTATGGAATGCTTTTCTATTGCGCAAGAAAAAGTATTAGTTGTTTGTGATGATATCGCAATTGCTTTAGGAAAGGTAAGAATGCGAATCAAGGGATCTTCTGGAGGGCATAACGGATTGAAGAGCGTTTCTTTAAGTTTAGATACTGAAGAGTTTGCTAGATTGAGAATTGGCATAGATTTTCCACAATTAGAAGAAAATTTATCCGATTATGTATTAGGAAATTTCACTCAAGAACAACAAAAAGCTATAGAAGATCTGCTCCCTTTTGTTGCTTTGGTTTTAAGGGAATGGATTGTAAAAGGAATAGCTCCAAGTATGCAATTGGCTCACAGTTATCCAGATTGCAAAAGTAGATAGATAATTTAAGTTTAAACTTAAGGAGAAAAAAATGGCTAAGCAAAAAAGCCAGCTCTACGAAGGAATGTACGTTTTAAGCGCTACACTAAGCGATGAAGCTAGACAAAAAGCGCTTGAGAAAATTACAAACGGTATTTTAGAGCGCGGTGGAGTAAAGCATAAAATTTTTGATCAAGGACGTAGAAAACTAGCTTATGAAATCAATAAGCGGCGTGAAGGATATTATTACATTATGTATTTTACGATCGATACATGTTATTTCAAAGAAATTTGGAGAGAATATCATTTAAATGAAGATCTGATCCGCTTTATGACTCTTAGAGCAGATAGCGTTCCTGAGAAAATAGAATTTAATTATGAAGAAAAACAAACGGTTGAGAAACCTTTTGTAAAAAAAAATAAGCAGTGTCCTTTTAAATCAGCTGGAGTATGCCATATTGATTATAAAGATACTGAAATGCTATCTCGTTTTACTACAGAACGTGGTAAAATCATGCCAAGGAGAATTACCGGTGTTTCTGCATATTACCAACGTAAATTAACTAAAGAGATCAAAAAGTCAAGACAAGCTGGTTATTTGCCATTTGTCGCAAAAGATTAAGGAAGATATATGCATAAACAACATCACCGTAGCCAATTACTACTTTTGAAAGATGTCGAACAGCTTGGTCGCAGCGGAGACATTGTACATGTAAAGCCTGGCTATGCATGGAATTATTTGATTCCCACGGGTAGAGCGGTTTTTCCTGACAAGCGTACACTACGCAGCCAAGCAAATCTCAAAGAACAAAGGGAACAACAAGCAAAATTAGATCGTGAGGAATCTGAGTTAATTGCTAAAAACTTAGAAGGGGTGTCTTTAGAAATTTTTGTAAAAGTGGATCCCGACGGTCATATGTATGGATCTGTAAAACCTCAAGATATTGTACTTTTACTGCAAGAAAACAAGCAAATTTTATTAGATCGCCGTAATGTTTTAACTCCGACTATTAAAGAGTTAGGAACATATAAAATCTCTCTTGCGCTCAAAGAAAATGTGCTTGCACAATTTACGTTGCATGTGATTAAAGAAGTTTGAAGTCTCTTGAATCTAGAAAATTTTAAGGGGAAGGATCAAATGCTCACGCTGCTTTCCCCTGCTAAGGTTAATCTTTTTTTTCGTATACATCATCGAAGACAAGATCAATATTATCAAATTTCCTCTCTTTATCAGACTATTAGTTTATCAGATATGATTTCTATTTCTTTAGCAGATGAAGACTCTTTTCATTGTAATTTGGATCACCTCTGTGATCTGCAAAGAAATTTCGTTTGGCAAGCTGTATCCTTATTTCGTCAGAAAACGGGTTGGAATCAGAAATTATCTATTTGTTTACAAAAAAATATTCCTTTACAAGCGGGTTTAGGAGGAGGGAGCAGTAACGCTGCAACAACGTTGTGGGCTCTTAACCAGCTCTCTTATTGTCAACTTGAGGAAAATCAATTGGCTCTTTGGGCCTCTGAATTAGGTTCTGATATGGCTTTTTTCTTTTCAAAAGGGACCGCTTATTGCCAGGGAAAAGGAGAGGTGATACAGAATATAAACCATTTACCGAATACTCATTTTTGGCTAGCAGTACCTCGATTTGGTTTATCTACTTCTTCGGTTTATCAACAATGTGATACGAATGAGTTACCTTATTGGGATAGTGCTCAAGCTTTATCCGATGTTCTCAAGGGTACATTCATTTTAAAGAATGATTTGGAGCTGGCGGCTTTTCGTCTAAAACCTGAATTACAGATCGTCAAACATCGTCTTTTAAGAATGGGGTTTACAGAAGTATCTATGACAGGAAGTGGTACCGCTTTTATCTGTTTTGGTTTTCTAGAATCACCAGAATCACCAGAATCGCCAGAAATCACTTTTTATCCTGTGCATTTTTTACAAAGAAAGCTAGGCTATTGGTATTAGAAACATGTAAAACTAGGGACTTTTCATGAATGCCAAGATCTATGACGGTCGATTTATTGTAATTACAGGGGCTGCAGGATTAATAGGCTCTTGCTGTGTCCGTTATTTAAATGATCATGGGTTTACAAATCTGATTTTAGTCGATGATATAAAAAAAACAGATAAATGGAAAAATCTTCTAAATAAAAAGTATGTCGATTTTATTTCAAAGCATCAATTGTTTGATTGGTTAAAAGGTAGAGAAAAAGAAATAAAGGCCTTTGTTCATTTAGGAGCCTGTTCTGATACTTTGGAGCAAAATGAAGAGTATTTGATGCAAAACAATCTGCATTATTCCATTCGTTTAGCTGAATATGCTCTTCAAGCAAAGCATCGATTTATTTATGCTTCTTCCGCTGCTACATATGGAGATGGATCTCAGGGCTTCATTGACGACCATGCTCGGCTCGAACATTTAAAGCCCTTGAATCTATACGGCTTTTCTAAATCTGCTTTTGATTTATGGTTGAAACAGCAGGGCCTTCTGGATCAAGTTGTAGGTTTAAAGTACTTTAATGTTTTTGGACCTAATGAAAACCATAAGGGCCGTATGGCTTCCATGATTTATAAAATGGCATTGCTTGTACAAAAGGAAAGGGAGATCCGTTTATTTGCTTCTTCAGCTCCAGATCAATTTGCTGATGGAGAGCAGTGTCGTGATTTTATCTATGTAAAAGATGCGTGTCAGATGACATGTGAATTTTTAAAAAACTCCATAAGCGGTATTTTTAATATAGGGTCAGGAATCGCCACTACGTGGCGTTCTTTAGCTTTAGCTATTTTTAAAACGTTAAAAATACCGCCTAAAATTACATTTATAGAAATGCCTAAAGAGCTCAGTCTTCAATATCAAAATTATACCTGTGCTGATATGAAAAAATATATAAAATTTGTGAAACAACCTAAGCTGTATTCTATACAAGATGCGGTAGAAGATTATGTGCAAAATTATTTAATCGTGGATAAGCAATGGTAAAACTTAGCGGTATGCTCAGCCAGTTTGACCCTGTACATGTTTTGGTCATTGGCGATTTTTTGTTAGATATTTATACAACTGGTAAAACCAAAAGAATGTCTCCAGAGGCACCAGTGCCTATTTTGCATGTAGAAAAAGAAGAAAACCGTCCAGGAGGAGCAGGGAATGTTGTCTTAAACCTGATTTCACTAGGAGCACAAGTTACTGCTGTAGGAAGGATAGGGTACGATTTTGCAGGAAAGTGGTTATATGATTTTTTAGAAGCAGAAGGGGTTGACGTTCGAGCACTATTATTTCAAAAAGGATACAAGACCTCTGTTAAAAATCGGTTAGTTGCAGATTCACAGCAGATTTTACGACTTGATCATGAAGAAATCACTCCTTTATTACAAGATCTAGAAAAAAAGATTATCCAAGAATTGCCAACTCTTTTAAAAAAAGTACAAATAGTTGCCATTTCTGATTATGGTAAAGGATTTTTATCATGTTCTCTATTAAAATCTGTGATTCATCTGGCTAAAAAATTGTTTATTCCTGTTATTGTTGATCCTAAAGGAGAAGATTTTAGCAAATACAGTGGATCTACGGTGATCAAGCCCAATCTATCTGAAGCAATTACTGCTGCAAAACTTTTAAAAACTAGCCCTTTAGATCAAGTGGCCAAAGTGATTTTTAGCCAATGCTGTGCAGAAATGCTTTTAATTACACGCTCAGAAGAAGGGATGTCTTTATTTAAACAGTCAGGATATATATGTGATTTTTCCGTACCTTCTAAAGAGGTGAAAGATGTAACAGGTGCAGGGGATACAGTTCTTGCTATGATGAGTATTGCTCTAGCTAATCAGATGGATATAAATCACGCGGTTCAACTCTCCAATATTGCTGCAGGAATTGCTATTGAGAAATTAGGTTGCGCGCGGGTAACTCTTTCTAATATGGTTCAAAGATTATTGGAACTGGACGTCGAGAATAAAATTTTTGAAGAATATCATCTTTTTGCTTTGCAACAATCTTTAAAAGATGTCAGATATACTATTCTTGGAATAGATAGCCGAGAAGGAATGTCAACAGCTTTATTTTCTACTTTTCGAAAACTATATTCAAAAAGGAGGGAATCAAAACTCATCATTTATATTTGTGATGCAAACCCAGATCAAGAATTTGTCTTATTATTAGCTTCTTTATCTGAAGTAGATTTTATTGTGCTTAAAAGTGAAGGTTTAAAAAATTTGTGCGAAATCATGCATCCTGAACATATATTTATCATGGACCAATCAGAATTAATTCCGTTAGCACATCCAACAGAACTATTTGTACTATAAGGATTTAAGTGCATTTTTTTGGTAAGAAAAAAACGTTAATATCAGAAAATTTCTTTTTTTGTATATACTTATCTTTTATGAATTTTCAACCTTGATTTGGAAACTTTTATGAATAATTGTGCGTTCACCTATTTTATTTTAGCTATGATGATTAGTTCTTATGCTGATGACGTAAAGCCAAAAGTAGCTATTTGTCAAGAATCTACGCAGCAATTTACTAAGCAAATCATTCAGGAAAAAATAGAAGAAACAAAAGTTTTAATTAGTAAAATCGTGCATGGTGATGAAGTTGTTATGACACAATTTGATCTATTAGCAGAAGAGCTTGCTATTGCTTATTGTCGAGAAAAAGGCGTTACTTTACATGAAGTAGAACAAATCTTACAAGCCATGGAATTTTCTACAGAAAAACATCGCTTTCAAACACGGAAAAATGATCGTAAAACTCCTTATGTGTCTCATTGTTTTGAGGTTGCCTATAAAGTGATGAGTGTAGGAGAAGTAAGGGATTTAACAAGTATTTTAGCAAGCTTATTGCATGATATTTTAAAAGACACACAGACAACGGTAGAAGAAATTGAAAAAACATTCGGAACACAAGTCGCTAAGGTAGTAGATGAACTAACAGGAGATAGAAAATTATCCCTACAGGAGAAAAAACGACAAGAAACAATCCATGCATCATACAGATCAAAACCTGCAGCAATCGTTCAATTAGCTGATACTCTTTGCAATACGTTAGAACTTCTAAATCATCCTCCTAAGGGCTGGAGTCGAAAATATATTGATCAATATTTTCAATGGGCGCAGACAGTCGTCGACCGACTTCCATTGGTTAACCCCAAGTTGAAAGAAGCTGTGCTTATTACGTTAAATCAATATTGGGAAACCTCACAGGCTGCTAGTTCACCGTAAATGAGATTCGCTTTCTAATTTTTCTATTCGAGCTTCTAAAGGAGGGTGAGTAGCAAACCAACGGGTAATGCTGCGCTTTTCAGGGATTGAAATTTTAAATGCTTGAAAAGCTGCAATAGTTGCTTGAGGATCTTGAATCTGCACGTTTTTTTGCAGTGCTTTCAAAGCAGCGATCATATTTTCTCTGCCTGCTAAAAAAGCGCCACCACGATCTGCTCTAAACTCTCTAAAACGAGAAAAGGCACAGATGATTAAAGATCCTAAAACCATAAAGATTACTTCAAATAGAAAGACGAAAATCGCATAGCTGATATAAGACCCTCCAGAGGAATTATTTCTGCTTTTACCAAGTCCTGAACAGATATAAGCAAGCACTCTAGCCAAGAACATGACAAAGGCATTAATCACACCCTGTAATAGGGTCATTGTGACCATATCTCCATTTTGAATATGGGTCATTTCATGAGCAATAACCCCTTCTAGTTCTTTTTCAGACATGCGATTTAACAAACCGGTTGAGACAGCAATTAAACTGCGTTTTTTAGTGGGACCTGTAGCAAAAGCATTTAATTCAGGGGAGTTATATATTCCCACTTGAGGAAAATCCGATAGATTTGCATCTCGAGAAAATTTATGCACAATTGTCAATAATCTTTGTAAACTAGAGTCTTTAGTATGAGAATCAATTAGCTGTATTTTCATCATCCATAAAGCAATTTTACGAGAGAGTAAAAGAGAAATAAGAGCTCCTCCCATGCCCCAAATAAAACAGAAGATCATTAAAGAATAGAGGTTTAGACCATATGATTGTAAATAAGGTTTTATGTTAAAAATATTTACAAAAAAAGAAAGGGTCATAATGACAAGAAAATTGACCAATAAAAACAAAAAAACTCTTTTAGCAATAGCCATTTTTTTCTCCTTAATAATCCATTTATTATCTGCTTTTTAAGGTTGTTATGTCAATAACCTATGTGATACTTTCAGCATAAAATATGTTTTTTTTAATCATACTGGGGACTTTTTCCGATTTTCCTTTACATATTAATTACTGTTAAAGCATCTAGTTTCCGCGTAAACGTACAACTCTAACGTGGAGTTGTGGTTTTTTCAATATAGATACCAACTTTCGAGAATTATAGATGGTCATTGATCTAAATAAATTATTTATTATGATAACCTGTACTCCACCATCTAAAGATGGTAAAATACAAGTGGAAATGACATATGAAGGAGATCCTTTTGTAATCTTATACATTTTAAAAAAAGCGCAAGAGCAATTTGAACAAAATGATGATGCGACTTAATATTTTTTTTGAAAAGTTTCTAAAAATATAAAGGATAATATAGTGTTTTAAATCTACATTGATAAAATAACTAGATCCAAAGCAACGGATAAAGAAGCAACAGAAGGAAGAAGATCTCGAATTTTCGTTTTCCTATTAGCCCCATATGTTTCGATAGGATGTAGATCTGGTGAGTAAGGAGGAAGAAAGAGA
>JAITFW010000015.1 GCA_031281085.1 Chlamydiales bacterium | reverse complement strand
AAGTTAAAAGAAGATACGATCCTTCAAAAGAGAGATTAAGGGATGCAAATTATTATTGGGATCGTATAATGGCTAATTCTTTTGAACGTCAAAAGAAAGAATCTTTATAGGTTTCACATAAAAATATAAAAAAGTTCATAAAAAAATCATCTCCCAAATCTTGAAAATGAGAAATGTGTTTTACTGAGGTACCTTATTCTGCAGTTTTTAAAAGTATAGTTATTTTTATTTTAAAAAAATAACTCATCTTTAAAATTCATATTTTAGTT
Source organism: Chlamydiales bacterium (assembly GCA_031281085.1). Taxonomy (GTDB): domain Bacteria; phylum Chlamydiota; class Chlamydiia; order Chlamydiales; family Rhabdochlamydiaceae; genus Rhabdochlamydia. The sequence continues at coordinate 26,093 of JAITFW010000015.1, read as the reverse complement.
TGAATAAATGTCGCTCTTTTCTTATCCTACAAAGAAAAAGCGAGTACTTATGACGGAATTCCTTCCCCCTTCTAGAACACAACCTGATCAACCTCAAAAACTCACTCCTTCTTCTCATGAGCAAGAAACTTTAAAAGTATGGCAAACTTTTCTTTCTCAAGGAACGACCCCTGCTACTAAGGAGCAGACCCAATTATTCATTAATGGCATTCTAAAGTTTTTTAATACCTTGGTCGCTCAAGAAAGAGCTAAAATCTCTAAAGCAAATAAACATTTAAGAGATGTAATAGAAGGAAAGGAATAAAATCTCTTTTTTGTTATACTTTAGGACATGTTTACATATAAAAATCGTTTTACATCTTCTTTAGAAGAGTCTCATTTGCGGCTCGATGCCCTGTTATCTCTAAGATTCCCAGATAAATCGCGTAGTTATTTCCAATTTTTAATCGAGCAAGGTTATGTCCTCGTTAATGGAAAAGCGATGAAAAAAAGGGAAAGAACAAAGCCTGGGGATGAAATTGAGATTGATTTTCAAGTCACTGCTGCAATTGATTTAATCCCTGAATCTATTGATTTAGAGATTCTTTATGAAGATGAATACCTGATTGTCGTCAATAAACCTGCTGGAATGGTTGTCCATCCTGCTCCCGGTCATTATAGAGGGACCTTTGTTCATGCTCTTTTGTTTCATTGTAAGCAGATAGACTCTGATAGTCCCTTAAGGCCTGGCATTGTTCATCGATTGGATAAAGATACTTCTGGAATCCTGATTGCTGCAAAAACACGTGCAGCTCATGCTGGTTTAATAGATCTATTTGCAAAACGAAAAATAGAAAAGACATACCTAGCCATTTGTATAGGTACGCCAAAAGAGGGCCTCATTGATGCGCCCATTGCACGCCACCCCTCTCGTCGTAAAGAAATGACTGTGTGTGTACAAGGAAGAGCATCTAAAACCATCTGCCAGGTATTAGTCCAAAATAGCTCTTTTTCTTTGGCTAAATTAACGCTTCTAACTGGTCGTACACACCAATTAAGGGTACATTTAAAGCACCTAGGAACCCCTATTTTAGGCGATGAAACTTATGGAAATACTACCATAAATAAAAAATTTTCTACAAAAAGACAACTTTTACATGCCTATTTTATAAAATTTTTACACCCTATTACCCAGCAAATTCTCTCTCTAACAGCTCCTATTCCAGAAGACTTAAAAGAAGCTATTGAACGAGTTGATCTTCCAAGAGAAAAAAAATCTATCTAGCTTAGAATTCTCTCTTTTCGTTATCATGAAACGTAAAGTAAGTTTCCTTTTTTCTTCTCTTACTTATTTTCTGCGTTTCATATGAGGATCGAACTATGAAAGAGTTTGTTGAATACATTGTGAAGAATCTTGTTGATCTTCCCCAAGAAGTTCAAATTAATGAAATTATGGGCCAAAGCTCCCTGATTATAGAGATAGCTGTAGCAAAATCAGATATCGGAAAAATTATTGGCAAAAAAGGTAAAACGATTAATGCGATTCGGGATCTGCTTAAGTCCGTTGCCAGTCGTAATCAAATCCGTATTACCCTTGAAATCATCGAAGAAGAAGATAAATAAAGCTAGCTTGGAGCTAGCTAATTGTCATTCAATCAGTCCTGGGAAGGCAAGGGGAAATCATCGCCTTTCTAGAATTGATTGAGCCTGCAGGAAATTTCAGAACTGCAATAGGCAAAGACTCTTTATGATTCATCTCTTTTTTAGTAATAGAAAAAAAGCTTTCTACAAAAATTTGTTCATAGGCTTTAGCTGTATCTCCATAAAAGCAAACAGCAAGATCTCCTTTTACAAGAGCTAGACAAGAACGAAAAGCATTTAAAAATTTTTTTAAACGCTCAATCGATTGTTCCGTAAAAGGGATCCAAATCCATAATTCATCCAAATGATCATCCTTCATTTCTTTTCCTGAAAAGAGATGCTCTGCTCCCGCAATTGTACTAATCATCTGCAAATGTAAATCTACTTCTGGATGATCAGACCAATAATCAAATAGCATTTTATACCACTGTTCTTGCAAAGTAGCGACATATCTAGAAAAGGAAGGGTAATTACGAGCAAATATTTTTGTCTGTCCTACTCGAGCACAGCCGTTTTGTTCTTTTGTATCTACAAAGATAGAAGAGGGTTTTCCTTTAATACAAAGCTTGATATTCTTCTCTATATTTTCTTCCTTAGCCTTATAGATTTTATAATAAATGGAATAGACATCGCGGTTTTGCAAAATTCTCTTCGTTGCTAAAGAAACAAAGTTTTCCTCTGTATCAATATCATCAAAGAGGATGACTTCTACCTCTTCTTTTAAAATAAGCGATTTTAGGCGGTTAACCAGAGAGGCAACGCAGTCAATATCTCTTCGAGAAACTTTGGTTAATAAATCAGTATCTTCAAAAATAGCATATAAAAAATGAAAGTACTCTATCATTTCTCGAGTAGGATCAATAAAATAGGTATTTTTTTGTCGACAAACGTTTTCCCTTTGCAATAATCGTTGCAAAATCCTTCGATCGCTAACAGAATGTAAAGAGGATAGCTTCTCTTTTATTTGACCCTGAATTTGTTGTAAATTCATCCCTCCAGTACCGTATTTGTCATTGATAGCAAAGCTTAACTCTGCACATAACACGTTGCAAGATTGCACATCTGCAATGACTGCTAAAGGCGCTGATAGGGTTTGTAGATGACTCTTATGATGGTCTATTACACTAATCACTTCAAAATAAGCGGGAATCTTTGTTTCTTCTCGATTACAAAAGTCTCGTAAAGAAACCGTGCCAAGAAGATTCTTATGCAAGTCATTGGCGTAAATCACTCCTAGAGGGATCACCTTCCCATTCGAGTCAGTCATGGTTACTGTCAAATAGGGATAATTATTCATTTTACTACGAATCTCTTCTATTTCCGCTCGATAATTCACATGTTGAGGAACATGCCCAAACACATGGGTTTTCATATCCAGAGCAACCTCTAGTCTTTCCATAAAAGCACAAATACTTTGAATAGAGCGGTCCAGACTTTGAATCATCTTTTCCAAAGCTAAAAAGATTCTAGGACGATTTTCGATTAAAAACCCAGAAGCATTAAAAAGAGAAGATTTGTTTAGAGAAGCAATGCATTCTAAGAATTGAGCAAACTCTAATAAATCATGCGCCTTCATAGCTTCTGCAAACTCTTGAAAAGTACAGCTTAAACCTTTTTTTACACTAAGCACTTTGTAAAGATAAGCATGTGCGTGTTTTTTTTGCCCTTCTGTAAATTCCCGAGCAGGCTGACAATCTTCTATTTTCACCATTAAGACAACATGAATAAACTCCGGTAAATCTTTTAAAGAAAGATCTTTTTTAGCAAAAAGAGAAACCAATTTTACATGCAGATCATTTTCAAACCAACGCAAGCAATTGTTTAGTAAAGCAATGACTTGCCTTACTCCCTCTACATCATAATGATGCCAATCTCCTAAATAATATCCTTGTTTATCGACAAGTATAATCGCATGAGGGCGATGTTCATGATCGAATAGAGATATGGGCTCTGTTGTTAATTGCCTTGTTAAAGAGTTTTGAGTAACCAGATCGATACCTGATAATACAAGGGTAGTTCGATGTTCAGCTAAATGAACAAAAGCTTTCTTACCGAGCATTTGATCAAACAAAACATCAATCTCAACTTGAAAGCTAGGCGGTCCTCCTGGAACATTCCATATATGTAACCCATTTCCTACTCTTGCTGCAAATGCATCTACCCATCCCCAAAAAGAAGCAATGACTGTATCTAGATCTGGCGAACCATGTGCTGTTACAAAGTGCGAGCCTTGGTATACCCTATCCATACCAATAGGGAAAAAAGATTGGTACTCCTCTCGCGGGATCCATTTACCTACAATTTTTGCACGCAAAAGATAGTTTTCATGAACGCTCATTCCAGAAAACTGGTTTAACCATAACTCAAAGTGAAAAAAGGCATAATTATCTAAAAGAGCCAAAGTATGAACGGCTTCAATATAATTCAATACAGCGGGTAATAAAAAACAGGGGGTTTGTTCTTTATGGATAAGCTCATAAAGAGTCGAGTTAATCCGTTCGCTCTTTTTACGATCGTTGAGTTTTTGGAATTCAGCCGAACGGAATTTCCTTAAGATAGTAGATAACTGATCAAATTTTTTAGGGGAAATTACAAAATCCCCTAAGTATTGCTGTCTTTTGGAGTGAGGTTTTTTTTTCATATTATCGATACTAAGCATTCAAATCGAATGGGCTGAGCAGGATTCGAACCTGCGACCACCCGCTTAGAAGGCGGGTGCTCTATCCGCTGAGCTATCAACCCAAATTTCTTGTAAAGGTCTCTATCTTAGTTGATTTTAAAAGATTTGACAAGGCGCAATATTAAAACCTTATTTTTTCTATAGAAAAACCGATCTGCAAAAACAGGAATAAATTACCAGGTTTACATTTAAATCACAAGAGCTTCAAGGCTTATCACATTCTGCAGGATTCACCAACTCAATTGCTTCTACGAAATCCTGGCTTATTGCCTGATTTTCAAAAATTTTTTCCTGTTTTTTACTCAGTTTACAATATTCTTCAAAAGAACGAATGATGTGAGGGCGTACAAAAATGACAATATTGCGTTTTTCATCGGACTTAAACGTTTTACTAAACATAGCTCCAATCCCAGGAAGTCCTCCTAAACAAGGCACCCCGCTTTTATTGCGTAATTTTGCATTGCGAATCATTCCACTCACTATTAAAAAGTACTGATCTGGTACATGAGCTTGCGTTGACATATTCGTTTTAGTCGTTCTAATTCCGCTTGCAGTATTTTGCATATGCACAATATGTTGATCTAAGGCTTCTGTAATTTCCTGACAAATGTCCAATGAAATAATTTCATCCTCGCCTAAACGAGGGGTAATACTTAGACTCACTCCTATATCTCGATATTCCACATTTGCTGTTAATTGCTGACTTTGACCTACTGTCTGCACAACAGATCCTGTAAAGGGAATGTTATCTCCCACAAAAATAGTAGAGTTTTTGTTATCTTGAGCAATGATTTTCTGATTAAGCACAATTGTACTACTGCCATCTGTTTCTAAAGCAGATACCAAGGAGCCTAGAGAGAGAAAGGATTTACCTTTATGCATAATGATATCGCCAACTACTCCTAGATTAAATCCAGAAAGTAGAGGAAGTTGCGACAAACCAGTTGGAGGGTTAGTAGGACTAATGCTTTGGACAACGTTAGCAAAAGATTCTGTTGCTACCTTTGCAGGAGAAAAGTTGCCCATACCAACTCCCAGTCTACTTTGGTATTGAGTTCCCATAGACCATTGCAGACCAAAATCCATCCCTTTTTTTACATCTGTTTCAATCACTAACACCTCAATAAACACCTGGCGTAGAGGAGTGTCTAAGCTATCGATTAATTTACGCAAACTGTAAAGCGTTTCAGAATCACCCGAACAAAGTAGAGAATTTGTAGCTTGGACCCATTGTAGGGATTGAATAGCCTCCACTAATTTAAATGGAGCATTGGATTGATGACGCATATCTACGGCAATCTTTTTTAATGATTGCTCTAGTTCCATTCCAGAGTGATACTGCACTTTATACACAAAAAAATCGTATTCTCCCTTTAAATCTGGCATTTGAGAAGTAGAATTAAAGGCTGTTAAATTCGAAGCATCTAAAGAAATTTCACCACGGCCGTCTTTTTGCTCATGAGATCGTTTAACTACATAATAGTCGGATTCTTTTTTTACAAATAAGCCATGTGAGTGCAACAAGTTGATTAACGCTTCTAATACTTCTTTGGAAGACATCGGTTTCTCCAAACAAAGAGAAATAGCAAACGTTAAATCACTATTGCTGAAAATAAAATTTTCTCCGGAAATTTTACTCACAAAACGAACAAACTCAATAACGGGAATATCATTGAAATGAATCGAATGATGCCCTTCTGTTTTCAATAGTATTGCCTCTTTCTGTTCTTCAGAAGATACATATGAGCTGCCAGCTAAACATCCCATTAAGCTGCTGCACCACAAGAAATATAATAATTGTTTGATCTTTTTCGTCATACAAGCACGGTTCCAAATGCAAGTAGTATATGAATGCAGATGTTTTTAGAATAGAGAATTTCAAAAAACCAAAAGGATTTTGGTCTGTTTTTTTATATAAATTTAATGAGATCCAAAAAATAGCAGAAACGATATGCTTTTTATGAAAAAAACAATCCATAAAAATAAGGAGTGTTATGCTCGTTTGCTTATCGATACTTGGAGCAACAGGAAAAATGGGAAAAAGCATTCTTGCTTTAGCAGCCAATCAATCTAACTACAAGATCGTTATGGGAACATCGAGAAAGTATTTAGAAAAACCCATCCTACAAAAAATAGCGAATGTAGATATTCACATGACAAATTCCGCTAAACTAGCTATTCATGCTTCAGATATTACTATTGATGTCTCTTCTAAAGAGACTACGTTTCATCATTTAGAATACGCAAAGCAATTTTCTAAACCTATTGTCATAGGAACTACTGGACATAGTATAGCAATGCAAAAAAAAATCGAAGATACAGCTCAACATATCCCTATATTCTATACTCCTAATTTTAGCCCAGGCATTTCTCTTTTATTACAGCTAGTTGAATTCATAAAAACGTCCGGATTTAGCAGAAATTGTTGTATTGATATTGTTGAAACCCATCATATACATAAAAAAGATTTACCTAGTGGCACCGCCATTGCTCTTGCTAAAGCTACAGGTAAAGAGATGGCAGAAGATGCAACGACAAAAAGCAAACTCTCTCAGGTTCGCATTCATGCTATACGCAGTGGTGAAGTCATAGGAGAGCATCAAGTCATTTTGGAATGTGAGAATGAACAAATAAAATTGGTCCACCAAGCGTATTCTCGCGATGTATTTGCACAAGGAGCTCTTGCTGCTGCCGTATTTTTAATCGATAAAAAACCAGGTCTCTATTGCAGTATAAACGCTTTATAAAGCTGAGAGAGGTTCTTGGACACTTAAATAAAGTTAAACTAAAAAATTCAAAAGAAACGTATTTCTTCAGTATAAAAATGAGCGCTCAAGGCACTGTCATTCGCGCAGATCATAGGACTTTAATCAAAAAAAACATGAGCTCTTTCTTGGAAGGCACTTTAAATCTCAACAAAAAAACAGTATTTTTAGATTTAGTTTGCTTATAAAATATTTTAAAATTAATAATCATCAGATCAGCCGAAAAGCTGCAAGAGGTTTCTTGTGGTTATTTTTGGTAACACCTCAAAGATATTGACCTATCTTTATACTATAGGAGAAAAATGATATGAAAAATTTATGGAAATTATTTGGTTTAAGTATTGTTCTATCTATTGCTAACTTACATGCTTTTGAAAAAATTAATACAACCCCATCTGAAGAAATGAATATAGCTCAATCTGAAAAAATTAATGTAAATCCATCTAAAAAAATTTATGTTAATCGAGAAGATATTATTATTGAAGACGATGGACATATCTATTTACGCTTAGAGGATAACACTTGGAACGTCACTTTAAAACCTATAACCGCTATTTATTCAGATGAACAAGGGATGTATATTTTAGATCAAGATGCGTCAGGTAGTACAATCCTTACTCCTTAAATTTCAAAAAGAACCCCAGCATTTCCATTACATGCTGGGGCAATAAAAAAACCTATGAATAGATCTCTTTATCTATTACGAATAAAGGCTTTGTTGCTTTGGTTTTCTTTAGCTGGATTGGCTTTTTGTTTTCTTCAAAAAAAATCTCCCGTTTTAAGGAAAGAAAACCTCTTAATGGAGACACTGTTGCAAAATATGATATTTGAACAAAATTTTGGCTATGCTCTATTTGGGAATAAACCTGTATCTTTAGCAGGATATTTTCTCAACCCCTCATTAGATGCTATTTTTTTTAACAAAAAAAGCTTTTTCTTCCCCGTTGTTGAAGCTTGGTCTATGCTAGAAAAAAATGTCCTTTGCCATCTACAAGGAAATTATATACTGCTTAAACAAGTAAACCGCGTAAAAAATGATTCCACTTTTCAGGCAATTATCGTAAATAAATCCAGCTTCTTACAAACAGTTACTGATCATTTGGATCTATTCTGCGAATTACTCGAGGAAAAAATAGACCCAAAAGAATTATTAGATGAAGTGATTCTCAACCAAAAAAGCTTATGGGACATTCTTAAAGGCAACCGGGCTCTCTATGGAATTATTTTAGGATATGGGGAAAAAAACTCTTTTGCTTTTGAAGAAGAATATCGCTATTTTGAAGAGCAGCATGGTTCTTTTGATATACAAACCACTCCCCTTTCTCCTGTTAATCTTCCTGATTTTACGATTATGAAAGACATGGACATAGAAACAAAATCACTCGAAAAAGAATATATAAAAACCTTGAAAAACCTGATTGAGATTTATGCTAAAGGAGATTTTTGGTCTATTACTCTAGATCGTTTAATACAAAAAAATGCTTCTTACGTTGAACAAAACTCCTAACAAACGCATACTTGCCCATTATGAAAACAATTAAAGTTAAAAAATTTTGCATTGGTAAAAATCAGCGTTTAGCAATTATTTGCGGTCCTTGTGTCATTGAATCTGAAGATCACGCTCTTTTCTGTGCTGAAAACTTAATGAATCTATTTAAAGGTTTTCCTGAACTTAATTTCATTTTCAAATCAAGCTACGATAAAGCAAATCGTTCTGCCCATGATTCTTTTCGAGGTCCTGGGATGCAAAAAGGTTTAGAAATCTTAGCAAAAATTCAACGAGTATTTGATCTACCTATTTTAACAGATATTCATTCTTCTGAAGAAGCTGTTGAAGCTGCTAAAGTTGTTGAAATCATTCAAATCCCTGCTTTTCTTTGCCGTCAAACCGACTTGATTGTAGCTGCTGCTCAAACAGGAGCTATTTTAAATATCAAAAAAGGGCAATTTATGTCCCCTTGGGATATGCAAAACGTGATCAATAAAATTCTTGCTTCTGGCAATGACCAGATTATCCTAACCGATCGAGGAACGAGCTTTGGATATAACAATCTTGTCAGTGATATGCGAGCTATTCCTATTATGCAAGAGATGGGTTATCCTACTTGTTACGATGCCTCCCATTCTGTACAACTTCCAGGAGGTTTAGGAAATGCTTCTGGTGGACAACGTCAGTTTATTCTTCCCCTTGCCCAAGCTGCCATTGCAGCAGGTGCTAATTGCTTGTTCATTGAAGCACACCCTAATCCAATAGAAGCTAAAAGCGATAAAGAATCCGTTTTGGCTTTTGATATGCTTCCTAAGCTTCTTACTACGGTTTCTCAAATCTATCAAATTGTGCAAAAGTGTAACACATGTTAAAACAAGCAACCTCTATCGGATGCGTGCTACTTGTAATCATAACTCTTATATGGGGTTGGTTTTTCTTAAGGGTGCGCCCTATAGATAAGGCCAAAGTTTTTCATCTTTTAGAAAGGCAAACTCAATCCAAAACGGGTTTTTTATCTGTCCATCAAATCCGTTCGAAAGTGACCAAAGATATCTGGCTAACTCAAGACGACAATAGTCGCTTACATCATAGAATGGCAAGCCATTCCTCTTTACTTATTTTAAAACCTAATGAAGGAAAATTAAAACTCATCGAAGAGTTAGATCAGATTCATTGCCTCATACAAGAGCGCCTTTATTATAGTGATGGGCTTGCTATGCAACAAGTACGCTTATTGGAAGCTAACTCTGGAAAATACTACTTTTTGGAAAAACAACTTCTATCTCAAGGAGTGAGCTTCTCCGTATACAAATTACAGACCCACACTCTTCCTCAAGAAATCCTCTTCATATCGCCCATTTTTTCAGGAAACGCTGAGAACATCTCTTTGATTACATCAGGCAAAACCCCTGAGCTTCAGGCAAAAGGATTTATAGCACACATGTATAAAGAATAAACATATTGAATCTTTCTCATAGATTGAAATATAAGGACTTACTCATATGCAACCCAAAGCCAACCTTTTAACAAGAAATCAAAAAGATATCCTTAAGGCCCGACATCGCGATGAACGAGATAAAAGGCTATGCGACAGAATCAAGACTATTTTGTTGTTAGACGAGGGATGGACTTATTCACAGGTAGCATATGCCTTACTTCTAGATGAGGAAACAATAAGGCGTTACTATAAAACCTATTCAGAAGGCGGTAAAGAAGCTTTATTGCATTTGAACTATACAGGGAAGGCATGCCGGCTCAATCAAGACCAGTATGTAAAAGAAGAAACCCCCACTTCAGCTCAACAAACGATCCATTTTGTCCAAACCCATTTTAGAGCCAGTTACATACCATCAGCTACGATTTCTTTGTTACGCCAGTTAAACTTTACCTATAAAAAACCTAAACTGATACCAGGAAAAGTGAATGAAGAAGTAAAAAAAACTTTGTTCCCAAGAATGACAAAAGCTAGAAAAAGAACTCTCTCAAACAGATCAAGAGTAGAGATCAAGTTTTTGCCTCCACATTCTCCAAATGTCCATTTAATCGAACGACTTTGGCGATTCATGAATAAAAAAATGCGTAATCATCGCTATGATGAAAAGTTCTCAGATTTTAAATCGGCCATTTATCCTTTTTTTGAAAATTTTCCTAAATGTCGAGAAGAACTTCAGCCTCTTTTTTCCTGGAAATTTTCTTTTGGTAAATCTTAGTTTAAAAACAATCGAGCTTATCTTAAGGATTAAATACATGCTTTATTTAACCGCTCTATTTCTACTTACAGTTCCTCTTCACACCCAAAATTATGGTCTAGTTTCTTCTGAAAATGCCTCTTATGATGGACAAGATCTGATTCTTTCAGGAGATGTCGTTATCGATCATATTCTAGGAAAAATGCAAGCTAAAAAAGCTCTTTTAAAAAGAGAAGAAAAGACCCATTTCCCATTCAATCAGATTGAGCTTGATCAAGAGGTTTTGATTCTACTCAAAGAATATGGACGAATCACAGCTGATCGAGCTCGTTTTGATTTACAAAAGAACCAAGGCATTTTGCACTCTCATCAAGAACGAAATGTGACGTACCAAGATAGGTTTTACGATAAAAGGAAGAGATGCATCCCCTTTACCATAGAAGGGCGTAGTTTAAAACTTAAGTTATCGTCAAAAGAAGAAAAGGACAGAGAATATCTCATCGATTCCATTTGTGCAGAGCAAAACGTGGCTATTTCTTATGCGAATGCTTTTTTTCTAACAGCTGCAAAAGCCACCTATAACCAGTTAGATCGAATCCATCAATGGAAAGGATGTATCTCAGCATACGGACAAGATGCGGATACTCACTGCTGTTTAACACATGAACAAGGTGTAGTGCATGCAAAACAAATCGATATACATCTTATCGATTCTTACCTACAATTATTTTACGCTAAGGGGATTTTGCAAAGCTTTTTATCACCTAAAGCGGAAAAAAGCACTCTGCATTTTTCTACAGATTCTCTTCATTGGAATGATCTAGAGAAAAAGCTCCTATTTAAAGGCCCAACTCAGATTGAAGAACAAGACCTTGGTGTCATACATACACAAGATGAGCTAACTATCAAAAATAGCATGATGAATCATAAGCTGGTTTTTCAAACCTTGGATGCAAAAGGGCATACAGTTATGGCTTGTAAAGATCTAAAAGGGCGCAACCATCGCATAGAATCTCATGGAAGGCTTTATATTGATCAAAATCAATTACAGGCGTGGATGATCTCTCCAGATCAAGAGGGCAACGTGCAAACCCAATTGCACTATCAAACAGAAGATCTGAATATATTTTCAGATAGCGCTCAATTAGATTACCTCAATATCAATCAGCATGTAAAACCTTCGTTCATCATCCTAAAAGAACACATTCGCCTATTTTCTAAAGATCCAAACAAACCCATACAACTAGCTATTGCTGATCAAATGAGTTACTCTTTGGATACTCGCTCTATTGTCTTATCTGCTCACCCTGGAAAAAGAGTGCTTTTCTGGGATGCTTTGCAAGAATTGAAGATTAGCGCATCTGAAGTACATATAAACATAGACTGCTCAACTCAAGAAAAAACCATCAAAGGAATAGGCAATATACGGTTTGCCTTTAGCAAAGAAGAGCAAACTCAATTCAATCAATACTTTCCACAATTTGCCCATTATGAATAATTCAATCCCCTCTCTACAAGTAAATATAGCTGACATTTCCTTCAAAAAAATCGCTTCTTCCATAAAACCTCCTGTCTTATTTGAAGCAAAAGGGTTAAGAAAAAGCTATAAAAACAAAACCATTGTCCATGACATCAGCTTAGAAGTAGGTATAGGAGAAGTAGTAGGGTTATTAGGACCTAATGGAGCTGGTAAAACCACAGCTTTTTATTTGATTACAGGACTCATTCATCCTGATAAAGGGCAATTTTTTTTTAAAGGAGAAGAGATCAGCCATCTGCCTATTCACCAACGCGCTAAGATGGGCATGGGCTATCTCTCACAGGAGCCTTCTGTATTCCGTCAGCTTACAGTCGAAGAAAACTTACTTTGCATTTTAGAAACATTACCCATAAAAGCTCAAGAAAGAAGAGCTCGCTTAAGAAACTTGCTAGAAGAATTGCATCTGACTCCTTTAGCTAAAAAGAAAGCTTTGACACTTTCTGGCGGAGAAAGAAGACGCTTAGAAATTACTAGAGCACTCATTACTCAGCCCTGCTTCTTATTGTTAGATGAACCCTTTGCTAATATCGATCCTATTGCGGTGCATGATGTAAAACTCATGATTCAACATCTTCAAAATAAAGGAATTAGTATATTGATTACAGATCATAATGCCCGCGAAATTTTTTCTATTGTAGATCGTAGCTATCTTATTCAAGAAGGTAGAGTTTTGTTATCAGGAACAGTTGACGATTTATTAAAAAACAAGGAAGCGAGAACAAATTACTTTGGAGAGCACTTTAAGCTATAGAGCCCTCTATTTTTTTAGAGTAATTAATACTTTATTAATGAGATTAATTTATGGGCTCTCTATAATTAGATGATTCTAGTATACCTTAAACCTATTGTAGGAGATTATATATGTCGCATGAACAAACACTTTCAATTATTAAACCAGATGCTGTTGCTAATAATAACATTGGAGAGATCCTCTCTTATTTTGAAAAAGCTGGATTAGAAATTGTAGGAATTAAAATGCAACGTCTTACCATAGAACAAGCAAAAGCTTTTTACGCAATCCATGCCCATCGACCTTTTTTCCAAGAATTGATTCAATTCATGACAGAAGGCCCCATTGTAGCATTTGTAGTAGAAGGTGATAACGCTATTAGTCGCACACGTGAACTCATGGGAGCCACAAATCCTAAAGAAGCAGCCCCTGGAACGATTCGAAGAGATTTCGGCGTTTCTATAGAACGAAATGCCATTCACGGATCTGATACTTCAGAAAATGCAAAAATGGAAATCTCTTTTTTCTTTCAACCGCAAGCCATTTTTATCCATTAATTACATATAAAAAGCTTTCCGCAAAAAAACTCTTTTTTTGCACTTAATGGAGACTGCCTATTTTTTTGTGTAAATGACTTTTAATCATATGTATCCAAACCTCATCTATCGTGCTATAAGCTATCGATGTCCAGTTCTTCTTTTTCAAAAGAAGAACTGGAATCAGTACATCTCCTATGAGATTCTTAAAGAGCCTTTTATTTAAACGATCGTTTTAAAAAGTGTCCTTCAATATCTACCAAAATCTTTTTATAATCCGAGAGAGATCTTGATAGGTAAGATAAATAAAGAGAATAACTAAAAACACGATAAAGGGAATCACCAACTTCTGCATGGTTTTTGCCTTGATCGGCTTTTTAGTAATCCATTCCCAAATAGAAAAACAGATATGACCTCCATCTAATACTGGAATAGGAAGTAGATTTAAAACGCCTAAATTCAAACTAATCATCCCCAACCAGAAAAGAGCTTCTTTGCTTCCTTCAGCCCAACTTGTATGCATGATTTCCACAATCCCAATCGGACCTGTTAGAGCTCTTGGAGTTAAAATTCCAGTAATAAGAGCCATAATTGTTTTACCCATTTCTTGAAAGGCGCTGGAAAAAAGCGCTAAAGGCGAAGGATTATAGTTTACTTTACAATCAGCTAAACTCAAGCCTAATCTAAGCTCTTTTTGTTGGTCTTGCCATGTTTTTAAGGCTTGATCTTTAATTTTAGGATCCTCAATGGCATCAATCATCTTACGTTGTTCTTGCAATTGATGTGTATGAAACATCTTGATAGCTTCAGGCAGAGGTAATTGATTAAAAGGTTTAGGCTGCACTGGTTTGAGTAAATGCAAATTTCCAACCGTTTCTACTAACTCATCTGTTCCAATGGAATGGATGATCTTTCCGAGTCCATGCCAATCTACTTGATCGATAAATGCTTTATCGGCTGTTTTCCAAGAAAGGGTCTCGAGAGATTGGCTATCCCGAGAAACAACCATTTGTACCAAGTGGGTTTGTAGCTGATTTAACAATTCATATCCGGAGTGAATCGCTACTCCATCAACAGCTATAATTTGATCATTTGCTTTTAAAGGAACCTCTAAAAAAGACCCTTTTTTTAATTCATGTATCTGCTCTTGAGAATCGTTATTAAAAAAAGAAACTAAGTAGTCTACCTTACAGTCAGAGGTAACTTGATAGGGAATAAAATATAGGTCATTTAGCCTGCCTTGTATTTTAGCCTCGTTTTGCCAATCGCTAATCTCATCTTTTTGAGATGCATTTATACGTAAATCAGAAACTTTTAAGCGAGGAACTCTTGTTAAAAAGACCTCAGAACCTCTTTTAACTGTAAGCAAAGCTTTTTTTTGATTAATGGTGGATATGAGTTGTTGCCTTGAAAAAACAATTTCTCCATCTACCCATATAATGCGATCTTTATTTTGGATTCCACTATTTTCCATAGGAGATCCTGCAGGGATACTCGCATTCACAGCTCCAATGCTTTGAGAATAGATCAAAAAGTTAGCAGGTTGTACAGCTTGCATAATCAATCTACTTCTCTCTATTCCTTTTAGCTGACTTGAATCGTTGCAAATCAGAGTAAAGGGATGTTGCTTTTGATCTAGATAGTTCATTTGAGTGCCTTGAATCTTAGGGGCTTCTTCTTCTAGAGCAACATATGCATAAAGTTGTCTAAATTGGGATAAAGGCTTATTGTTAATCTGCGTAATGCGGTCCCCAGGATAGATTTCTGAAAAGCAAGCTTCTAAGTCAGAATCAACCCAACCTACAATCTGCGTATGATCTGAAAAGGAATCCTGCCTTCCCCCAGAAAGCCATAGCAAAAAAAATATCAATAAAGCAAAAACAGCATTGACCAAAGGTCCCATAAAAGCGACTTTCATTCGTGCCCAAGGTTTTTTTGCATAAAAACCATTAGGGATTTGATAAGGTTCTAAAGTTCCTTCCTTCTCCATTCCTGCAATGCGCACATATCCTCCAAAAGGGAGCCAGCACAACTGCCATTTCACACCCTGGCATTGCCAATCGTAAATAGGACTACCAAATCCAATAGAAAAAACCTCTACTTTCATTCCTTCTTTTCGAGCCATCCAATAATGGCCAAGCTCATGAACAAACACGATAAGACCAAGTCCAAAAGCTGCTAAAATAAAATAGATCACGCTAGATATCATAATATATGCCTATACCTTTTTAAACAGAGTTTGCATGTAGACGACCAAGTCTATCTGTTTCTAGAATTTTTTCCAAAGTTAGCTCTTTCTCTGGCTGATAATTCATTAATAATTTTTCTAATCTATCTGAAATATCCATCCAAGGAATTTCACCTTTTACAAATCTTTCTACTAATACTTCATTCACAGCATTTAAATAACAAGGGGTTGTTCCTCCTTGCTTTAATGCATAATAACAAAGATTTATACATTTAAATCCAGGATCAGGCGGTAAAAATTCCAGTTTAGAAAACCTCTTATAATCAAACCGCTCAATTAGACCTGAATAACGTTTAGGATAACTCAGTGCGTATTGAATAGGAACTAACATAGTAGGAGCAGACATTTGAGCCAAAATCGAACCATCGATGAATTCAACCATGCTATGAATAACACTCTGTGGATGAACCACAATCTCTATGTTTTCAGGTATAATACCAAACAAAAAATGCGCTTCGATCAGTTCTAAACCTTTATTCATTAAAGTCGAGGAATCGATTGTGTTTTTTACACCCATTTGCCAAGTAGGGTGTATAAGGGCCTCTTTTGGCGTAACTTGAAAAAGCCTATCGAAAGAATAGTGTAAAAAGGGTCCACCAGATGCGGTTAAAAGCAATCTTCTCACAGATTGATTCTCTTTTCCTTCTAAGCACTGAAATAAAGCACTATGTTCACTATCGATAGGAATTACAGAAGTTCTATACTCTTTTGCAGTACGCATGATGATCTCTCCTGCAGCTACTAGAACTTCTTTATTGGCTAAAGCTACATTTTTTCCCGCCTTTAGAGCACTTAAAGTAGGTTCTATTCCTATGCTTCCGGACATAGCAGATACAACAATATTAGCTTCTTGAAGAGAGGCTACTTCTTTTAATCCTTCTATACCTGTAACAATTTTTTGTTGAGGTAAACGTTTTTGTAACTCAAATGCTTTTTGCTGATCATGGACTGCAACGATCTGCGGTTGCCATTTGTGTACTTGTTGTTCCAAAAGATCGATTCGAGAACGAGCAGCTAATGCAATTGGTTTAAAACCTTCAGACTCAAGATGCTCAATGATATCTAAAGTTTGGGTTCCAATAGAGCCTGTACTACCTAAAATAACCACATTTTTTTGCTTCATAAAACAGTACTCGTCTTTATTCTAAGTATTTTTTTCGTTTAGCTACTCTAGAAAGAGTGGCGGATCTCTTTATTTTAATAAACAACAAAGAAGCACAATAAATAACCGTGATCACAAACACAACAAGACCAGCTGTGGATAAGGGCATATCATACACAGAGAGTAAATGTCTGGCCATAGCCACACTTAACAAAGAAGAAAAAGATCCAATCATACAAGCATATAAGATCATGGGTTTTAAACGTTTTGTAAATATTTGCGCAATGAGAACAGGGCCAACAAGTAAGCTTAATACCAATAAAACCCCTACAGCACGAAATGCTCCAATTATAGTAACTGCAGTTAACATCATGAGCAGATAATGAAATAGAGAGGGTTTTACGCCTAAAACCATTGCAAAGCAAGGATCAAAAATAACCATTTTAAATTCTTTAAAAAAGATTCCTACCGCAAATATGTCTAATAAAACAACCCAAGAAATAAGCTTTAAATCATCTAGATGCAAAGCATCTACATTACCCATTACAGCTTCTATTCCTAAATGCATACTCTTTGTATACATAGTTACAATTGTCACACCCAGAGCAAAAAAAAGAGTAAATATAAGCCCAATACTTGCATCTTCTTGCAGCCTTAAAGAATGAATGAGAAACTGTGTAAGTACAGTTGTAAGTATAGCAGTGATAAAAGCTGCTAATAATAAAACATAGACTCCAATGACAATTTGAGTTTGCTGTTGAGAAAAAAAGGCTACGATTAGATAGGCCAAACTAATTCCTAATAAAACTGTATGAGACAAACTATTGGCTAACATAACGCTTTTCTTCAAGACAAGTAAGCTTCCTACAATTGCACCTGCACAAGAGATTAAGCTTAATACAAAGATCTGTAATTCATCAGATGCTATTTCTGCCAAAGAAAGCTGTCCACTAAAAAAGAGAAATAAGCGTTGTACAAACACTGAAAAAAAGGAAAAAAAATCTTTAGCAAAATAGGGATTCATAAAGTTGTTTCCCTTGCTGGAATAGGCTGCAAATGAGGATCTTGTTTAGGATCATTTAAAAGCTCTGTAAGCTGAGCTTCTATCTCAGGACTAATGATATGTTCCATCTCTTCTGCACTTCGGTGGACTTTCTCTATGCCCTGTCCTAAATAAACTAAATACACCTCCCATAACCTATGTAAACGTATAACCCTTTCTGCTCTTTGAATCCCATCACTAGTCAAGCTATACTTAAAATTTACTTTTTTTAGCCACCCTTGTTGCTTAAGATACTCAAGAAGAAGAATGACATGAACATAAGACAAGCTAGATTTCGCTTGTATCTCTTTTTTAGATAACCCTTCTTGCAGCTGCAACTTCCATAACAATTTAAGTAGGTTTTCTTCCTTGCAATTCCATCGAAATCTAGCAATCCGCCATAAGCGAAAAGCAAAACCTCTTGTAGGACTAAAAAGTAAGGAGAAAAAAGTTAAAAATATAGCTACTAATAGAATCATAGGCCCTGTTGGAAAAGAAAATCTCTCATTGCCAAACCATTTAGGAACTTCAAAAGATAAGTAATTACCTAAAAATCCACTAACAGCTCCAAAAACAGCAGATAAAACAAATATCTTACTTAATCGATTGCTCCATTGACGTGCAGCAACAGAGGGAGCAATTAACATGCCGGATATCAAAACAACACCCACACTTCGAATTCCAATGACAATCGCTAAGACAAGAAGGGAAAATAATATTGTTTCAATCAATCGCACGGGAGTACTTAAAACCCTTGAAAAATCTCGATCGAATAAAACAAGAATAATAGGTCGGTAACAAAACAAGATAATAGCTATAATCATTAAAGTTAGCCCTGCATAAATCCAAATATGGGACTGAGTCATGGTGGCTACCTGCCCATACAAAAACATTTGTGCCATTTTATAATAAATGACATTTGTCGTTTGCATGCGACTTGCAAATAAAACTCCCATTCCAAAAAAAGCAGAAAGAATGAAACAAAGGGCTCCATCATCTTTTACTCTAGTAAACTTCTGCATCTTTTCAAGAAACCACAAGCTTAAACAAGCAGAAATAAATCCTCCGATTAAAACACTGAAGGAAACTAAATCGTATTGCCCAGGAAAAAAAGTGGATAAAAAGAGCAAAGATAAAATAACCCCTGGGTAAGCCGCATGAGATAGCGCCTCTCCTAACAAAGAACGTTTACGCATAAGAACAATGACTCCTACAAGAGCACTTGATAAACACATCAGCATGCTAGCAATTGTTGGCGCTTGTAAAATAGGATCAGAAAAAAACTGCCACACGGAGAATAAAATCACGATATCCCAGTAGTCTTATTTTGTGTTAAATGAGCCGCCTCATCTAATAAAACATGAGATCTTCCAAAAGTACGCATAATCATATCAGAACAAAAAACTTCCTGTACAGGACCATTTGCAATCAAACATGTATTTAATAAAACAGCCCAATCAAAATAGCTCTTTACAGTTGATAGATCATGATGCACAACAAGTAGGGTTTTTCCTTGGCTCTTGAGCTTATTCATTAAAACTACAAGGGCTTTCTCTGTTGCTATATCAACCCCTGCAAAAGGTTCATCCATCAAATAAAATTCTGCTTCTTGCAAAAGAGCACGAGCGATAAATAGCCTCTGCTGTTGTCCTCCAGACAGTTGACTAATCTGCCTATCTGCAAAAGAGAGCATCCCTACTAAGCTTAGTGCCTTTTTTGCAGCTTCTCTATCTGCTACTCTAGGCCATTTCAAATATCCTATTTTGTTATATCTACCCATCAAAACAAGCTCAAAAGCTGTAATAGGAAAATCCCAATCTACTGAAGAGCGTTGCGGTACATAGGCAATTTTATTACGAGATTTTTTAAAAGACTGATTCAAAAAAGTAATGGAGCCTGATAATACATCAACCATTTCTAACATAGCCTTTAAAAGAGTGCTTTTTCCTGCTCCATTAGGCCCAATAATTCCCACGAGTTTACCTTTGGGAATGGTTAAGCTAATATCCCAAAGAACTGCGGTTTTGCCATAGGTTACTGTAAGGTTTTCTATCTCAATAGCATTTTGCATGTAAGCCCTTAATTTTTTCCCCATTCTGAAAGAATCACACTTGTATTATGCCACATCATATCCAAATAATGACTAGCCCCACTATTCTTCTCCCCCATTGAATCGCTATAAAGAGAAGAACTAGCCATATGGACCTTAAGCCCTTTTTTCTGACAGTCGTGAATGATCTTGTTCAATGCATCTCGATTCACACTAGACTCAGAGAAAACCGTCTGAATGTTTTTTTCTAATAAAAAATTCACAATGTATTGAATATCACTTGAGCTTAATTGACTATCTGGAGCTAAGCCCTCTGGCGCATTCACTCGGTTTTGCCAATGCTTTTCATTAGGATCTGCTAAGTAAGCTCGTGTAAAATAATTAAATGCATCATGACTTGTAACAAGATAACGTTGAGATGAAGGAATTTCCTGCATCGCATAGTAAATCTTTCTATCCATTTTCTGCATTGCTTCTAAAAGATTTTCTCCATTGTGCTTATAAAATTCTGCCGATTTAGGATCTAACCTAGATAGTTCTTGCACGATAGGGTCTATAATTAGACTCCATAATGAGATATCCATCCAGATATGAGGATCAATTGTCTTATCTATATAAATCATTTCTTCTGGAACTCGGCGAGCTACCACACCTCCTAAGGCAATAGCATTTTTATGATTCAATAAATGATTACTTAAACTAGCTCCATGTTCCAAACCCAAACCATTATAAAACACAACAGTGGCCATGCGGAGTTTTTCATCATCTCCTTTAACTATTTCATAACTATGCGGGTCAATTTGGCCTGAAATAAGGGACATATGCAAAATTTTCTCTTGCCCAATTTGCCTTACAATATCATCTATCATAGCTACAGTAGATAGCACTTTAATTTTATCACTAGGTTGCATCCATTGATTAAATAGGTTTGACGATATCTCAGTTTTGCTACAATAAGATAACAAAAAAAGACAACTTAAAACACCTATAGTAGAAAGAAAAGATCTAATTATTCTTACCCATTTATGAATCATTTAGACCAAACGCCAACTTTTTTAAAAAAAGTCATTTTATCAATTATTGCCACATTAAGTAAACTTGTAATTATTTCTAAATACAGAATAACCCTAAACCCCTTCCATCCAAAATTCAAATGCAAAACTAAAACACTTAAGAGATATTAGCAATATGTCCTTATATATAATGACTTTGTTTTCAAATTGAATGATAAGAAATTAGCAAATGTCTGTCTTAAAAATTAAGCGAAATTTTAAAAAATTCTGATAGATTAAATCTTCTTAAAGATTTTTTGTAAAATACAAATAATTATTGCAAAAAAAGAAACTTGTCATAAAATTAAAGGAAATTACTTTATCTATAAATTTAAAAACCGTGTAGAGGATCTTAAAGCATTTAAAAAAGATAAATTCATAACTGTATTAGTTATCTGTAAAATTAAGATTGAAAATAAAGAAACAATTTAGTTTAATCTAAAAATTCAAAAGAAAACAATATTGCAACAAAAGGGACGCCTCTTATGAGCCATAAAGAAGATACAGTCGAGCATAAAACAAAAAATTTAAAAGAAATTGAAGACGTTATTGCAAAAGCAATTAGAAAAGTCAATGGAAGAAAAGAGAACGATCTCTGCAAGTATTTACCGATGACGTCAGGTGGTTACATGCATCATTTTACTTTAAGAAAAATGAAAACGCGCCAACCTCATGAACTCGGCTCTATGCTCGAAAAATATATTATCAATTCAGAAAGACCTGCTGCTGTTCCTCCTAAACAACGCGCTGCTAGAGGCTCTCGCAAACGCCGTGATCAACTCACCTTTACTCGTAATCAAATTGAAAGAATGTTAAACATTGCTCGTTTAGCTGGAGATAAAGAAATGGTTTCTATTTTAGCTCCTAAAAAATCTTTAGCAACTTGTAAAAGAGAATTAATTGCTTCTATTCGCCATTCTCGAATAGAACCTGATTTTTGGAATGCCTATGTAGAGGCCTTGAATGCCCAAAACACCCCCCCTACTAATGCTTCTCTAATAGATATTCTCTCTGCTATGCAAAGCAACAACAAATAATTCGTCTAAAAAGCACCTGTTTTGTTGATTTCTCAACAACTTAAAAAAACAGGTGTTTTCTCATTTATCTCATTATCAACATTTTAAAAAAAATTTACTTAAGTAAAATAAATTATTAATATTCTGTAAATTGCTGTTGAAAAGAAATAAATTTGTGGTATAATTTATTAGTTGTAAGTAGATTTGAAACGTCAAACTTTATTTGCTTAAAATCCTTTTTTAAGCCTATCGCAATCGACTTCGATTTACAAAAAAATTGTTTGAACCTTGTCTAAAGGATTATTTATATGTCAGAAACAAAAAAAACCGAATTTGGAAAATGGAGATCTTTTCTTTGGCCCGTGCATAATTTCGAGCTAAAAAAATTACTCCCTATGTTCTTTCTTTTCTTTTTCATTAACTTTAATTACACAATTTTGCGAGATACTAAAGATGCGCTAATTGTTACAGCTCCAGGCTCTGGCGCTGAAACCCTCCCTTTTTTAAAGGTATGGGCAGTTCTACCTCTGGCTGTGCTTTTTATGATTGTTTATTCTAAATTGAGTAATATCTTTAGTAAGCAAAAGCTTTTTTATTCCACGATCTCTTTCTTCATTGGGTACTTTGCCTTATTTGCTCTTGTATTCTATCCAAATCGTGAATTTTTCCATCCTAATGATCTAGCTGACAAGCTACAAACAATTCTTCCTCAAGGATTTAGTGGAATGATTTCCATGTTTAGAAACTGGACCTTCTCTCTTTTCTATGTAATGGCGGAATTATGGGGTAGTGTAGCCATATCTTTGCTCTTCTGGGGTTTTGCTAATGACATTACTAAAGTGTCTGAATCTAAGCGTTTTTATACTTTATTCGGACTAGGAGCAAACGTAGCCATGCTCTTTTCTGGTCCTGCTATTATTTACTTTTCAAAAATACAAAAAGGACTTGCAGCAGGAGTAGACGCATGGGGAATTACCATAAATTACATGGTTGGCATGGTATGTCTTTCAGGCCTTATCATTATGGCAATTTATAGGTGGATCGACAAGCATGTCTTGACAGACAGCAGATTTTACGATCCTAATGAACTCCGTCGTGTAAAAAAAGAAAAGCCTAAGATGTCTCTTAAAGAGAGTTTTTTATTTCTAACTCGCTCTAAATACATCGGCTGTATTGCCGTTTTGGTAATTGCATATGGAATTGCGATCAATTTGGTGGAAGTGACTTGGAAAGGACAGCTGAAACTCCAATATCCTAACGGCAATGATTATCAAGCCTTTATGGGACAATTCTCTACAATTACAGGAGCTATAACCATCTTTATGATGTTATTTGTCGGAGGTAATGTAACCCGTCGTTTTGGCTGGAAAGTCGGCGCTTTGATTACTCCCATTGTCCTATTGGTTACAGGGGTAGGTTTCTTCTCATTTGTGATTTTCCGTGATTCTTTAGCAGGCATAATTGCCTTTCTAGGAACAACTCCCCTAATGCTAGCTGTCATATTTGGAACTGCTCAAAACATTATGAGTAAATCTGCTAAATATTCGTTATTCGACCCTACAAAAGAAATGGCTTATATCCCCCTTGACCAAGAATCAAAGGTTAAAGGAAAAGCTGCTATTGACGTTGTAGGAGCCCGATTAGGCAAATCTGGTGGATCGCTTGCACAGCAAGGATTAATAGTAGCTTTTGGTTCTTTAGGAGCAGTTACCCCTTATATTGGTGGTATCTTATTAATGATCATCCTTGGTTGGATATTTGCAGCTAACTCTCTTGGTAAACAATTTGCAAAATTGAATGCTGAGAAGGATGAACAAGCCAAACTTGCAGTTGAATCCAATCCAACAGAAGCTGCTGTCAAATCAAATGTAGAGGCAACTATTAGCTAAGCTTTCCTTCACTTTATTTGATAAAAAAAACCCTCTTTCGTATGAACAGAAGAGGGTTTTTTATTTAAAGACAAAATAATCGATATTGAGCACTTTAGCTAAAAATAGTAGAATAACATCGACTTTCATTCTTTAGGACTTTCATGTTTACATACAACCTCAAACAGATTCGCAACTTTTCTATTATTGCACATATTGATCATGGAAAATCCACAATTGCAGATAGATTATTAGAAATTACCGGTACCATTTCTTCTCGTGAAATGCAAGATCAAGTTTTAGATGATATGGACTTAGAAAGAGAGCGTGGAATTACGATTAAAGCTCATCCTGTTACAATGTATTACCTGGCAAATGACGGTGAAGTCTATCAAATAAATTTTATAGACACTCCGGGACATGTAGACTTTTCCTATGAAGTATCTCGTTCTCTTTCTGCTTGTGAAGGAGCTTTACTTGTCGTTGACGCAGCACAAGGAGTACAAGCTCAGAGCTTAGCAAATGTGCATTTAGCCATTGAGCGCAACTTAGAAATTCTTCCTGTAATCAATAAAATAGACCTTCCTTCTGCTAACGTAGAAGGAGTAAAACAACAAATTGAAGACGTCATTGGATTAGATACATCCCATACCCTTTTATGTTCTGCTAAAACAGGAATAGGAATTAAAGACATTTTAGAACAAATCCTCACTTTTATTCCCCCTCCACCCGATCCTATAGACAACACACTCCGTGCATTGGTTTTCGATTCTCATTACGATCCATATCGCGGTGTTATTGTCTATATACGTGTCATCAGTGGGGAGATTCACAAAAAAACCTTCATTAAAATGATGGCTACGAATAAGGTTTTTGAAGTTCTAGAAGTAGGTATTTTTTCACCAAAAGAAAAACCAGTTGATATATTAAGACCTGGAGAAGTGGGCTATCTTTTAGCAAATATCAAAAATACAGCCGATGTAAAAATCGGTGATACGATCACTTCTTCTCGCAAACCAGCCATTGACCCTTTGCCTGGATTTAAGGTGATCTCCCCTGTCGTTTTCGCAGGTATTTATCCAGTAGATTCTTCTGATTTCGAAATGCTAAGGGACGCTCTTTTCAAACTCCAACTCAATGATTCTGCCCTGCATGTAGAACAAGAAAGCAGCATGGCTTTAGGGTTTGGCTTCCGCTGCGGGTTCTTAGGCCTTTTGCATTTGGAAATCATTTTTGAAAGACTTCAAAGAGAGTTTCTTTTAGACATCATCACAACAGCTCCCAGTGTTGTTTATAAATTTACCCTAACCGATGGTAAAAATTTATTGATTGATAATGTTGCTCGTTATCCCGATCCTACTTTCATTGAATATATAGAAGAACCTTGGGTTATTTGTCATGTCATGACTCATTCTGAATACTTAGGCTCTGTTATGAGTTTAGGAATGGATAAACGCGGAGAGCTCACGAAAACAGAAACAATCGATGCAAAGAGACTCCTATTAACTTATAGATTCCCCCTAAATGAAATTATTACCGATTTTAACGATAAGCTAAAATCGATTACTCGAGGCTATGGTTCTTTTGACTATGAGTTTGAAAAATATGAGATCAGCGATATTGTAAAATTAGAAATTCGTGTTAACGAAGAGCCAGTAGATGCTTTTTCTTGTCTTGTTCACCGCACAAAAGCGGAAGGCAAAGGAAGAGCTATCTGTAAAAAACTAGTCGATGTAATCCCCATGCAACAATTTAAAGTGCCTATCCAAGCTGCCATTGGAGGGAAAATTGTAGCTCGTGAAACCATTCGTGCATTGACTAAAAATGTCACTGCTAAGTGCTATGGAGGAGATATCACACGCAAACGCAAATTATGGGAAAAGCAGAAAGAAGGTAAAAAGAAAATGAAAGAAATTGGCAAGGTGAATATTCCTCAGTCTGCTTTTATGGAAGTACTTAAAGCTAGTGATTAAAAATACCAGACCAAAATGAGAAACATGTAGATCTGTCCTAATATACCGTTCTGCAATAGAGCTTTTTTTTGCTCTGTGAAACCTATAAAGATTCTTTCTTTTGACGTTCAAAAGAATTAGCCATGATACGATCCCAATAATAATTTGCATCCCTTAATCTCTCTTTTGAAGGATCGTATCTTCTTTTAACTTC
>JAITFW010000048.1 GCA_031281085.1 Chlamydiales bacterium | reverse complement strand
TATTTCTTGAATTTGCTCAGGAGAACATTGCTTTTGAATCTCTACAAAATCTTGTAAAGTTTGTTCTTCGAGAAGAGCATGTAGCGATACGGGATTCTACTATCTGATCTGTGTTGATGCGCTCGTGGTTAGAGCCCGGGGAGGGGGGGGTAGCCCTGCTGAAGTTCTCACCCGTGGATTTTGATCTATCCATGGTTTCCTCCTTGTGATCAGGATTTAGGTTCCTCGTTTTCTGGAAATCTAAGCTTGATAAGCGTTGCTTTATCAGCTTTTGTTTTACTAGTTTAGAATAGGATCTAATAGTAATTGTGTTTTTTGATAGGTTAAGTAACCTTTATATCGATTACTTCTTATTTATTATATTAACAGGTTTTGATCTAATTGACAATTTAGATTTTATTAAATTAGGATCATTTACTTGGGTTCTCTGTAAAAATCATCTGTGCATTTGTCAGCAGGGCTTTTTGATTAAAAAGATTTGATAGCCATTCCTGTATAATGGTAGCATCTTCAAAAAGATTTTGGAGGTGTTATGAGAAAGAAAAAAGCACAGGAATTTTACTCGGCGATTGATGAAATAGCATTTCTCGATCTGGGATCGATTCTTGGACTCTGAAACTGCTGTCAAGGATATTCGAAGTGGACCTGTAAAGAAATTGTAATCAAAAAGCCCTGCATATAGTGTTATTTAACTTTAAATTTTCATTTTATCCAGTTAAATAGGGTTCGCTCTGTTATTCCAAATATTTGGCTTATTTCTTTCTATGCTATCCTATTATGTTACCGTATCTTTATGAAAATTTAAAGTTTAATATCTGTATCTGTAGAGAAAGATTGCTTCAACAAACAATCGCTAATACTCAATGGTGGGGAAAATTTACTAGCTTCGCATCCGGTGGAGCTATCGGCTGATATGCAGAGAGATTTATTGATTCATAAGGTGTTTAGTCTAGCTGCTAAACTACCAGATTTTTTTGTGTGCTAGGTTCTCAAACAGTTCATTAAACACTTTAATCCTAATGCCAGTATCTAACGATGACTTAAAAAAGCTTTATTTTTAAGGCAGGGTTCTCTTGAGTTTGCAGATCGCGTTGAAATCAAACAATTGTTGCTAAAAAAGCGTAAGAATTCTTAAAGAAACTATTCTTACGCCTCATGTGAACTACATTTTACAACTACCACCCTTATCTTTTGAGCAACAGCAGCACATATGTCTCCAGTGGGGAATCCAGCGCAAACTCCAAAGACCAGCTAGACCTATTAGTACATAAACCAAGCGGCTTAAGCCAGCCATTTGACTTCCGAATAACCAAGCAACAAAATCAAACTGAAAAAAGCCTATTAAGCCCCAGTTTAAAGCTCCAATGACAATTAAAATAAAAGCAAGAGTATTTAAAAACTTCATCTGTTCCTCCTTAACACTCCATGCATGCTTGTTTCAAGACAGCATGTCCCGTTAATATCATCTTAGAAACTTTTTATTCATTTGTCATCTTTTTTTTTCAAACCTATATTTTCAAACGGCATCCTCCTACTTTTTTTATTAGATCGCAAAGCGTTTCTGTTCGAAAAGAATCTATTTTTCCAAAAAAAGAAAGAAACCAACATGATTTTTCCTTTACAAGCAAAGAAAGAAAAAGTATAGTGGTTATTTGCATTTAATTCTGGAATTTTAAAT
This sequence comes from Chlamydiales bacterium, assembly GCA_031281085.1. GTDB lineage: Bacteria > Chlamydiota > Chlamydiia > Chlamydiales > Rhabdochlamydiaceae > Rhabdochlamydia. Next base: position 10,233 of record JAITFW010000048.1, on the reverse strand, counting down.
GATAAAATTTAATGAAGAAGATCTTGAAAAGCTTAATAGGCTCTGCCGTCTTGGTAAAATAACCCATGAAGAAAAAGAAGCTGTCTCTAAGCATTTAGAAAAAGTTTTAGGTTACATGGAACTACTTTCCGAGATCAATACAACAGATGTGCCTACTTGTTATCAAGTGGGAGAAATCCAAAACAGTGTCACAAGAGATGACATAGTGATAAACACTTTGTCCAGAGAGCAGTTTTTAGAAAATGCTCCTTCTCATGTAGGCAGCATGATTCGAGTGCCTACAGTTATTCATTTTTTTAACTAAAGAGCTTTTGCGCATGTATCGATTATCCGCCCGTGCTATTCATGAGAAATTTTGCAAAAAAAAGGTAGCTGCCAAGCAAATTGCTAAAGAGATGTTAGAGCGAATTTCTCTACATGACGAAAAAATTGGCGCTTTTCTATCTGTCATGGAGGAAAGGGTCATGTTAAAGGCTGCTGCATTAGATCGCAAAAGAGACTCCGGAAAACCACTAGGAGCTTTAGCGGGAGTACCTGTTTCTATTAAGGATAACATCCATATTCAAGGAGAAAAAACAACCTGTGCTTCTAGGTTTTTAGAAAACTATAAAGCGGTCTTTGACGCAACTGTAGTTAAGCTTTTAGAAGAAGCAGACGCATTGATCATTGGTAAGACGAATCTTGATGAATTTGCCATGGGATCTTCTACAGAAAACTCTGCTTATCAACAAACTAAAAATCCTTGGGATCTTCAATGTACGCCAGGGGGAACATCTGGAGGTTCTGCTGCATCTGTAGCTGCACGTTTTTGTCCTATTTCTCTAGGAACAGATACAGGAGGGTCTATCAGACAACCAGCTGCCTTTTGTGGAATTGTAGGATTTAAACCTACATACGGAAGAGTTTCTCGTTATGGTTTGGTAGCCTATGCTTCTTCTTTGGATCAAATCGGACCTCTGACCTATGACGTAAAAGATGCTGCTTTATGCATGCAAGTCATTTCAAGACATTGCTCCTACGATTCTACCAGCATTCAGTCTCCTCCAGAAGACTTTTTTAAAAAACTGGAAAAACCGATTCAAGGTCAAACAATTGGCATCCCTTATAGTTGCTTAAGTGAATTAGACTCTGGCTCCAAGGAACATTTTTTAGAAGCTATAGAGATTTTTAAAAAACTAGGCGTAGCTATTGTAGATGTAGATTTACATCTGTTAAAATATGCAATTGCCGTTTACTACATTCTAGCTACAGCAGAGGCATCTACCAACCTTGCGCGTTTTGATGGTATTCGTTACGGAAAACGAGTAGAACAGGCAGAAACCCTTGAAGAGATTTATGCACTCTCCAGACAAGAAGGTTTTGGAGCAGAAGTAAAAAAACGCATTTTACTAGGCACTTACGTTCTCTCCTCTGGTTATCAAGAAGCGTATTACAAAAAAGCACAAAAAGTACGTACTTTATTCATCCAAATGTTTCAAAAAGCCTTTGCTAAATGCAGTATGATTGCTATGCCAACCTCTCCTTTAACAAGCTTTCCTTTAGGCAAATTCCAAGATCCTGTACAGCTTTATTTACAAGATGTTTTCACTGTATGTGCAAATCTAGCAGGATTACCAGCTATTAGCGTACCTAATGGATTTAGTGAGGAAAACCTCCCTTATGGTCTGCAACTCATAGGACCTTATATGCATGATGCAGAAGTTCTGCGTTTTGGGTATGCTTTCGAAAATGCAACTTCCTTTACAAACACAATCCCTCCCTTATTCGATAAAAAGGTATAAAAATGAGCGAGATCTGTTATGAAGATTGGCAACCCGTAATTGGTTTAGAAATTCACGCCCAGCTCAATACTAAATCTAAACTTTTCAGTCCTGCAGCTAACCATTTTGGAGATGAGCCTAATACAAATATCAGCGTTGTCTGTACAGGTCAGCCTGGTGCTTTACCTGTTTTAAATAAAGAAGCCGTATATAAAGCCGTTCTTTTTGGTTGTGCAGTAGGCTCTAAGGTTTCTTTAAGCTCTCAATTTGATCGTAAATCCTATTTTTATCCCGATAGTCCTCGTAATTTTCAAATTACACAGTTCTATAAACCCATTCTCATAGGTGGCTCTGTAGTAACTGATATAGAAGGTGTATTAAAACATTTTTCTATTCATCGAAGCCATTTGGAAGATGATGCAGGGACTTTAAAGCACTTTAGTACATTTACGGGTGTTGATTATAATAGAGCAGGAGTAGCATTGATAGAAATTGTCTCAGAACCATGTATACATACTCCTAAAGAAGCAGTGGCCTATTCTATGGCTATTAAAGCTATTTTAGAATATTTAGACGTCTCTGATTGTAATATGGATGAAGGTTCCTTTCGCATGGACTGTAACATTTCTGTCAGGAAGAAAGGAGAACAGATCCTGCGCACAAAAATTGAGATCAAAAATTTGAATTCTTTTAACAATATGGAAATGGCACTTGAATCTGAGATCCGTAGACAAATTCGTGAATACTCCCTACATCCACAAAAAGATTTTTACGAAGTCATCTCTCAAGGAACCTATCGTTTTGATCCAGAGAAAAAAGAAACCGTTTTAATGCGCGAAAAAGAAGATGCCGATGATTATCGCTATTTTCCAGAGCCAGACCTTCCTCCGATTTTGCTCAAAGAAGAAGAGATCCAAGCAATTAAAGCTCATTTACCAGAATTGCCCTACCAAAGATACAACCGTTACTTACAAGAGTTAGAATTACCTAAGTCTGCTTCAGCTTTTTTAATTCATGATAAAAAGCTCGCTGATTATTTTGAAGAAGCGCTCAAAACTTGTCCTAGTCCTAAAAGCATATGTAATTGGATGATCATAGAATTTGCTGGTCGCTTTAAAGATACAGGAAACAGTCTCGTTCACTCAGGAATCAAACCTAAAGACGTAGGCAAACTTGTCAAAATGATCGAATCAAATACCATTACTGGAAAGATTGCTAAAAGCGTTGCTGATGATATGTGCAAAAAGCCAGGAACAGACCCTGAGCAAATCGTAAAACAAAATCCTGACTATCAACCCTTACGAGACACTTTAAGCATTACGCTTTTAGTAGATAAGGTTTTAGAAAATAACTCCCAATCTATCGCTGATTTCCACGCTGGAAAAGCAAGAGCATTTGATTTCTTAGTTGGACAAGTCATGAAGCTGTGCAAAGGTAAAGCCTCCCCTTCTATAGTAAATGAAATTTTGACCGAAAAGCTAAAGGAATACAATTAGAACAAACTCTGTTCTTTACATATGCAAAGCATTCCTACAAATGCAACTATCCAGAAATTATACCTTTAGAAAAACATATAAACAAAATTTTGACCAAAAAGCTAAAGTAACTATACTGCGGATAAAAGCGTAAGAGATTTTGTTCTCTATTTTTATCAGTCATGAGTTGGCAAATATTGCTCATTTTTGTGTTATGTGCATGTACGGGTTGTTACTTGAATCGCGCTGTAATAGATCCGTACAGCTATGCCTGTTTTACACCTCCTTGCCGCGAAGTCAACCCATGTATCTTAAAGCAATATCCTGCTGAGCTTCTAGAAAAAAAAGAACCTTACGGCCTTGACGAGCTCATCGTCATCGCTTTAAAGAATAATCCTCAATCAAAAGCTGTCTGGGCAAAAGTACTTGTTTCTGCAGCAGCTTATGGTCAAAAGCAAAGCGTTTTTTTCCCCAATATAACCGGATCTTTTCAAGTCATACGCACAAGACAACCGGAAAGGAAAATCACTTCCCTAATAACCCCTCAATCCACTTTACAATCCCCCGGAATTTTTGAGTCGAGAAGAGGGACTACGGATATGTACTTTGGTACTTGGGGTCCTATGCTCTCTTTATCCTATTTATTATTCGATTTTGGCACACAGAAAGCAAATGCAGAAGCAGCTCGTTACTCGTTAGAGCAAGCACAATTTCAATATGATAATAGCATTCAATCTTTATTAAAAACTGTAGTTACAGATTTTTATACCTATTTGTATCAAAAAGAATTACTACAAGCAAACCTTGCAAATGTACTTAATGCTGAACTGATTCTAGATGCCACAGAACAAGGCCTTCATTCGGGTGTACGTCCTTTATCTGACTTTTTACAAGCAAAAACACAACTGCTTTCTCAGAAAACAACCTGGGCTTCACAAAAGCAAGAGCTTGAACTAGCTCTTGCAACTTTACTAAACGATATAGGTCTTCCTTCTTATATGCCTTTACAAACACAAGAGTTACCTCAAGAACTCCCTAAAAATGACCTGATATTGCCTCTAGAAACCTTAATCAGCATTGGTATACAAAATAGAGCCGACCTATTGTCTGCTGAAAGCGCTCTTCGATCTCAAGAACAAATGGTCAAAATGACTAAACGACAAGTTCTACCTCAATTCCATTATCAGTTTGAAATAGGTAAAACCTACTTTTCTTTTGATGGCAATGTCACTCACGATACATATAACTTTGTCAGTACATTGAACCTAAGTATGCCTATTTTTTCTGGTTTTTATTACCGCAATGCGATTAAACGAGCCGAATTGAATGTAGTAGCTGCAGAAGAAATGCTTAAAAGCTTGCAGTTAAATGCCATAAAAGAAATTACCGTAGCTCATTCTAAGATTCACACAATCTTTGAAACGCTCCATTGGGCTGCAGAATTTTTATCTGCTGCAGAAGGGCAGTACAAAGTTGCTTTAAGCGGTTACCAAAAAGGCACCCAAACCGTTCTCGATCTCCTATCTGCTCAAATATCTCTTGTCAATGCAAGAACTCAAAAAGCACAAGCCATGCAAGATTGGTACCTTGCCTTAGCTAATTTAAGTTACGCTACAGGTTTGATTTCCCCAAATACCATCTACTCTTTAGGAGATCTTTTCGAATGAAATGGCTGAAATTTCTTCTTTTTTTTTCTTTATTCTATAGCTGCCAGAAAAAACCTCAAGTAGCTAAGCCACATGAAGTAGTTGCAACACGTGCCCTTAAACAAACCGTACAAGTATATAAAGATTATGTGGGAACGATTACCGCTAAATCTAGTATTCAAGTTCGCGCTCAGGTTTCTGGCACTTTGGTTGGACAATATTTTATGGAAGGGCAATTTGTACGAAAAGGAGATTTATTGCTCGTTATCGATCCAAGGCCTTATCAAGCTTCGTTAGATAAAGCAAAAGCAGAGTATTTTCAAACACTCACACAACTTAAATTAGCAGAAGACACTCTGCAAAGATATGCAAAACTAGCAGCACAAGATTACATTTCACAGTTAAATTACGACCAATACGTGGCTCATTTCTTAGAGCAAAAAGCAGTGGTAGGACAGTCTGTTGCAGATTTAGAAAACGCTAAAATTCATTTACAGTATTGCTATATTCACTCTCCTATAGATGCAATTACAGGTAAATTACAGTTCAAACCTGGTAATCATGTTGATATGAATCAAGACGCTACGCTCACTCTGCTTAATCAGATAGATCCTATTTTAGTAGATTTTTCTGTCCCTGAGAGCGATTTATTTACGATTCAAAAATGCTCTCAAAAATCCTTCCTGAAATTATATATCTTTCCTACTTTAGAACGTGCTACATCCTTTGAAGGACAATTAACATTCATTGACAATCAAATCAATACGAAAACAGGAACTGTTCTATTAGAAGGAACACTCAACAACCACGACTATTTGTTATGGCCTGGGCATTTTGTAAATGTAAGACTTGTGCTAGAGGAAAAAGAATCTCTGATTCTCCCTTCAGAAGCAATAAGAGTCGGGCAAAACGGATGTTACGTATATACCATTAATCAGAATATGGAAATAGAAACTAGATCGGTCATCATTGGTCAACGCTATGAAAACGGAACCACCAGTATCGAATCGGGAATTAGCACTCATGATATCCTTGTTGCACAAGGACTTCTCGATCTCTACCCCGGTAAAAAAGTCCATATACAAACGTGGTTACATAGTAAAGGAGTATTGTGAACCCTTCTTCTTTATTCATCAAACGACCTGTAATGACAATCCTCATTATGTTGACAATCGCTTTTTTTGGAGTTTTATCTTATTTCAAACTCCCTATCGGCGACCTACCTGATATCGACTTTCCTACTATTACAGTAACAGTGAACTATCCTGGAGCAAATCCAGAAACCATTTCTAATCATGTGGTAGTTCCTTTAGAACAGCAATTTACTACTATCGAAGCGATTTCCTCGATCTCTTCTACTAGTTACACAGGTCGTGCTACGATTGTTCTGCAATTTGATTTAGACCGAAATATAGATTTTGCTGCAGCCGATGTACAAGCAGCTATTAACGCAGCAAGCCCTCAGCTACCTAAAGACCTTCCCTATTCTCCCATTTATACAAAAACCAATCCTACTGCCACATCTCTTTTATTTTTTATCGTCACATCTCCTGTTTTAACTAGAGGGGAATTGTACAATTATAGCTATACCTTTCTCTCTCAAAGATTAAGTGTAATAGAAGGAGTGTCGCAAGTATTCATCTACGGATCTCCACAAGCAGTTCGTCTTAGGGTTGATCCACAGAAACTAGCAGCTAGAGGACTTGACTTAAATGATGTAGCTAATGCTATTGCAACAGCAAATGTACAAATACCCGTTGGCACTTTATTGAGTCCTAAACAAGAATTTACCCTGAATGTCGATGGGCAATTAGATAAAGCAGCCCTTTATAACCCTATTATCATAAAAGCTCAAGATGGATCTATTGTGCGCTTTTGCGATATTGGGCAAGCTATAGATAGCGTTCTTAACGATAAACTTTCTGTACAATTCTTTGAAAAAGGATATACCGCCCCATCTGTTGGCCTTGCTATTCGTAAAAGACCAGGAGCTAACGCTCTATCGGTTATTCAGAAAGTCAATCAAATCCTACCTAGTCTATCTGCGCAATTACCTCATTCTTTGCGTCTAGTCAGGGTTTTTGATCAATCGGAATACATACTTGAATCCGTTCATGAAGTACAGATGACTCTGTGGATAGCCATTTCCCTAGTTGCTATTGTGATTCTCTTCTATTTAGGTAACCTAAGAGATACGCTTATTCCTCTGATTGTGATTCCTTTATCGATTTTAGGTGCTTTTATTGTCATTTTAAAACTAGGCTTTACCCTTAATATTTTATCTCTACTTGGTATTACACTAGCCGTTGGTTATCTAGTAGACGACGCCGTTGTTGTATTAGAAAATATCACACGTCATGTTGAAATGGGAGAATCTGTCACAGATGCTGCTCTAAAAGGAGCTAAAGAGATTTTTTTTACCGTCGTATCCATGACTCTTTGTTTATGTGTAGTTTTTATCCCTATCATTTTCATGCAAGGAATCATCGGACGGATATTGTATGAATTTGCCATGACTATCGTCATTACCGTTTTCCTTTCAGGAATTCTCTCTTTGTCTTTAACACCTCTTCTTTGCAGCAAACTGGTTCGCAAAGCAAATCAGGAAAAAAAAATAAGCTTTTCAGCTTATCACCATAAAATGCTTCTTCTTTATAAAAAATCGCTTAATTGGGCTTTAAAACATCCTAAAACCATTTTAGGACTGGGAGTGTTAAGTCTGTGTTTGTCAACCATTTTAATGATAAAACTCCCTAAAGATTTTCTGCCGCCAGATGACATTGGCCTCATTCAAGGATACCTACAAACAGTAGATGGAACCTCCCCTTTAACCGTTTCAGAATCCAGTCATCAATTAGCTGATATCTTATCTCAAGACAAAAATATCGCTTCTGTTGTATCGGTTGGAGGTTACCCACAAGATAACAAAGGGTTTTTATACATTCGTTTAAAACCCTTAAAAGAACGTCTTTCTCTTAAACCCCTGCTGACACACATGTATTCTTTAGTGCATAAAATACCAGGAACAAGCGTCTTTTTAAAACCACAGCCACTGATTAACTTGGAAGTAGGAACGACATCTAGTAAATCCGATTATCAATACAGTATACAAAGCTTATCAGAAGAAGAGCTCTACAAATACACGCCTATCATGCAAAAAAAGCTTGCAGAGCTTCCTTTTTTAAGCCATGTTAATAGCAATTTAGACATTGCCCAACCTAAATGTCAAGTTCATATCTTGCGCGATAGAGCATCCCTCTATCAGATTAGTGCCTTACAGGTGGAGAGAGCCCTTAATTTGGCTTATGCTACAAGTAATCTCTCTCCTATCCATACTTCAAGCTACCAATACTATGCCATCATGGAAACCTTTCCTAAATTCTACCGCGATCCAAGTTCTCTATCCCAACTCTGGCTGCGTTCTGCATTAGGAAAAATGGTTCCCTTAACAGCTATTACCGAAATAAAAGAGAGCACAGCTGCATTAACGGTCCATCATCTCAATGCGTCCCCTTCTGCTACCATCTCTTTTAACTTAGTCGATACAGCGTTAAGCAGCGCTTTGGACAAGATTCATAGGATTGCAAAACAAACCCTTCCTGATACTGTTAAAGGAACTATGCAAGGAAGCGCTAGTGTGTTTAAAACCTCTTTTGCAAATCTGCAATCTCTGCTTTTCATCACCTTTTTTCTCATGTATATCATCTTAGGGATTCTCTACGAAAATTTCTTTTCACCTGTTACCATCATGTCTTCTTTAGCTCCTGCTACGGTAGGAGGGCTTTTAAGTCTCATTGTATTCCGTCAAAGCTTTTCCCTTTACGCTTTTGTCGGTATGATCATGCTATTTGGAATTGTTCTAAAAAATGGCATTATTTTAATCGATTTTGCGAACCAAGCACTTTTAAAAAAAACAGCCCATGAGGCCATTTTCGAAGCGTGCTTAACTAGATTTCGACCTATCCTTATGACAACTTTTGCTGCAATGATGGGCGCTGTTCCTATTGCAGTTGGGATAGGCAGCGCTATTGCTAAAACCCGCCAAGCTTTAGGAATTGTCATAGTAGGAGGCCTGATCTTTTCACAGGTAGTTACCTTGTATCTAACCCCTGTGGTTTATCTCTATATAAAAAAATTAGAAGAAAAACTCTCTACGCTCTAAAAACCTTATTCCCTAATTGCATTACAAGAGATCCTCATGAAAAAATTCGAAACCCATTAGCACAGGCAACCTATGAAGCATTTAGCGCATATTTTTTTTCATTCTTCGCATGAGCTATGATTAAATCCCTTGGATTAATTTGTTAACAGTGCCATAAGTCATTAAAAGGGTTGCAGTATCAAACTTCCCTATAAAAACTCTTGTTTTTTTAGAAAGAGTGAATATTTCATTCGATGATTCTTCAAAACACGCATTCTCTGAAATGCTTACAAAAGGTTTCTTAAATGAAATTGCTGATAATGGGAGCAGGTTATGTAGGAGAGGAGTTGCTAAAGCATCTTCAAATCCAAAAACACAAACTTATGATCACCACAACACGTAAAGAACGCATAGATGCACTTAGCTGCTATGGACACAGTGTATTGCTTCCTAGAAAAGATAAAACATTCAAAAGATTCATTGATTCATGTGATGGGATGATTATTCTTATAGCTCCTAAAAATTTGCAAAACTACGAAGAGGTCTACCTACAAACAGCTAAGAGGGTCTTTTTAGCTTTAAAGGACAGACAAAACCCTTTTCATCTGCTTTATACTAGTAGCACTTCTGTCTGTGAAGGAGAACAAGATAGATGGATCACAGAAGATATGAAGCTTCATCCAAAATCAGAAAATGCGAAAATACTGCTTGAAACAGAACGTTACTACTTAAACTGCATTGCCTCTACTTGTATTCTTCGTTTAGGAGGTATTTATGGCCCCAAACGAGAACTACTCGATCGCGCAAAACGCTTTTCAGGGAAAAAAATGTTCAGTTCTGGAGAGGAAGCTACAAATCATATTCACTTAGAGGATATTATAGCTGCTATTTTGTTTTGTTTGGATCGCTCTCTAACAGGTATCTATCATTTGGTCAATGATAATCATATGTCTCGTAGAGAACTTTACTCCCATCTTTGTCAATCAGTGGGTATTCCTTGCCCAATATGGAGCAAAGGTTTGTCAAAGAGCAGTTATAAAGTTTGCAATCAGAAAATCAAATCAATGGGTTTTATCTTCAAACCTGAATGCAGGGCCTTCTGATACGAAAGTTTTAACATATTCGAGTGAAAATTCTAGACAATAATCCTCTCAGATAATTTGGTTCAAATCCCGCATTTCGTCTCGCATCAGCCATGCCTCGATCTGGAT
>JAITFW010000044.1 GCA_031281085.1 Chlamydiales bacterium | reverse complement strand
TCAAATGTGGTTCGTTTTATTCCTGTCAATCGTCTGCATTCTTCGTCTCTAAATTCTTTTAAACAATCATATCTCATGATTAAATCCTTTTAAAATTTTAATCATTTTACAGTTTATTTGCAGTTATGCAAGAACTCTATTATATAAATGCGCAAACTACCATGAGTTTATTTCAGAAATGAGAAGAGCAATATCTTCATGCAAAATGAGAAGAGCAATATCTTCATGCAAAATGCATAATAGCAGCGATCATGCAAGTTACTATAGATCAAAACTAGTTTCTAACTATCTTAAGAACTCTAGAATAGAAATCAAATTTTTACCCCCTTATTCTCCAAACCTTAATCTAATTGAACGGCTTTGGCCATTCATGAATACCAAAATGAGAAATCATCAATATGATGAAAAATTTATAGAATTTCAGAAAGCAACTCTTGGTTTTTTTGAAAACATCTCTAGTTATCAAAAGGAGTTAAAGGGTCTTCTTTCTAAAAAATTTCATATTGTAAATCCGTAATTCTAAATCTTTCGAGTATACCACCAAAAAGTAATGCCAAAAAACCAAGGAATTATGATAGGCATTTATATAGAACCAGGCATCTTATTAAGAATTTTTTTGCTAAGTTAAAACAATATCGAGCCATTCTTTCATAAAAGCTCCTCGGTAGAATATTTTTACAAATAGCACTCCTAATGGAGGATCTGTTCTGGATGTTTTTTAAATCATCTGTATTTGACAAATAAAGCTTTAAAAAGCGGAAAGAGCTAGAATGAACCGACGATATAGAAGTGACAGAAAGAAGGAATCATCAGTCCCAGATATTCCAGCTCTTAAAGCTTTAAGTAAAGTAACTTTATCGTTCTTTAAACGCAAGAGGTTCTTCTTCAAAAAGCTCTTTTCGATTTACTTTGGGAAGAAAAAGTGAAGCTCATTTTTCTACTTTTTTCTGTTCGTGGAAAACCTATGAAAAGAAACTGAATACAAGTTCCTTCTAATCAAACAAATTATCATCTCTATTTCCATTTTAAGTTTTGAAGAGAACTCTCGTGCAATAAAAACTTGGAATGACGTATGTTGTTTACAGGCTTAAATTTTAAGATTTCTTGCTATTTTTTATAGAACTGCTATTCTTAAATTTAATTTTTTCAAGGTCTTGACATGTCACTTGCTTGGTTTTTTCTACTATTAGCTGGTTTCTTTGAAATTTGTTTTACAATTGCATTAAAGTTCAGTCAAGGATTTACTCGTCTGATTCCAAGTCTAATTACCATTGTCTTTATTTTTTTTAGTTTCTTTTGTGTATCTCAAGCAATGAAAACCATTCCCATTGGTACCGCATACGCTGTGTGGGCAGGAATTGGTGCTGCTGGCACAGTCATTTGTGGGATCATCTTTTTTGGTGATTCCTACCATATTATACGTTTAATCTCCTTATCTTTAATCATTATTGGGATTATAGGCCTGAAATTAGCTCATGTAGATTAACGGTAGGAAGGTATAATTACTTGTTTTTAAATCAAGAATTAAACTAAACAAGAATCTTTAAAAAAGAATATAACTTCCTGTGAAAAAAAATAGCCACTCCTATTAGTGCAATTAAAGCATTTATTTGTAATTTTAATTTAAAAATTACTATCTGTTTAGAGCTGCCAAAAAAACAAATAACTGTCTATATTACGTTCAAGATCTATTTTAAAGAGATGGCTATGAATTATCGTACAAAGCTCTATTTTGCCTTTGTAACCACTTCTATAACCTGTCTAATTTTTGGTTTTGGTATTCTTTTGATAGAGCTTGAATACAGCGCATTTTCCAGAGAACAGAATAAAGCTCTAACCGTTGCTACTACTACTGCTGCATTATTAGATATAAATCAAATTAAAGCTCTGGTTGCAAACCCTACTCAGAATAACCCTACATATAACCATTTCCGTTTACAATTAAGGAGAGCTCGAGATGCTAATCGAAGAAATATTGTCTACATTCAATATCTCTATCTAATCACGGCGAATCCTAAAGATTCTCATTCCGCTTTTTTTTTAGCTGATGCAGAAGAGGATCCTGCATTCCAAGCCATTATTAAACAACCTTTTCATACAGAACACAAAAGCGCTTTATTTCATTTTTCTAAACACTATGTAAAAAAAACGACGATCCGAGAAAACGAAGGAAACTGGATTATAGCTTATGCTCCTATTGTCGACGAAGAAGGCAATTATATCGCATCTATAGGAGCAAATATCCCTACTGGGTTTCTTTTCAAAGATCTTATGCGCTTTATCCCCTATATATGCATGAGTTTTATCTTAGCTGTTGCTCTAGCTCTTGCTATAGCATCCTTCTTTGCCAAGCGAGTTACTTTGGCTTTAGACAATCTGATTGGATGTATTAAACAAATTGAAAAGGGGAATCTTGCTTGCAAGGCTTGCTTAAAAACAGATGATGAATTTGAAGAGCTTGGCAATGCTATCAATCAAATGACAAAAGGCCTGCAAGAAAGAGAGCATCTAAAGGTAAATTTTTCCAGATATGTCTCAGATCACGTCCTACAAAAGATTCTATCCTCTACTAAACCTACTAAGTTAGAAGGAGAAAGAAGAAAAATCACTGTACTTTTCTCTGATATTCGTCAATTTACTCATCTATCAGAGATTTTACCTCCCGAACAGGTTGTAGCTTTACTCAACGAATATTTTAAAATTATGTTGGATATTATTTTTGAACATAAAGGAACTTTAGACAAATTTATCGGAGATGGCTTAATGGTGGAGTTTGGAGCTCCTTTAGATGATGAAGCCCAGGAAAGAAACGCTGTTATAACAGCAATTGCCATGCAAGAAGCTCTTGAAAAACTCAATGCAACATGGAAACAGCCAAATATTCAAGTAGGCATTGGCATTCATACAGGATTAGCTATCGTAGGTAATGTAGGTTCTGAAAAGCGCATGGACTACACAGCAATTGGAGATACCGTAAACATTGCTTCTAGGCTAGAACAAATGACAAAATTCACCAGAAAAAGCATTTTAATCAGTGAAGACACTTATCAAGCTATAAAAGAAGAGTTCTCTGCTGAAAACCTAGGTCCTATTACACTGACTGGCAGGCAAGAATCGATTCAAGTCTATGCAATAGAAAAAAAGGAGCATGATGCGAAAAATAGGTTATAAAATATTCCTGGTTTTGATCCTTTTTTTGCTTTTTCTACCTAATTTCTTGTCTACCCAATTAGGAATGCGATTTCTGATTTCTCTTTTTGGAAAAAATATCCAATTAACCCAGCTTCATTTAAGCTGGTTTAGTAAGCAAAAAATCCTACAACTGGAAATCACTAAACAAAACCAACCTTGGTTTAGCAGCCCTGAAATGATCATAGATAACTCGCTTATTTCCCTTCTATTCTTGCATAAGCTTAAAATAGAGATTAAAGAACCTAAATTACTCTGGGAAGAAAAAACGCATACCTCTTCTCAAAGTCACACAAAACCAAGGAATTCTTTTGCCCTCTTTCCTTCTATTCAAACCTTAAGAGTAATAGATGGATCTTTGAAGATTGTTCCCTTAGATCACCCTACTATGCAATTGGATCGTATCGATGTTACATGGACTAGACTTCAAGGATTAGGTCATTTCACTCTGTTAGCTAATAGTCTAGAAAATCGAAGCAAAGGCTCTATTCACCTACAAGGCCATTTTCTTGTTTCTAAAAAAACAGATCCCTTACCCCTAACCTTTACAGCGACTTGCACCAACCTATCTACCGAACTTTTCCACCTTTTTACTCAAGGTTTTCCCATAAAATCTTTCATAGGCGACGTATTTGATCTTACATTAGATGTAAAAGAACAGCTTTACACTTTTAATCTATCGAGTCCTTTAGTAAAAACACAAGGTTCCGCTTATTGGGATAAAAAGAAAGAACGCCTAATAGCTTCTTCTATTCCCCTATCTTTTACTCTTACACAAGGCAATTCTGCTTTGATTCGATCTCTCATGAAGCTACCTACATTAACCCTTATAGAGCCGAGCGTATTTCATGGTATGGTTCATCAATTCTCTTTACATACAAAAGGTAAAGAATTTTTTCCTATGTTTCACAAATCTTCTCTTGCTTTTCATGCGGAATTAACCAGTGAAAAATTACTCTTAGCTTCTCCATCTGAAGTTTCTCACATCTCCTCCTTGCAAGCCCAGATACAAGCTTCAGAAGAACGCATTTCTTCTCAAATACAAGCTATTGTTTCTGCTCAAAAGCAAGGATCGTTTTTTTCAGATCTATCTTGGGAAAAACAAACAAAGGCTTTACAAGTAGAAATAAGAGCTTTAGAGATACCCATCTATTTACTCGAAGGAATCTTTCCTCAAATGCCTTTGCAAAGGTTATGCGGCCCTAGCATAGATCTTATCTTACAGGCAAAGCTATTTGCTAGAAATGGACCTCTATCTGTTGAAATGCGCTCTCCTCGCTCTTCTTTTTCTTTACAAGGACAGCTAACAAAAAAAGCGATTACATTAGATAATCCCTTCTACTGTCAACTGAACGAAGAAGCGAGCGCCTATGCATTACAAGAAGCCTTTCCTAGCTTACAGCCTAAAAACCCTATTTCTATCCAGATTGCATCTGGAGAAACTCTGTATTTTTCCTATCCATTTCTCTCTACACAGTGGGTGATTCCTACACTAGAAATAGAAATAGGAAAAGTGCTTTGCCATAAGCAAGATTTTGCTTCTTCTTTGTTTCATTTACTAAAAATCCACCCATTTGACGCAACTGCCACATTCAACCTTTGGATAGCACCTATTACAATGCATATAAATAAATCTCTCATTGCCATAGAAAGAGTAGAACTGTTATTAGCTGATCTATACGAAATAGCTATTTGGGGGAAAGTGAAAGACAGCTTGCTTAAAATGCAAGTGGGTCTACCTGCTTCCACCTTAACCAAAGCCTTTCAGATCGCTCATCTTCCTAATGATTACGTTTTAGCTCTTACACTAGAAGGGAATGTAGAACATCCAGAAATCAATTTAAAAAAAGCAGCTGCTAAAATTGCAACTCTACTTATTTGCCAACGGAGTAAAAATCCATTGCGTATTCTTTTCCCGTCGTGTACATCTTTACAGAAAACTCTCATCCCTCCAGCTAAACACCCTTTTCCTTGGGAACAGAAGGCTGCATTTACAAAGGTTTCTTAAACGATACTGACATAAAAATAGTTTTTTGTTACAAGATAATATCTTGTTAAACGTACGATATCTAACTTCAGGAGTTTTCTATGACAAGTCCAATAGGAAAACAACCAACAACAGTAACAAGGGATGATGAATTTGAAGCTTTTGTAAAAGAAAAAGCGAATAAACTCGTTCAAAAACCTTGTGACTTAGTGAAAGAGACATTAAAAGCAAAAGCTGATGCTTGTATCGACCAAACCTGTTCTCCTCATGCAATGAAGGATATGAGTAAAAAATCCGTTCGTTCCTATATCGATGTATGTATTGATTTTTCCGCAAAAAAAGCGATTGATCATGCTATTACTAGCATAAAAAACCAAGCTTCGCAAGAATGAATCCTTAAGAAAAAAGAAGAAAAATAAACCGTATGAGTACTATTTTTTCACGTTCATTTGCGTTTCTGTTTTCTACTAATCTAATCAAACAAGAAAGTATAGTTTCCAAAGGAGAAAGCGTAGTTTCCCCAAAAATCATTCATCAGTGGCACGTCAACGAGTTCGTCGTCTATTTAATTCAAGAACATTCCTCTTTAAGATATCGAACAATAGATGAAAACCGACAGGAAATCTATACGAGCATGATTGAAATCCCAGAGTCTGACACTCTAGAAGAGAGGATCTGCCATCTCAAAAGATGCAAGGTCATGGTAGAGAAAAACGGCACGGCAAGATTTTTTAGCACCTATCATACATGGAAAAATTCCAATAGAAAAACTTATAAAATATTTGAAAAGATCACTGCTTCCCCTATCCATGATTTCGTGCAATCTTTTTCCTACTATCGAAAATGGGAATACGATCCTACTACAGAAGTTCATTTGAATCGTGGCTCAGGGGAGCTTATTTGGAATGTGTGTCGAAGATTTTCTAAAAAAGACAGCTCTTTTCATTCTTTTCAAGAAAGTACCATCCCATCCATGCGATGTCACCCTGAAACAATTGCCTTAATTGAAAGAATAAAAAGAGAGGCTTTTAGCAATAAAGAGCTTCTTTACTGTTTCATAACGAATTTTACAATAAGGATTATGGATCCTGATTTTTTTCAAAAGGAATTAGAAGTAGAAAAGAATATTGTAGAAGTTGAACATTTTTCTAATCAATGTAAGCAAGAACGCTTCCTTTTGCAAAATAAAAAAATAACCTATCCCCTTATAGCTATGTCTTTCTATTTATCGCGAAATGCAATTGTTGCTACAGCAAATTCTGTGAGCAAGTGTTTAGGCAATGGGATCTTGGCAACTGCAACTGGAGCTTATATAGGGCTGTGTACTGGCTCTACGCTTGCAAGCACAGCGCTTTGTGGAACTCAAGCCATTACCTCTTATTTTTCTCCTTATTCTCTTCCAAGTTCTATACGTAAAAAACAAGAGGCTCTACAAGAAAGAGCCGCTTTTGCTACCATAAAAAGACCTTTTCTCATCGAGATAGAACCTATCAGTGCTCCGAGTGAAATTGACCCTAGAATGCGTGTTAGCAAGTTTACTTGGGCTGTGACTGTAGTAAACGGGCTGAAAGGCCCTTCCAAAAATCACACGGCTATTCTCATTGAAGGCCTTGCTAATGAATATTTTCAAGGAGCTGTGCCAGAAGGAGAGTATTTCCTACACAAATCTGAATTTAACCCACCTGTTCGTTCCCATCTTTACTCATTAAGACTGTTAAAAATGTATAGTTCTCAAGGAATGCGAAGAACTGAAATATGGATGAAACCAAGCAAACAAGTCATCGTCATGTTACAAGAGATCGCTAGACAACAGCACCTACATGAACAACAAATGGAAAAAAGAGAAAAAATTAAATGGGCAATCACTGGATCAGATTCCTGGTTTTCTGGAGGGTTAGATAATTGTTTTACATGGGCGAGAAAGACTGTTTCCCTGTTAGACATCGAATTAGGGAAAAATTTTCATAGCGGAATGTTTGCTTGGCCAAGGTCTTTCACCGATACGTTCGAGGAACAGAGGAAAACCCTCTTTGTCGACATAAAAATATAAAACATGAAACTTAAGGAAGTTCCTTATGCTAGAACATCTTCCCTTTACTTGCTCCCCATCGGCTTCTTACTTACTCAACTGCCATATGCAATCAGCTATATACAATTGGTTGGATCAACAAGCAGACCAAAGACAATATACTGAGCAATCGGAACATGTAATAAGACGTCTTGTGATGATCACATGTATGGGAGCCAATGTGATTACCCTAGCTACTAGAGTCATGAGTATAGCAGAAACCTTTTTTAAAGGCTTATCCACTGTACTATCTATTCCCTTTATCAGCGATAAAGTCTTTCACGCCCAAAGAGGAATGAAAGAGATATTTATGAATACCCCTTTGGACATTTTGCGCTTACTGTATCTTCCTATCGACTTGCTGGATGATTTGGCAGGGATTTTTATCGATCCCAAGTATTTTACCATGTTAAAAATAGAATGCCTCAAAATCAATTTACCCCATGCTAAACAAGGGACTTTGCATAGCGAAAGACATAAAGCAAATCTTCAATATATAGGAGGGGTCGTGAAACCCAAATTTATGAATTACCAACAAGCTGTTATGGCCCATCGAGATCCGTCTTATGCACCTGAATATGTACCAACACAAGAAGATTTTATGCATCGTCGAGATCCAAATTATAAGCCCGAATATCCCGTGTTTGATTACATGAATCAGGAGGTAACTGATAGTAAGAGCAATCTGACGAGATCCTTTTAAATACCATTTTAACGTCAGTATCATTTAAGAAAAAGATAAACCATGGAAAATGAGCCCTTTTCAGGTTAAAGTATTTCTTTTTTCGCAGAAAAAACCACTCACCCAAAAAGGCTCAAAAATGGAAGAGGAAAAAATCATGGAACTTTTTTGTCTCGTCGACGATTTTACCAAACAAACCTAGGTTGTTTTTTTCTCAATCAGAGTTAACAGCTTTGCAAATTTTAGTGGCTCCTTAAATGATACTGGCATTATTTTAAAATAGGTGTCTATCCATAGATTTTCATATTCCTTCTTTATAAAGAAGGAATATGTTCTCTGCAACTTAAACTAAGGTTTTTTGGGCTTTTTAAGCGATTGTGACTTCCTTACAGAGATATACATCTTGGATGGCATGAAGAATGTGCACCCCTTCTTTAAGAGGTTTTTGAAAGGCTTTACGTCCAGAAATCAATCCCATGCCACCAGCTCTTTTATTGATCACAGCGGTTTCTACAGCCTGAATTAAGTCACTGGCTCCTTCTGAAGGTCCTCCTGAATTAATTAAACCCACTCGACCCATGTAACCATTTGCTACTTGATAGCGACATAGATCTATCCTGTGATCAGAACAGAGTTCTGTATACATTTTTTCTGTTTGCTTACCGAACTTCAACGCTTTAAACCCCCCGTTGTTTACAGGGATTTTTTGTTTGACAATATCCGCTCCAATTGTAGCCCCTAAATGATTTGCTTGACCTGTTAAATCAGCTGCTTCGTGAAAATCCTTGTCAGCTATTTTAAAAGCAGGATTACGCAAATAGCACCACAAGACAGTCGCCATACCTAAATCATGAGCGAGTGCAAAAGCTTGCGACACCTCTTGTATTTGTATGCGGCATTCCGGTGAACCAAAATAGACTGTTGCTCCTACAGCAACACAACCCATGTCATAGGCTTGTTCGACATTTGCAAATAGGGTTTGCTCAAATTTGTTAGGGTAGCTTAATAATTCATTGTGATTTAATTTCAGCATAAATGGAATTTTGTGCGCATAACGACGTGCAACCATACTCAGCACCCCTAAAGTAGAAGCAACAGCATTGCATCCTCCTTCAATAGCTAACTTCACGATATTTTCAGGATCAAAATAGTCGGGATTTGCAGCAAAAGACGCTCCAGCTGTATGCTCTATTCCCTGATCTACCGGCAAAATGGAAAGGTAGCCTGTTCCTCCTAGACGTCCTGCTTGCAACATCGCATGTAAACTATTTAATACGCGATTATTGCGGTCAGATTGAGAAAAAATGCGATCGACAAAGTCCGAACCAGGTAGCTGCAAACACTCTTTAGGAATCTTACAAGTATGATCCAATAAATCTTTAGCTTTTTTACCTAATAGTTTTTCAATATGAGCAAGCGACATAGAAGAACCTCTAGATTTTAAAATTTTTAAAAAAGACAACTATATATAAAAAAACAGCTTTTTTAAAGAACTTTAAGATGTAAAAAGGAAAATTTCTGCAAATGTTTCACTTTTTTCGTTATGAAAAAATTTACTTTTGCAAAATCTGCTCCATTTCCTCTAAACTTTTTCCTTTTGTTTCAGGCACATATTTAAGTACAAACCAAAAAGCGATCATGCTAATTACACCATACAGAAGAAAAGATCCTCCTATTCCCATAAAAGCTAATAGGTTTGGGAACGTCAGTGAAACAAAGTAATTACAGAACCAATTTACAAATGTCGCAAGAGTCATTGCTTTGCCACGTACCTTTAATGGATAAATCTCTGAGAGCAAAACCCAGGTAATTGGACCCAAGCCAACGGCAAAAAAAACAACGTAACTCATTAAACTAATGACAGCTATTTCATCGATGAACGAAGAGTGTAAAAAAGAAGGAATAGCAAGAGAACATAAGCTAATCACCATCCCTGCAATTCCTATCAAAAGCAACTTTCTTCTTCCTATACGATCTAATAACCAAACAGATATAAGCGTGGCTAATACATTTACCACACCAAGGGACAAAGTAGAAAAGGTAGCACTAGTAGCAGATGTATCCCCTACTCCTTGAAAAATACGAGGCGCATAATAAATAATCGCATTAATCCCTGTAATCTGTTGAAAGGCGCTGATGAAAAGCCCTATGAATAAAATAGCTCGCAATTTAGAGGAGAATAACACTCTCCAAGTTTTTTTGTTTCTCGAGCTAGCCGAATGCTTCATTTCATCAATATGACTCTTCCAGTCTCGATCTAAACGCAATCTTTCCAAAACAAGAATAGCAAGACGAGATTTACCATTTTTAAAAAGCCAACCGGGAGATTCCGGTGTAAAAAAAAGGGCGAGGAGTTGAATGGCTGCAGGAAGACTGCCAATCATAAACATTTCTTGCCAATCTGCTTTTTTTCCGTAAATGTAATTGACGGCATATGCTCCGAGAATTCCGAGTGTAATGAACAGTTGATAAGTAGAAACAATAGCTCCTCTATGATTAGGAGGGGCAATTTCAGCAAGATACAAAGGCGCTACTACAGAAATAACCCCAACGGCTATTCCACTGACTATACGCCCAAACAACAACATAAAATAAACATACGCTTCTGCTGTAATCCAAGAACCCAAAATAAAGAAAACAGCTGTCAATAGAATCGTCCATTTACGTCCTAAGAGATCCGCTAAATACCCTCCCACTAAGGCCCCTATAAGAGCTCCTAGTAAAAGGATGCTAACCAATACCCCTTGTTCTGCAATGGATAGATTAAAAATGGGAGAGATAAACATTAAAGCTCCTGAAATAATGGCTGTATGATATCCAAATAATAAACCTCCTAAGCAGGTTATTGTCACAATAAAGATCATATATCTGCTTAAAGGTTGCTTATGAACCATCTTCTACCTCTTTTTTTGGTTTGGTAACGTTTTACTCATAAGTTGATGCGGAATGCCAATTTTTTCAATAGTAGGACCTTCTGATTGATAACCCATTTGCTGATAAAAACCTTCTACTTCTTTGTAAGCATAGAGATATACGTAATAGACACCTTTTTTTCCTAACTCTTTTTCCAATGTAGAAAGTAATTTGCGACCAAATTTTTCTTTTCGATACTCTTCGCTTATGACCATTTGGTACATACGTCCTCTCATTTTGCTTTCTAAGGAGAAAACAACTGAACCCACTACCTTTTTATTGTCTAAAGCAATCAAATGCAAACTGTCTATTTCCTCTGAAATTTCTTTAGTTTCTGGACATAAGCCAAGAGGTTTAAGTAATATTTCCCAACGCAACATCTTCGCTGAATCATATTCTGCATTACCAATAGTAATCCATTTGAATTTCATAAGACACACACTCCTTCTTTTAGATAAAGAGTTTTTCTGTTTACAATATACAATAACGTAGCATTTTTATAAAAAGAACGTAACTTACCGTATTAACAGACTCTAAGGAAAAAACTTTTTAAATAATCCCCTTCTGGATGAAATAAAGAGACAGGATGATCTGGTGTTTGAATATGTTTGGAAAGAATAGATACAGACCTCTTTACATCAGCAGCTGCTTGAAAAAGCAGTTGACGAAATAAGATCTCATTAACGAAATAAGAGCAAGAGCTACTCAACAATAAAGAGTCATAAGGCATTTTAGCCAAACTTAAGCGATTGATTTCTTTATATCCAAAGCAAGCGTTATGTATGTCTTGTCTTCTCTTTGCAAAAGCAGGAGGATCTAAAATCACTAGGTCAAAAGGCAATTCTTCTTGTCGTAAATAGGCAAACACATCTGCTTGAATAATGGTATGCGTTTCTATCGGAAACTGATTTAATAAAGTATTTTCGTAGGCTAGATCACAGGCTTTTTTACTCACATCTATGCTAGTTACATGTTTAGCACCAGCTGATAGAGCAAATAAAGAAAACCCTCCTGTATAAGAAAAGCAATTCAAGACTCTTTTACCTCTAGCATGGCGAAAAATCAGTTGGCGCATTTCTCTTTGGTCTAAAAATAAACCTGTCTTTTGTCCCTTTTCAGGGGTAACATACATACATAAACCATGTTCTTTTACAATCAGCTCCTGGGGAACTTCCCCAAACAAAATGGCTTTTTTCTCTTCTAAACCTTCTTGCAAACAAGCTGAAGAAACGGATTTCTCTAAGACCCCTGTAATGTGGGGAAGTTTTTTTAATAATAAAGAGAGGATTTTTTCTTTTAAACGCTGCATCCCCCATGTGTTGATTTGCATAACAGCTATGGAGTTGTAGATGTCGATGATAAGGCCTGGAAGTTCATCTGCTTCAGCATGTACCAAGCGAAAGCAATTCGTTGTTTTTTGGCAAAATGCATATGTTCGCAATGCAATAGCCCGATCTAAACGCTTATCCAACAGAACATCTTCTGAATCACAATCAAAAGTTAATACCCTTGCTGCAAGAGAATTCTCTTTATGAAAGTACGCTTGTGCTAAATATTGTCCAGAAGAGCTATAAACCTCTAAAATCTCTCCTTGCTCAAATTCTGGCAAAGAAGCAATCGCTCCAGAAAAGATCCAAGGATGTCGGTTTAAAAGAGATTTTTCTCGACCTGGTTTTAAGATTGCTCGTTTTTTCATACAACCACGTTAAGCAAAGGTCTTTTCTCTAAAGACCGAACCGCTTTTCCAATCAAATCATAATCAGCGACATCTGTTATTTCCACTTCATACAATTCAGGTATATTTTTTACTTTGCGAGCGTCATTGATAATCACCATACCATCCATTTCCGGCGCTTGTCCAAAAAATCTCCCACATAGAAGATAGGGTGAATCAGGATGAGTGCCTTCTATAATCACAGGAATTTTTTGTCCTACATATCTTTGATTTCTTTGGGCAATCAGTTGCATCTGCGCCTTTGCTACTCTATCAAAACGACTTTGTTTCACTTCTTCTGATAGATGAAAGGGGAACTTTGCAGAAGCAGATTGCTCTTCGCAGGAATACTGAAAAATCCCGATGTGATCGATAGGATGTTTTTGGATAAATTCAATAAGTTCGTCCACTTCTTCTTCTGTTTCTGAAGGGAACCCAACCATTAGGCTTGTACGAATGACCACATTGGGAAGATTCTCACGTAACTTTTCTATTGTTTTAATAATTTGTTCCTTCGAGGTTTTTCGTTTCATCGCTTTTAAGATCCGATTATTAATGTGCTGAATAGGCATGTCTAAATAAGGACAGATCCTCTGATCTGCTTTCATCAAAGCAATTAACCCATCTGTGATCTCATCAGGATAAAGGTATAACAATCGTAACCAAAAGGAGCCTTTCTCAGATAAAAGAAGAGAGATGAGATTTTCTAGTCTTTGTTTACCGACTAGGTCTTTGCCATAGTCCCCTAAATCCTGAGCGATTAAAATGACTTCCTTTACCCCTTGAGAAATAAGAGCGCGAAACTCTTTCAGAATTTGAGGCATAGGTTTACTACGCAAACGACCTTTAATCTTGGGAATCATACAAAAAGCGCACTGCTTAGCACAGCCTTCTGCTATTTTCAAATAAGCGTAATGCTTTGGCGTAGATAGTTGCCTTGGTATCTCTCCCCATTCCAAATAACTACGAGCATCAGATACCGCTTCTCCAGGATGATCAGCTGTAATAGCTTCTAAAATCTTTTCCACATCTCCAGAACCTAAAAAGTAATGAATATGAGGAAATTGCTCTTTGAGTCGCTCTTTATGTTTTTGCACCATGCAGCCAGCTACAATGACTTTTGCCTCTGTTTTTTTCTCTTGAAAAAAGTGATGTACCGAATCGATAGACTCTTGCCTAGCAGAGGCTAAAAACCCACAAGTGTTCACCACTAGAAAATCTGCTTGGTCGAGTTGATCTGTAATTTGATAGCCAGCTTTGAGCACCATTCCTAACATAACCTCAGTATCCACTAGGTTTCGGGCACATCCAAGACTAGTAAAGTGAATTTTATTTTTTAACGTTTTTAGCTGAGAGGGATATTTCATGACATTGCCTTAGTAAAAACAGAAATTATCAATAAAGGCAGCATTTCCTACCAGCTCTTATTATCGAAAAATTTTTTTTATAAAAAGATTACATTAAGATTAAATTAATAAAAATAAATTGATTAAATCAATTCCAGTTAATTATGTATTGGTTTATAATTAATATCGATTTCAATAATAAACAATATAAATAAAAAGGAAATAATTATGGCGCCTTTAATAGAAACAAGTAGGTTTATCCCTTCTGCTCCCCCCCTTTCTCCTGTTCAATCACTCGAAGAAGCTTTTATAGAAGTTGGGCTAAGATCTCCTAATGAACATGTGCAAAGAATTGCCCGAAATTACATCACTCCTAAACAACCTAACCTAGTAACAAAGTGTAAAACTTTTTTTGCCGAAAAGTGGAGTGCAACTAAAGCCTATCCTCAAGCAGGTGTAAATAAAGTAAAACAGGTTTTTCATTCTATTTACCAACATCCAACCCTTCCTTATGTCGGGGCTGGCTTACTAGGTGCAACTACAGGCTTGTTGATGGGCTTAAGCATTCCTGCGGGGTTTATGCTGGGCGTAGCTATAAAATTGGGAAGCATAGCCCTAGATAAAGGATTAGATGCTGTGAATCGAGTATTTCATAAAGTTTTTAAGCTTCCAGATGAAAACATCTCACAGTCCTCTTTTAACCAGACAATGAGAGCTGTTCCCTTTCCTGTGTTAGGCTTCTGTTTAGGGTTAAACTCCTATCACCTTGTTTTAGCTGCTAAAATTGCTGCTGCTGCTGTGATTATTGGATCTGGAGCTTTGGCAATAGGGATCGCTTTTTCTAAGTCTTCCCATGCAACCCCATATGCGTAGTAAAGCTACATGAAAATGGAGATTTTTTTGAAAAATCTCTGTACTTAATCTTGAATTGCCCTACTATAAGCTGATCTTTTTAAGAAGACGGATCGGCTTTTTTTACTCAAAATCTTTTTTTAAAATAGAGTGATAAAAATTACTAATCTTTTAATGAAATACCACTTTAACCTTAAGGAGAAATTATATGGCAGGATCAACAGATCTTTATACAACACCTTTTCATAAGCAAATGAATATAAAGGACTATCTAATTGGCCAAACAGCCTTCAGTGCAGCCTTCGGATTTTTTGTCTGCCGCCTTCCTCTTTTCCAATCAGCAGCATTAGGTTTGTCAACTGAAGGTTGTCGCTACGCTACAGATCGAGTAATGGAGCAACTCTCTACTCAATTTCCCTTGATCAGAGAGAACAGAACATTCGTAAAAACAGCTTTCATTGCCGGACTCTGTTTTCTAGCAAAAGCAGCGATTAACACCTTTCTTCCCGGATATTCGACCCTAATTAGAGCGGGCCTCTTAATGGGTGCTACTTATTTAGCGGCGGAACCGATAGCTAGAAGGGTTTATGAAGCATGTACTACAAATGAAAAAACAGTTAAACAATGCTTTTATCTCGATGTCGTTAAAAAAAAGGACGATGGTTCTCCTATGACGGAGAATGACATCCCTGTTATGGACAAAGAAAACCTGATAAGCGATCTTACAAAGCAATATCCAACTGTAATGCAGAAAATAACCCATCTATGGAATCAGCTCTTTAACGCGAGCGGAAATCGCTTAGGCAGTAGCAGTTCTTAAGAACTCTTAGTTACTTGTTTTTTAAAAGCTCATCTTGTTATAATAAAGATGAGCTTTGTTTTTTACTAAATTCTTAGTAAAAGCTCTTTTTCCTATTTATCTATTTTTATAATTAACATTTAGGAGTTTTTATGCTGTCTTTGGACATATCCGTGAAAACACCTGATCATCAAGAAAAATCTCTGAGAAGATACGTAGCAGAACAAGCGATTGTCGGATTTGTAATAGGAAGAGTCTTTTATTGTCTGTGTCCTTTATCAGGAGCTCTTTTAGGAGCTGCTACCGCTATCTCTCATGTAATCAGAGAGAAGCACATCTTAGAAAAGCTTCCAGACCCTTTTAAGGATCCTTTACTCAAAATCCATGATACTATGAATAAAACCGCTTTATTAGCTACTGGTTTTTTCACTTCTATATTATGCATAAGTTTACTAACAGCCCCTCCTCTTTCTTTTTTCAAAGCAGCTGTTGTTATGGGATATGTTCACAGTATGGGAGAAGAGACTGTAAATAAAATACAGGAGCTTTTTCTAAATGCTTATGCAAAAATGAAGTTTACCTAAAAAATATAAGGAATATTTGCCAAAAAAAACGATTTGATTATCCTAGCTTGGAATTAAACCTCATATGCAAAGATGTTCGCTTTCCTTATTTATCCTTTATTGAAAAAAACATCTACTTTAGTTAGTTCTCTTTTAGCTGTAATTACAGTGACGTTTTTTTTAATGCACTCTATTCCAGGTAGTCCTTTTGCTGATGATAAGTTAGACGCCGAAATTTCAAAAGCTCTTGCTGTCCATTACGGCCTAGACCAACCCTTGTGGGTACAATATGTACAATATGTAAAAAACATTTGTGTATTTGATCTAGGTCCTTCCCTTCACTATCAAGGTAGAGCGGTGAAAGATGTCATTGTGCATGGATTTCCTACATCCTTTGTATTAGGTTTAGAAGCTATGACACTAGCCATTTTAGCAGGTGTAGGATTAGGTATGATTTCTGCAGCAAATCATCTTAAGTGGCAAGATTGCATAAGCATGCTCTTTGCCACTTTTTGTATGTCTTTGCCTAGCTTTATTGTAGCAACTCTCTTACAGTTTGTCTTTGCTGTAAAGCTTGACTGGCTACCAATAGCTCGTTGGGGCAGTTTTGCACAAAGCATTATGCCAGCTCTATCCCTTGCTGCTCTGCCAACAGCTTTTATAGCCAGGCTTACTAGAGTAAATCTCATCGAAGCCATGCAACAAGATTACATCTTAACCGCTCGGGCAAAGGGTTTAAGTCAGATGCAAATCATCTATAAGCATGCACTCCGCAATGCCATTTTCCCTGTTCTTTCTTATTTAGCGCCTCTTTCAACAAATATTTTTATTGGAAGCTTTGCCATTGAGAGAATTTTTGCTATCCCTGGTTTAGGCCACTCTTTTGTGCAAAGTATCATGAATCGAGACTATTCGATGATTATGGGATTGACCATTTTTTATAGCTGCATTTTGTTGTTAGCTGTTTGGCTCATCGATACAATTTATATATTCTTAGACCCTAGATTAAAAAATAGATGAATACAGAAGAATTATTTACGCCTTTAACTACTATAGAAAGAGCTCGGTTACTCGATGAAAAAGAAGAAATGCCGAACGTTTCTGCTTTGCGTCAAGCCTGGAATCAACTCGTTAAAAAAAAATCTGCTTTGTTAGGACTTTCTCTTTTCATTTTACTCGTGATCATGGCTATGATTGGACCTTATCTTTCTCCTTATAAGTACTACGAGATAAATCTTCCTCTTAGAAATCAACCTCCTTGTCGCAATTATTGGTTTGGAACAGATGACCTTGGAAGAGACCTATTCACCAGATGCTGGTGGGGAGCGAGGATCTCTTTTTTCGTAGGCATTTCTGCTTCCATTATCGATCTCATCATAGGTGTGCTCTATGGAGTATGCGCTGGATTTTTAGGTAAAAAAATAGAGATGCGCATGATGCGCATGTTAGACATTTTTTATTCTATTCCCTACTTGCTATTCATCATTTTATTGATTACAGTCATTGGTTCGGGAATAGGTACCATTATTCTTTCTCTGGCCTTGATAGGTTGGGTAAATATGGCTCGTATTGTACGCAGCCAAATACTGCAAATTAAACAACAAGGTTACGTTCAAGCAGCTTTTGCTCTAGGTGCTACCCACTGGCACATCATGCGCAAACATTTAATCCCTAATGCGGTAGGCTCCATCATGGTAACTTTAACCCTTACAGTTCCTTGGGCTATTTTTGTAGAAGCTTTCTTAAGCTTTCTTGGATTGGGTGTACAAGCTCCTACTGCTAGTTTAGGAATGATGATTCACGATGGTTTATATGCCATTCGCTATTATCCTTGGCGTTTAATTGCTCCAGCTGCTTGCATTAGCTTAAGTTTATTAAGCTTAAATTTATTAGCAGAGGGCTTAAGAGAAGTTCTGAACCCAAGGCATATGCAATGAAACAACCTTTGCTCTCTGTTAAAAACTTAAACATTCAATTTTTTGACAAAAATAAGTGTATCCATGCAGTTCGCGATCTCTCTTTTACATTAGCTGCAAACCAAATCCTAGCAGTCGTAGGAGAATCAGGCTGTGGAAAAACAACATTGGCAAAAGCAATCATCGCCTTACTTCCTCCAGAAAAAATCGCTATTAAAGGAAATATTTACTACCAAGATCAACCTCTTCTCCCTTACGTAGAAAAAAAAATGCAAACGATGAGAGGTAGGCATATTGCCATGATTTTTCAAGATCCTATGACTTCCTTAAATCCGACAATTCCCATCGGCAAACAGCTCAAGGAAGGCTATTTGCACCATTTTCCTCACGCCTCTATGCAAGAAGCTCAAGATCGATCTTTAAAGCTATTAGAAGAAGTGGGGATTGTCAATCCTAAGCAGTGTCTCTCTAGTTATCCTCATATGCTAAGCGGAGGTATGCATCAAAGAGTGATCATTGCTATTGCATTGATCTGCGCTCCAAAACTCTTAATCGCTGATGAGCCAACAACTGCTTTAGACTTAACTAGTCAAGCACAAATTCTCGAACTGCTCAAAAAAATACAAATAAAAAGAGAGATGAGTATTTTGTGGATTACCCATGATTTATCTATCGTTTCTCAATTTTGTGATCATGTAATGGTCATGTATGCAGGGCAAGTGATAGAAAGCAGCGATACGAAAAAACTCTTTTCTTCTCCTTTGCATCCTTACACACAAAAACTGCTGCAAATAGTACTTCCATCTCGCTTCACTCCTTTCGAGCCTATGGCTGGTTTTCCTCCTGATTTAAGCACTCTATCCCCTGGGTGTAGCTTTTGTGCCCGCTGCGATCAATCCATGCGCATTTGCCTTTCCCAAACACCTGTCTTAAAAAAAATCAAGCAAGATCAATTATGCGCTTGTTTTCTATATGACCCGAGGAGAAAACCATGACTCTTATCCAGGCTGAGGCTTTATCTAAACGATTTCTGTTAAAAAAGGGTTACACTCAGGCATTCTTGAATCTTTCTTTTTCTATCTCATGTCAAGAGACTCTTGGATTAATTGGAGAGAGCGGATCGGGTAAATCCACTTTAGGAAAATGCTTGTTGCGTTTAGAAGAACCTACTTCTGGGGGAGTCTATTTTGAAAACCGAGATTTATTACAGTTTTCTAAAAAAGAACTTTTTCATTTTCGACGTAAAGCTCAAATGATCCTACAAGATCCTTATGCTTCTTTAAATCCAAAAATGACGGCAGCTGAAGCTATCATGGAACCTTTACAAATCCATGATCAATACACTAAAGAAGTGAATAGACAGCTTGCTTATGAAGCGTTTATTCGCGTAGGATTACACGCTCGTTCTTTTCACCGCTTCCCTCATGAATTTTCTGGAGGCCAAAGACAAAGAATTGCCATTGCACGAGCTCTGATATTAAATCCTGCTTTTATTGTATGTGATGAACCCATCTCAGCTTTAGATATATCAAATCAAGCACAAATCATAACCCTCTTAAAAAAATTGCAAGAGGAACTGCACGTCAGTTATTTATTTATTGCCCACAATCTCCATATGGTAAGGCATATCTCTCATCGAGTAGCTGTTATGTATCTAGGAAACTTTGTAGAGCTTGCTCCCACAGAGGATCTGTATCAAAACCCTCTACACCCTTATACTCAGGCCTTATTTGCTACTATGCCGAGATCTTCTTTTCAAAAAGCTAAACCCATAGTCAGTTCTGCTTCTTCTTCAGGTTGCCCTTTTGCAGCGAGATGCCCTTACGCTACAAAAATTTGCAATCAAGAAAAACCTAGATGGAAAGAAACACACTTAGGTCATTTCGTCGCGTGTCACTTGCACGAGTGACTGCGTCGTGCAGACCCAAACACGACAAGGAGCAAGGCGCAATACCTTTCCGATAACAGCTCCTAATCCTATTTCATCAAAAGGTTGTCCAGCACCAATCACGATTAAATCGTACCTTCCCTTTCTTGCCGTCTCTAAAATAGCTTCTGGGATAGACCTAGAAGAAACGACCATGAGCTCAATATCTACATTTCGCTCTCGTGCAATCGCTTCTGCTCTTTTTAATACAGCCTCTGCCATTGCCAGACGCCTTGGTACCATCATATCCAAAGGAAGGGAAGAAGCAATTTCAATCACTTGTAATGCAGTAATTTCCGCCCCGTGCAACTTAGCTAAATCACAAGCTACTTGAACGGTTTCTGTTTGAATTCCTCCTCTTGTAGCTACTAAAATTTGTTTAATTTTCAAAGGTTTATAAGAGGGAACAAAAACCTCTTCAATCACCAATTGGCCAGCAGGTTTTAGCTTGCGTTTTTTACGATAATAAAAATACATGGCAACGCCTAACACCATCCAGACAGAACCTAAATATCTTCCCTCAGGTTTTGTGAATACGATTAAACACCACACACCCAAAGTGGATAAAGCTCCTATAATAGACGGAATAGGGATGAAATAATTTTGAATACGTAGATTCAAAGGAACTCGAAAAGAACGCTGTATATCTGGTTTCTTGATTCTTAAAACAAGTAAAGAAAGATGTGTGAAAAAAAAAGCAATCATGGCTCCAAAATTGTATAGATCGGCAAGGAAATCCATTTTTCCCTTACTTGAAAAAACAACAATACAAGCTAAAACGCTAAAAAAAATCAAAGGAACGATCGGTGTGCGCAGTCGAGGATGAATACGATGAAATAAACGAGGCAGTTGATAATGCTGACTTAAATTAAAAGAAAGACGAGAGGCTCCTAGTAAATTAGCATTTGCAGCTCCTATTAAAACCGCTGCTGCCAATCCTGCTACAATAGGGGCAAAAAACCAGTGACCAAAAGGTAGAGCATTTACAATTGCAGCAAAAGGATTAGAAAGATATGTCGTTCCCAATTCCCTCGGAGGAACAGCAGAAAAAGTGACCAATAAAATACCTGTATACACCACAATTAACACAACCATGGCGAGTAAAATAGCTCGAGGAATCGTTTTAGCTGGCCTTTCTGCTTCTGCAGAAAGTTGCGCAATCGATTCGATCCCTGTAAAAGCAACCATAGCCATAGCTGTTCCTTTCCAAAAATTAGGCCAAGAAGCAGACCAGTCTACAAAAGGAATGCCAATCTGTAATTGTTGCGTGAACCGAGTAAGATTTAAAATCGTATCCAAGCCAACCGCAATAATCGCTAATTGAATCAGAATGGTAAGACTAGATAAAACTAGCCCAATTAGAGTGGATCCCTTTACTCCTAAAATATTGATCACACATAAAAGGGTAATCAGAGCCGCTGTAAATAAAACCTGGACGAAAACATCAGAAAGGTCCACGAAAAAAAAGTTTAAATAAGGAGCTACGGCGAAAGCAGAAATGGCAATAGCTACGATGTAATCTAATAATAAACCCCAGCCAGCAATAAAAGAGACCAAATCATTAAAAGCATGTCTTGCATAACTAGCCGATCCTCCTGACTCATGAAAAATGGAAGTCATTTCTGCATAGCTAAGCGCTGTACATATAAAGACAATCCCTGCTAACCCAAGAGCTATAGGCGTTGCTCCTAGTGCAAATAAAGCAGTCACCCCTAGAGCATAATAGATCGAAGAGCCTAAATCTCCATAACCTATAGCAAACAGCTCAAACACACCTAAGACTCTCTTAAACGTATTTTTATGTAGTTGAGCAATTGTTTGTTTTAAACCGCTACCTTTTTGCATAATCCACCTGTATTTTTTTAAGGTAGGGACTACCTGAGTTTTTCACAACTATACTTTAACGACATTGGGAAGAAGTAAAGCTTACTTAAGAAGTAAAACTCATCTTTCTCTTCTTGTTTGTTCCGACAAGTCTAAATTTGACATGATTTACCTATAAAAAATACACTAATCCTATTTTTGGAATTTCTGCTTTATTTTTTAGAAAACATGTTTCATAAAGGTAAAGACAGAAATTCATTACCTAACTAGCAGTTATAGTGCTTTAAAATTTAATTGATCCTGTTTATTATTTCTCTAACAAAATACTGTGGAGGAGCACATGCCTAGACCTGATTCAATAGATTTGAGAAAACGAGTACTTCAATATCTGGAAAGCAATCACGATAAGAAAAAAGCCAGTCAACTTTTTCAAATAGGGATAGCTACCATTCACCGATGGATTAAGCGAAAAAAACAAAGAGGTAACGTAGAACCAACAAGAAGGAAAAGCACTTACAAAAAAATTGATGAACAGAAATGAATCGCTTATGTAGAACAAAATCCAGATCATTTTCTATCAGAGATAGCACAGCATTTTGGATTAACATTACAAGCCATTTTCTATGCATTGAAGAGACTCAAGATCACAAGAAAAAAAAGACCACGCTTTATAAGGAAAGAAATGCAGAAGAGAGAGTAAATTTCTTAAAAAAAATAGAAACTATAGCAGT
>JAITFW010000034.1 GCA_031281085.1 Chlamydiales bacterium | reverse complement strand
AAAAATCACATTCTTTTTTCTTTAAGAGCTTTTTTAAGAATAGAAAAATTTTGTTTTCGAGTAGGCGTGACTTGGTTTGAAGCTAAATTGAGAATTGTTAGAGAAGCCGTTAAAACTTATTTAAGGCATCCTAAATACTTGCTAACTGCGTAACTTCTAAATCTTTCCAGCTATAGCTTCTCCTGTACTCATAGTTTCGCGCGGGTCTCTAGGGATTTTTTTATCGATACAATCGATAAGATCGAGATCCTGAATAACTCCTGCAATAATACCTAAGTGATCTATCCTCTCTGAAAATACTTCTACAGCCATTTTTTCTCCTGAAATAAGTTAGAGAAAAATAAATCAAAGGATCTTTTTTGCAAACTGCTCAATATCGGTTTAATCGTTTTACAGATCACTTACAAGTTATGCAAGAGCTCTATTCGAAGTTTAAGCGTATAACCTCAGTAAGGAAAGTCGCTTGCTTGAAAGCTTAAAGTTGAGGTGTTCGAGTAGTTGGAGTGAGATACATTTTAGTTTGCCTAAATTACAGATCTTAAGATACAAGATAAGATCTAGAAATTTAAGAGATATGTATATGCGCAAAGAGAGGGATTCTTTAGGAGAGGTCGATGTTCCAGAGAATTGTTATTGGGGAGCTCAAACACAACGTTCTTTAGCCAATTTTGTGATTGGAACGGAGAAGATGCCTATTTCTTTGATTCATGCGATCGTTATTGTAAAGCTTTCTGTTGCTAAGGTAAATCAAGAATTGGGGTTATTAGATCCTCAAAAAGCTCAAGCAATTGTTAGTGTCTGCGAAGAAATCTTACAAGGAGATTTACATGATCAATTTCCTTTGGTTATTTGGCAGACGGGCTCTGGTACACAGACGAATATGAATGTCAATGAAGTGATTGCCAATTGCGCTAATGTGAAACTAGGTGGAGAAAAAGGGAGCAAGACTCCCGTTCATCCTAATGATGATGTGAATCAATCCCAGTCTTCAAATGATGTTTTTCCTAGTGCTATGCATATTGCGGCTAAACTTGCGATTTGTCAAAATTTGCTACCTAATTTACAGAGATTTTATCGTGCTTTAAAGCAAAAAGCAGAAGAATTTGAAAAGATTATTAAAGTGGGTCGGACACATCTTATGGATGCGGCTCCTTTAAGTTTAGGACAGGAATTTTCGGGGTATGCTACGCAGGTTAAACAGGGAATTTCTGCTATTGAAAATGCCTTAAACTCTCTTTCAGAGCTAGCTCTTGGAGGCAGCGCTGTGGGAACAGGGCTTAACACGCATCCTAAATATGCCAAGCGAGTAGCTGAAGTGATTAGTCAGCAAACACAGGTTGTATTTGTCTCTGCCGCTAATAAATTTGAGGCTTTAGCTGCAAATGATGCGATCGTTGAAATGAGTGGAGCTTTAAAAAGACTCAGTTGCTCCTTAATGAAAATCGCAAACGATATTCGTTGGCTTGGTTCGGGTCCAAGATGTGGTCTTGCTGAGTTGATTTTACCAGAAAATGAACCTGGCTCTTCGATTATGCCGGGCAAGGTAAATCCTACTCAATGTGAAGCAATGACCATGGTGGCCATGCAAGTATTTGGAAATGATACAACGATTACCTTTGCAGGCTCACAGGGGAATTTTGAACTGAATGTTTTTAAACCTGTCATCATTTATAATCTGCTCCAATCCATTCAACTGCTGTCTGATGTAGTTCGTAACTTTCAGGATAAGTGTTTAAGCGGTATACAGCCCAATAAAGCTCGTATTGCCTATTACTTAGAAAACTCGCTGATGCTAGCTACTGCTTTAAATCCTGTCATTGGTTATGATAGAGCAACGAAAGTTGTCTCTAAAGCATATCGGGAAGATATCTCTCTTAAAGAAGCTGCAATACAACTGGGTTTTTTAACAGAAGCACAGTTTGACGCTGCTATTAACCCTAATAAGATGATTTAGGTATTGATATGAATGCCTATTTTAGTCAGCAGATAACGAGTAACTAAAACCGGATGCAGACATAAACATTTACACAAAGCAAGATAAGATACCCCTTCGATTTTTTTTCGAATAACAAATTCTCGATAGGATAAAGCATCTTGAATCCAGTTTAAATAAGGAGGGGGTAATAGGGGTAATTTAGAGAATAGAAAAAATCCAATTTCTTTAGTTTCTCTACCTGTTTGTATGTTTCCTTGTATAACAGAGCATTCAAATAGGTGCGTCAATTGGGTAAGCTTGTTTACTGGTGAGTACTCAGCTATTTTGCGTGTAATCTGTACGCTTAAGCCTGTTTCTTCATAGACCTCTCTTATCACAGCTTCTTCAGGGGTTTCTTGCTCTTCTATACCTCCTCCTGGAAGTACCCAAACAGGAATGTCTCTTCTTTTGATTAGGAGAACTTTTTTTTTTTCAGAGCAAAGGATCATTCCAGAGACCGCTTGCTTTAAATGCTTTGCCATCGGTAACCTCGTCTATGAGTTTAAATATAGGAGATTATGTTACAAATAGGAATAGAGTTTTTTCTCTTGCTGAGTTTATGTTCTTGTGGGCCTTATTACGTATCTGTTATGCAAAAATGGGTAGATCAGCGTTATTTAGCCAGTACACATGTAGGAACTCCTGATCCAAGGCAAGAAGCTCCTCCTATTGGACAAATGTTAATTATTCAGTGGTGTATACCTAGTGAAATTTTAGCTTTAAATCCGGTTGCTGTATTAGATGTGATTTTCTGGGATCATACAGAGCAGAGAATGTGTTTTCCCATTACACATAAGCTCGATTATAAATATTATCAGTTGTTTGATAGTGAATATGAGGAAAAAGGAGGAATTCTCACTTATAAAGCTGCTATTTTCACAGGAGATGGGTGTATTTATAAGGAATGTAAACATCAATTGTGGGTAAACTTAATTCAAATTGAAGATTAGCACATCATACAGCTAGCCAGGGAAATCAACTCAGCAGTCGCTTCCCAATTTAAGCAAGGATCTGTAATGGAAAGACCAAACTCTAACTGATCCGGTTTTAGAATTTGATTGCCTTTTTTTAAATGACTCTCTATCATTACCCCTAAAATCTCATGCCTACCATTTGAAATTTGTTCTAAGACTGATACAAAGACATTTTTTTGTTTTTGAAATTGTTTTTCACAGTTATCATGTGCGCAGTCAATGATAATGCGTTGGGGCAAATTAAAGGTAGCCAACTTTTTCAAAGCTGTTTTGATTGATTTGGAATCATAATTAATTCCTTGATGAGAACCTCTTAAAACGAGATGGGTATGAGGGTTCCCCGCAGATTGAAAAGCGCATACGATCCCTTCTTGATTGATGCTTATAAAAGTGTGTTTCTCTTTAGCAGATAAAACTCCATGAATAGCGTCTTCTAAGGAGCCATCTGTATGATTTTTAAAGCCTACAGGGAAATAAAGGCTAGAGGCTAATTCACGGTGCACTTGAGAACTAGAGGTACGAGCTCCGATGAATCCCCAAGTGATTAAATCGCTTAGAAAGCAAGATGAAAGGGGATCAAGCCACTCCATTGCGCAAGGAACATGCATTTCAGCAAGAGTGGTTAAAAGCTTACGGGACCAGAGTAGTCCTGTTTGAATGTCGTTACTTCCATCTAAGTAAGGATCGTACATTAACCCCTTCCATCCCGTAATAGTACGAGGCTTTTGCAGGTGAACGCGCATGATTAAAAAACAACGGTCGCTTAAAGTAGTACAGAGTTTTTTAAAACATTCAGCATAAGCAATAGCTGAATCGATATCATGAATAGAACAGGGTCCGATAAAAAATACTTTGCTAGGATCTGCTGTAGCAGCAATTGCATTTGCCTTTTTTTGGGATTGTATAAGAAAATCTTGTGCGGATTTAGAAGGAGGACATTGCTTTTTTAAAGTAGCAGGAGAGGGTATTTGTATTTGTTTCATAAAGCTCTAGATCGGAAAAGCATTGGGGTTTCAACCTAGCATATGTATAAAAAACGCGCAACAGCTAATGCAAAGAAATTGTATGAGAACTTATAACCCAAGGTAAAAATGACTTATAAAGTATTTGTTTGGTATTTAAATCAATTAGATAAATGGATGTGGAGTTATGTCCTATTCTTCCTACTCATTGGTGTAGGAATATTTTTTACAATTCGTTTGAAGGGAATGCAGTTTCGTTATTTGGGTTATTCCTTAAAATTAGCGTTTACTAGATCGGATCAGGATGCTGAAGGAGATATTAGCCAATTTCAAGCACTGATGACAGCATTAGCTGCGACTATTGGAATTGGTAGTATTGCAGGAGTTGCAACTGCAATTGTCGCGGGAGGATTTGGTGCTGTGTTTTGGATGTGGGTGATTGCTCTTGTAGGAATGGCGACTAAATTCGTTGAAGCCATTTTAGCAGTGAAATACCGAGAGGTAGATGAAAATGGAAGGATGTGTGGCGGACCTATGTATTATTTAGCAAATGGTTTGCAATTAAAATGGCTCGGAGTCATTTTCTCTATTTGTTGTTTACTAGCTACTCTTGGCGGAGGGAATTTTATACAAGCAAACTCTATTGCAATAGCTTGTACGGAACTTATTTCTTGTTCGGTTAT
Source organism: Chlamydiales bacterium (assembly GCA_031281085.1). GTDB lineage: Bacteria > Chlamydiota > Chlamydiia > Chlamydiales > Rhabdochlamydiaceae > Rhabdochlamydia. Next base: position 10,403 of record JAITFW010000034.1, on the reverse strand, counting down.
TTGGCCTGGAATCATTATGGCGATCCTTACTGCTTTTGTTTTATTTGGGGGTATTAAAAATATTGCTAAGATTAGCAGTTTGTTAGTACCAATTATGGCTCTCTTATATATTGTTTCAGGTTTATTCATTTTATGTGTGCGCTACGACCGCATTTGGGAAGGGTTTTTAACAATCATCCAAACAGCCTTTACAGGACAAGCAGCCGTTGGTGGTTTTTTAGGAGCATCTGTTATGATGGCAATCCAGTTGGGTACAGCTAGAGGGATTTCTTCAAATGAAGCAGGTATGGGAAGTGCGCCTATCGCAGCAGCAGCAGCAAAAACCGATGTCCCAGGAAGGCAGGCCTTGATTTCTATGAGCGGAGTCTTTTTTTCTAGTTTTGTTGTATGCACAATCACAGCACTTGTGATCTCGGTAACCGATGTTTTAGGAAAAGTAGGAGCGAATGGAGAAGTTCTCAATGGAGTAGCTCTTGTGATTCAGGCTTTTCGCACGGTCATTCCCGGAGGGGAATTTATTGTGATTTTGGGGGTCATCTTATTTGGTTATACTACCATTATTGGATGGTCGTATTATGGAGAGAGAAGTATGGAATTTCTATTTAAAGGTAAAGGATCTTTACAAAAAAGTTACCGGATCCTATTTTGCTTTTGTGTATTTTTAGGCTCCATTATGAGTATAGAAATAGTTTGGCCTTTAGCAGATATTATGAATGGCTTAATGACTTTTCCCAATTTAATCGGATTAATCGGCCTATCTTCTGTTGCTTGCAAGGAAGCTCAGCAATTTTTTCAGATGCTAAGCCGAGAAAAAAAAGCAGCGCCTAATTAAATCACATCGTGGCCTTTTTCCTTTCAGGAAGAAGGCTTTTTATGGTAATTTTATTCTAATGATTTAAATTAGCGTTCTAGTTTATCTAATTTTTCTATGGTTTCTTTGAGTTTGTTTTCCGCTTGAGAAAGGTTGTCTTTTAATGTGCCTACAAGGGAAGAAGGAGCTTTCTCAAGAAAATTTGTATTAGCAAGTTGTACGCGAAGTTTATTTTGCTGTTGAATCAGTTTTTCCTTTTCTTTAACCAAACGGACTTTTTCTTTCATTTTTAATTCTTGCGGTAGGGGAATCTGCAATTTTAAGGAGTCAATAAGAGTTTCTGCGCTGAAGGGAATATTTTGGAGTTTTTCTGTAAAGGTAATAGATTGGATCCGGATAAGGGCTTTTAAGAAACTACGGTTTTTCTCTAAAGTAATCCTTTGTTTGTCTTGAGACGGTGCTTGAATAAATAGATCGATAGCCATATTTGGTGGCATTTGCATTTCGGCTCGAATAGCACGGATGGCATGGATGATTTGATCTAAGAAGGCAAATGTTTCTTCTACATCAGGACGAATATCTTCTAGAATAGCTTTTGGGTAGTTAGATACAATACAAGAAGAACTCTTAAGCGCTGCTAGCGCTTCTTGAGTATAAGGATCTACTTTATTTTCTATTTGAGAGCTCAATTTCTGCTTGATTTTATCAAAGAGCTCTTCTGTTATAAAAGGGGCTATAGGGTGTAATAGACGAATAGAGCTAAATAAAACTAGAGAAAGGATTTTTTGTTTATTTTCTCTACTCATGTTTGTAGGATCTGTTAGGCTAGGTTTAGCCAATTCTACATAATAAGCACAGAATTGGTTCCAAAAAAAGTCATGAGCTGTAGAAAGCGCTTTGTCAAAAGCATATTCTTTTAAATAATCATTTACACTTAGAACAGTGCGGTTTAGCAAGGAAAAAATCCAATGATCTTCTAGAGTAAGGATAGACAGATCAAGTCCTGTGGCGAAATGATGCGCACTTAAGTCTTCGATATGGATAAGTACAAAACGAGCACCATTCCAAATTTTATTCACAAAGTTTTTGCATTCTTCAAATCTGCGGCGATCTAAATCAATTTGATGAGCTTGTGTAGCACTTGCGCAAAGGCCCATACGCATGGCGTCTGTTCCGTAGAGATCGATAATTTCTAAAGGGTCGATGATGTTTCCTTTGGATTTGGACATCTTTTCCCATTTAGAATGAATCTCTGAAGGAGGGGTTTTCCCGAGTTCAAAGGGGAGTTTTTCTGCATGGGTTAAGTAAGCAATAGATCCGTTTTCTTGATGACGCCAATAAGATTTTCCATAGATAAGCCCATGCAAAAAAACCTCGGGGAAAGGGGGCTGATTGAAAACGTATTCTCCTATTAAGATCATCCTTGCTACCCAAAAAAATAAAATATCATGGCCTGTGATAAGAGTAGAGTTAGGATAGAACTTCTTTAACTCTTGTGTTTGATGAGGCCAACCAAGTGTGCTAAAGGGCCAAATTGCTGAAGAAAACCAGGTGTCGAGCACATCTTCATCTTGATACCAATGATCAGGATCTTTTTGCACTTCAAGTGGTAGGTTTATACCATCAAACGCAAGAATCCGATCAGGATTGCTTTTATTATACCAAATAGGAATCCGATGTCCCCACCAGAGTTGGCGAGAGATGCACCAGTCTCTTAAATGATCGATCCAATGAAAATAGGTATTTTCCCAATGAGGGGGAATCAAGTGTACTTTTCTCTCTTCTACCACTTGGCGTAGGCGGTTTTTAAATTGACTCACGCGGACGAACCACTGTTTGGAGAGATAAGGCTCAATTATTGCTTTTGAGCGATAAGAAATTCCTATACGGTGGTTGTAAGGTTCAATCTTGTGGATCAGATTTCTTTTTTCTAGGGCATCTACAATAGCGATTCGTGCTTCTTGCATGGTTAGACCGAGGAACTCTTTGCCTTGTTCATTGATCCGACCATCAGGGGTCATAATGTTGATGCTATCGAGTTTATGTGTTTGTCCCATCTGATAGTCATTCAAATCGTGTGCAGGGGTTACCTTAACGACACCTGTTCCAAAAGAGGGATCGACAAGACGATCTGCTATAATGGGAATACTTCTTTTTACAAAAGGAACAATGACTCTTTTACCAATTAGATGTTTATAACGCTCATCGTGAATAGACACTGCAAGGGCGGTGTCACCAAGCATTGTTTCAGGACGAGTTGTTGCAGCTGTGATGAATTGCTCCAAATTGTCTTCAAAGCAATAGTTAATATACCAGAGGAAAGAGCTTTTTTCCTCATATTCTACTTCATCGTCAGCTAACGCTGTTTGCGAAATAGGATCCCAATTCACTAGATAATCTCCGCGGTAAATCAATCCATCGTCAAACATTTTTTTAAATAAGGTGCAAACGGCTAAGTTGTGTTCTTCATCCATAGTAAAACAAAGACGAGACCAGTCGCAGGAACAACCCAATTTCTTTAATTGATTTAAAATTTGATTCTCACTTCGTTCTTTCCATTGCCAGATCTCTTGGAAAAATTCTTCTCTTGTAAAATCTTTACGTTTCTTCCCTTTTGTTGCTAGTACATGGCGCTCTACAACGGTTTGTGTAGCAATTCCTGCATGATCGGTTCCTGGAATCCATAATGTTTCATAGCCTGACATTCTCTTCCAACGGATTAAGATATCTTGTAGAGTGTTTACAAGAGCATGCCCCATATGCAGTACACCAGTTACATTAGGTGGAGGCATACAAATACAAAAAACGGGTTTTAAAGAGGCTGGGTCTGTTTTAAAAAATTGTCTTTCTTCCCAAAAGAGATACCATTTCTTCTCGATTTCTTGAGGTTCGTAGCTTTTAGATAAGGTCATAAATATTATAACAGGAGGTTTTACATAAACGAGCCAGGATAGCAGGTAAGGAGAGAAAATTTCAACGTATTCCCCATAAGGTAAAATTTTTTAGGCTACAAACAATCCCTTATTTTTCAAGCTTTCTATTTGTTCTATAGGTAAATCAGTAGCCTGAACGATTAAATCCATTCCACAACCTGCCTGTAATAGACGCTTTGCTGTTTGTGTTTTTTCTTCAGCTTTCCCTTCAATCTTACCTTCAATCTTACCTTTAGCTTTAGCCTTGTCAATCTCATAGATCTGCTGTGCTATAGCAGCCTTATTATCCATGTGAATACGCTTTAATTCTTCATAAGTAGCAAGCTCGGTTTCATTCCAATGGAACTGGTCGAGTGCCGTATATGCTTTATGAATGATAGTATCCCCACCTATAATCTTCTGTAACTCTGCTTCGGTAGTTTCATGGGCATGTTTGAAGAAATAACACCATTTTTCTTCTATGGTAGATAGTTCTTCTTGAGTTTTAGTAAATTTCGGAAGTTCGATAAAGATAAAGTAGAAGTCTTTAAGATCGTGCTCATGGGTTGCCTTATCGAGTATGACATGATCTGATTTATAGTGAGTTTTGTTGGGGAAAATGTGGCAATCAGCAATAGCTATAAAAATGATTTCCTTAAGATCGTGATACGCATCTCCAATATTTGCTTGATTACCATACACTTGAGATGCGTAATATTGCGCGCGTTTTTCAAATCCTCTGGATTGGGCTACTTGCATTTCAATGATGTACTTGGTTCCCTTTTTGTCTTTGCATAAAACATCGACAATACTCTGTTTTTTTACTGCGATCTTAGGAGGAAGAATGGGCGATAAGAACTCGACATCTACGATGAGAGCATCTCTAGAAAAGCCGAGGATGTCATTTAAGAAATGCATGAGAATGTCTTTATTTTTCTCTGTGCCGAATATTTTCTTAAAAGCGATATCGTTTTTTGGGTCTAAATATTTGGAAAGCGCCATTTTGATCTTCCTTAAAGGCTATTTGTATTTATTATATGAAGATTGAGTGTTTTCTGTAAGCAATCTATTCCATAAATGACAAAAGCTGCCATAGAAATAGTGCTGTGCATAAGATGCCATCTACTGGGGTTTTATTTTGAATCTCTTGATACAACTCTTGTTTTGTTTTTAATAGGGTTTTAATGAGTTCTGATTCCTCTACTTTGGCAGAAGATAGACGAACTACGTCTTGAGCCAAAAAATAAAATATTTTCTGGTTTGTGATAGCAGGAAGGGGGTAAATAGAAGGAAGCGATTGCCAAGTTCCTCCTCCATAACCTGTTTCCTCGAGTAGCTCTCTTTTAACAGCTTCTAATGGTGTTTCGTTTTGGTCGACTCTTCCGCCTGGACAACTGAGCAACCACTTTCCAGTGGGATGTCTATACTCTAAATTGATGATAAGGCGTCCATCTGTGGTATGAGCTAAAACAACCGCTGCAGAGGAGCAAAGATCAAGGCGTGTATAGGTATTTTGAAATCCTGTTGGCCATCTTAAGTAATCGACATGTACATCGAAAAATCCATGATAAGCAAACTGGCTTTTTTCTATTTTAGGTGCAATGGTATTTGACATGAATGGAGTGTATTTCTTTGTGAATGCGTTTAGAATAGAGTTTGGCTTTTTTTTGATTTCCGGCACAATGAAAAAATAAACGCAATTGGCGAAATAAAGAAATTTTTTCCCAAGTCAAAGCTACCTGTTTCCAAGCTTTATTAGTGATTTTTTCCTGTAAAAAATAACTGAGTAATAGCTTAGTGGTGGGAAAAGGAGCATCTATTGCTCCTTTAAGATAGGAAGTAGCTTTAGTCTCTGACTGTTTATAACATAACCAACAGCCTATTAGTGGATAAAAGACAGAAGAATCATCTTGTAAGTCTTCTAAATGATAAGAAGTAATGAGTTTTTCTGCCGCATTCCATCGATTTTGGAGCAATAACAATTCTAACCCAAGAGGAGCTAGTTGTTGGTTCTGGATGAACAACTCAAAGAGCTCTTCTGAGTATAGAGATTGTATTTTGTTTTTCAATATCGCTTGATCAAGTAAATAATAGAGCTCTCTTGAAGCATGTTTAGCTCTAGGGAATTGGGTGAGATAAGTTTGAATAGCTAGTGGAAATCCTTTTTTGTGCCCTAAGCAAGCAATTTGAATTTTCTCTGCTTCTACGGGATCAGAACAGAGGTATAAGTTTTCCCCTACCCACTGGTCAAACCCCATTGCTAACAAGCCAAAAAACGCATTGGTTGCAATAAATAAAGGAGGTGTATTTTCTAAAATTTCGATTAGAGTAATCGGCTTTGCTAACCAAAAAGCTAATTGGCAGCTAAGATCTAAATACTTCGTCATTTTTTCTTGGTTGTCTAAATGAGTAAAAAAGGGAATGAGTTCAAGATGCTGATTAAACAGGGTAACCATGCGTTTATTCTCTTCAAGAGTAAATAATTTAGGAAGATGGCGTAGAGCTAAAAGAGCGAAGTGATAAGCAGGTATACGTGTATAAGAAGAGGTTTGATGTAGGCGCATCATGATTTGTTCAACGATCATTTTAAATAAAGGGTGCTTTGAGTACTTGCGGATACAGATTTCTAAACATTTAATTTCCTCTTCAATCTCTTGAGTTTCTTCATAAACAAGCGATTTGCCTAAATATTCTAAAGGAGCTCCAGGGGTATGGCGCAATTTACTAAATTCATCTAGAGCAAATAAATATAATCGTTCTCTTTCGCTAGATTTTCTCTGTACAGTAGCGTATTTAATTAAAGTAATCCCTGCGCGAAATAAAGCCTCTCTTCCTTCCATGCGCCCAGAAAAAGAGTTGCCTATTCGTCGGTATTCCAACAGTGCTTTGCTATAATTTTTATTAGATAAAAAAGCGTCAGGGATTGCTAAGCAATTAATCATTGCATTTTGACTTCCTAAACTGATCCGAATATTAGAAAGGGTAAAATAATTATCGTAGGATACTAAAGCAAGCTGAGTCGTAGGTAAAGGAATCAAACTGATATAGTGGCAAATGAGGGTGTGGTTTAAATAGACGTATAAATGGTTATCCATTTTATCGATCTGCAAGCTCAATGCGATGTTCTGGGGAATATCTAAATCATTTACAGTCATAACTTCAGCGCTGCCATAGAAAAGCCTGCAGCTCATAGGAGACTGATTAAGCCATATAGTGTAGCCTTCTAGAAAAACTCCCCGTTTATTTACCTCAGTAGTAGTAAATAAGACTCCCACTCCTTCCGAATGAGCCTGGATGTAAATCTCTGTTTCAATCCGAATGTTTCCAGTAAAGGAGTCTTTGGAAATCATTAATTGTAGCCATTCCATGACCTCTGGAGATCTTGTAATTGCTAGATGTTTAGTGAGTAAAATATTCTCCTGAAAGGCCCAATCTTGCTTGCGATTCACATTTAGCTCAGATGTTAAAATCCATTCGGGTTTACCTTCTATAAACTTTTTGAGCTCGACGATTATATCATCAACACTTTCAAATCGATCAGATGCAATTGGTTGTAAACAGCGTTTTGCAATATCGACGAGGTGCACGGAAATATCTCTATAGGGAGCGATTTCTGTGGGGTTAATCCATTTTTCTAAGTGCATGGTCTTAAGAAAACTACGTAAAGAGGTTCGATAAAAAGGTAGGCGGAGAGTGAGCATTTGATATAAAATTACGCCTAGAGAATAAATGTCGCTTAAAGGAGTAGATTGTTCTCCTTTTGCGCGCTCTGGTGCAAGATAGTTCAGCGTCCCAGGCACTTTCCCTGGCCTTGTAAGGTTCTGATAGTTTCCCAGTAGTTCGGAGAAGGAGGTTTCTTCTTGGCCTATGAAATCTGCTAGGCCCCAGTCTAAAATGAGGACTTCGCCATATTTTCCAACGATAATATTATCAGGTTTTAAATCTCTATGCAGAACTCCTTTAGAATGCGTATAAGCAATCGCTTCGCATACAGAAAGGAAAATACGAGTAAGCGCTATAATGGAGCAGCCAATAGGATGCCTGGGCTCAGCCACTTTCTCTTCTTCAAAAGCGGTTTTTAAGATTTTTTTAAGAGTTTCCCCTTCCACATAAGGCATCGTAAAATAAGGGATTGCTTGATTAGCATAGATATTAAATACAGGAATAATGGAAGGATGGGTCAGAGTGGCTGTGACTCGAGCTTCTCTCAAAAAACGTTCTCTTAAAACAGCGCTGTCTTTTAATTCTGAGCGCATTCTTTTAAGAGCTACTAATCGACCAGATACTCCTTCTTGGGCTAAAAAAACCTCTCCCATCCCGCCTTTGCCTAAACTCCGTAAGATTTGATAGGAACTAGAATGGTCGAATGTTAAGTTCATGAGTTCAATTTAAATCCGCTAAATGCTAACATGATTGCAATGTTTTTTTATCTTTATCACTTCAGTGTTGTCTTTGGTAGAGCTTTAGGTAGATTTTTGCAAGAAAAAAACGACAGGAGTTTAGCTTTTGAGTAAACAAATTGTACTAACAGGAGATCGACCAACAGGGCCTTTACACATTGGTCATTATGTAGGATCTCTAAAAAGTCGACTGGATTTACAAAAAACGTGTAGACAATTTGTCATGATTGCAGATGCGCAAGCATTGACCGATCATGCAAAAGATCCTAAAAAAGTGCGAGAAAATATTTTACAAGTGGCTTTAGATTATCTTGCTATAGGAATAAACCCTGAGCAAACTACGATCTTTATTCAGTCGTTAATACCTCCACTATTTGAGATTGCCTTTTATTTTTTAAATCTTGTTACCTGGAACCGCTTGAAGCATAATCCCACCGTCAAGAGAGAAATTTTACAAAAAGGATTTGAAAAAAGCGTTTCGGCTGGATTTATGGTATATCCGGTTAGCCAAGCAGCGGATATCACAACTTTTAAGGCAAACCTAGTTCCGGTTGGAGAAGACCAGATCCCAATGATTGAGCAAACTAATGAGCTCGTGCGCCATTTTAACCATACGTACAATACGAATGTATTCACTAGCTGTAAAGCGCTTACTACGAAGGTGTCTCGTCTACCAGGACTCGATGGTAAAGAAAAAATGAGTAAGTCGCTAAATAATGCCGTCTTCTTATCTGATTCTCCTGAACTCATTTCCAAAAAAATCAAGAGTATGTATAGCGATCCTAATCACCTTCGAGTGGAAGATCCAGGCAATGTAGAGTTAAATCCTGTTTTTACTTACCTTGACTGTTTTGATGCAGATTTCATTTTTTTAGAAGAGCTCAAGCAAAAATACCGTAAAGGAGGCTTAGGAGATGCAATGGTTAAAAAACGTTTAAATGAAGTTCTGCAAGCTTTTCTAGAGCCCATTCGTAAAAGACGAGAGCATTATGCACGAGATCCTCATGAAGTGATGAATATGCTCCGGAAAGGTACAGATAGAGCTAATCAGATTGCATATCAAACCCTTGTAGAAGTGCGTCAAGCAATGGGTTTAGATTACTTTTCCTCATTGTCTTCTTCCAACTCATGATTGAGATCTTCTTCCTCTTCAGCGAGGGTTTCCTCCTTGCCTTCCATGAACTGGCGAAATAATAAGTAGATCCCACCTGTAGCAAATAAGACGGGTAGTAAAACCTCCCATATATTAAATTGTACAGTGATAAAAACCCCTACAAATACAAAGAGGGTAATGACCATATCGTAAAATCGTCCTAGCAAATATTGTCTAAAAGCTAAAGGCAGCCCAATCACTAACATAATAGCAGGCCACCAAGTGTGTAGATAACTGATGATAGCTAGTCCAATTAGAAATAAAGCTACAGAGAACACCTTAGCGCGTCTTCTAGAAACAAGGGGGTAGTGATCCATGATTTTTTCCTTTTTCTTTACTTTAAAAAGAAAGTCATTTTTATTTCAAACTTTAATTTAGTTATTAATTTTAAACAAGTAGGGATAAATTATCTCACTATTTGTGTTAATTGTTTTAAATAATGATTTAGATCATTATTAAACAGAGTTTCTCCTGATTTTTTTCAGAGCTTTGCATAAAGCCACTTCCAGGAACCTATCCGAATACATTTTTGAGCCATGTATAAATCACTCCCATTACTGCAAACCACTCCAGATTTTAGCTATACGTTCCCATTTAAGTATTAGGTGCCAACATCATCTCTCGGAAGATCTACCTATCGTCATCTTCGAGTAAGGACAAAATGTAGGAGGGAGTTCCAGTTGCATCTTTTTTATCCGTCTTATTTGCTTTCAAAGCTAGAATTGGGCTTAATTTTCTTGCTTCCATACAGATCGCATCTATAGCTCTTTCTCTAAATCCTGTGACTAAATAATGAGATAGGGATCCACTTTCAAAACCTACAATGATTTCATGAAAATCTCTTTTAGAAGAATCATCTGCTAGCAGATGAGGATCGGTTTTTTCTGAACCCTCATGGAGGATTTTTCCTTGTTCTTTCAATACTCAGATAAAAGTTCTTTTCATGGATAGGTCTAATCCAACAGATTCATTAAAAAGATATAAATTGTCAATTAGATCGAAACCTGATAATATAATAAATAAGAAGTAATCGATATAAAAGTTACTTCATCTATCAAAAAACACAATTACTATTAGATCCTATTCTAAACTAGTAAAACAAAAGCTGATCAAGCAACGCTTATCAA
>JAITFW010000026.1 GCA_031281085.1 Chlamydiales bacterium | reverse complement strand
GAGTCTTTGTTTGTTGGTTTACACCATTGCTCAGAGATTTCTTCGTAAGCAGCTTGAGAAATTAAAGACTTTTCTTCCTAATCAACTAGGTAAACCAACAAAAAGACCTACCATGAGATAGATCTTTCAGATTTTTGAAGGAGTGCATCTTCTGATGCAGAAAACGCCTTCAGGCATTCAAGAGAGGGTGCTCAATATGAATAAAGTTCGATACCAGGTACTTAGCGTGCTTGGAAGGGAGTTTGAAAAAATCTATTCGGCAGCTTAGGGGATGCGGAATATGGGTTCTAAGAAAAAAACAAAAAAGAAACCCCTATCAAAATAAAAGAAATTATAAACATCAATCTAGAGAACGAGCACTGAATGAAAATGTAATGGGGATGCTCAAACGTTTTAAAATCCTAGCAGAACGATATAGAAATCGCCGAAAACGCTTTTGTCTAAAATATAATCTTATAGCAGGAATCTATAATTGGGAACTTTGAAGTTGAGGTTATGCAAGAGCTCTATTATATCTTTTAACATATTCATCCTGTTTTGGATGCATCTACAGAACTTCCTGTTTTGGATGCATCTGCAGAGCTTGAATGGGAAGAACTGGTCTCACTTTTAGAGCTTGGTGCTTGATTAAATCCTCCGAAAGATTCATGAGCAGACAAAAGGTCCAGAAAATCTCTTCCCGCACTTCCAAAGTCCAAATTGCCCGCATGCTCTACTATATCAGCAATAGAAACCCCAGATCTATCATTGTGTCCACAGTCACAACAATCATTGTTGCTGGATTTGTGGCTAGAGGCGTTGTCACTATTGCTCTCACGAGAAGGTTCATTTTGGCTAGAGGCATTTTCATGATTGCTCTCATGAGAAGATCCATTTCCTCCTCCAAAAAGTCTATACGTATGCCTAATAGAATAATCGCCAGAAAACCCCAGACTTTCGACTATGGTAAAGTATCCGATCTTTTTGGCTTTCTCCACTTGTTCAGGAGAAATCCCTTGCAAACTTTTATCTGTATTATTCTTAGAAATCTGAAAGAGGCTTCTATCTTCTCTTTGAACAGAAAAAGTTCCATCTTCATACCAGAGGTTGTTTATATTAGCAGAGCCGCTGATATAAAAGTTCTCAATGGGTATTCTCATATTTACTCCTTTTGCTAGCTAAGGGATACAAAAAAACTTACAACTGCTTCTTTATGCAGTCAGAAACTTTTTTGTTCATTTTCCCATACAATCATAAATTTTTCAACAGGAAACAATAAAATATTTTACTTCATGAAATTATAGAGCTTTGAGGATTCAGGAACAAGAGGAGAGAATATTTGGGGCGAAGGGGAACTATACTCGAAAAATTTAGAATTAAGAATTTACAATATGAAATTTTTTAGAGAGAAGAGCCTTTAACTCCTTTTGATAACTAGAGATGTTTTCAAAGAAACCAAGAATTGCTTTCTTAAATTCTACGAATTTTTCATCATATTGATGATTTCTCATTTTGATATTCATGAATGGCCAAAGTCGTTTGGTCTTTTAATAGATCATCTATGAGGCCTGCCTCCAAGTGCTTTCTTAATGCTTTCTGCTTCTTTTAAAATATGTACCCATCTTTTCCAAATGGGGTTCGTTTTACTCCTGTCAATGGTCTGAATTCTTCGTCTCTAAATTCTTTTAAACAATCTTATCTCATAATTAAATCCTTTTAAAATTTTAATCTTTTTACAGTTTATTTACGGTTATGCAAGAACTATATTGACTTAATCTTTATTTAACCTTTAAAATATATTTACTTTTTAAATAAAAAAAGCCGCAATCCAAAGTCTTATGCAAGAAATTTCCAGTGAGCAACGATAAACGATCTCGTGAAGCTCATCTGGTTGATTATAAAAAAAGTCTCTAAAAAGAGAAGATAAACGATGGCTACCTCTAGTTTGCATGTGCCTACCCATATTGAGCCTAAAAGATAGAGGAGCTTCCTCTTCTCAAGACGATCCAGAAAATGGATAAAAAGATGCGAGAGCCCATGTGGCTCTTAGAACAAAAGGAGTCAGTCTAAATACAACATTTTCCTATTCAATCAGGAGGTTGCCATGTCTTCACCTATTTCAAGTTCTGGAGTATCTCCAAATGGAGCATCTCCCTTAGGATCCTCTTGGGACCTTTATGCAACAGAAACACAAAACGATCAGCCTAGCACAAGTCGCGCGGTTTGCCGCCGCCATACTCATCAGCAAACATCCCCAATCGCTCAATTTGCTGAAACTTCTTTGTTAAATTGGGATCTCTCTTCTAGAGAGTTGACCCATATTAAAGAGTTGGTCGATCCTAAAGGGTTAGCCGATCATCTCGCAGAATTTGGGAATCATCTAGGTCGGAACCCTACAGAAGCTCAAGAGTTCTCTGACACGATGCGCATTATTCAAAGACCCATAGGGAATACGATTACAAGAAATACGGAAGAAGGGACTGTTACCATTGAGTTTAGACCCCAACACGGTTTATCGGACGTTCATGGTCTTGGATTCTTTTTAGAACGAAAAGGAGGGTTTGCTAGCTGCACGGTTGGCGTGAATCGGAAGCATCCTTTCTGTGGAAGAGATCTCCGCTTTTCATTTATTACGGTAAGAAATTATAAGGATCTCGTACATCAACGATATAAACAAGCTTGGGAAGATCGTGAGCCTGAGAACTCTGAAGAGTACGAACTTCCTGATAGTAGATATCCTAATTCCACGGTATGGACTGAAAAAAAGAAGACCGTTGACCAACTAGAAAAACAGTTGTCTTATCAAGACCGACTGATTCGAAGGGCCATCGATATGATGAATGGCAAGCACAAAGAATCGGATCCGGAAACTCCTTTTGACCCTGCTTTTACACGCATTTTTACGTTGAATGCCGAAGAGATAAAAACTCATAAAGTGAATCTCTTTACGAGAGCTAGATTGACTACGATTATTTTTGAATACAAAACACAAACTGTTCCTTTAGACCAGGAAAGGGCTTGCGTAGAAAACATACTCGCTATGCCCACTCGTACGACAGATGAGATCAAGAAAGCGATTGAAAACGATTTAAGAGAGCATCCTATCGAAATCGTCGATCTCCATCAAATCTCCCACCTTTTAGAAAAATTAGGAGGGTTTGCCTCTTCCTCTGCATGCATAGAAAGAGAGTACACCATCGATGGACAAAAACGCCATTGTACAGCCATCGTTTTGAGAAATCATCAAGATCTAGTAGATGAAAGATATGCGTATCTTCGGGAAAAGTACAGTACCCAATACGATGTACCCGATCAACCGCCTCCATGCGATTATTCTGTCCCTTTCTTGCAAAAGCCCAAGACACCTGATGAAGCCCAAGAGCAGCTCGCTTTGCAAGCACAGCTTCTAGAAAGAGCTGTACAAAAGATGTATGTCGATCAAGAACCCTTCGATCCTCTTTTTGAACGCATTTATATACCAACAGAGCAAGAACTCATCGACAATGGCGTTTCTTTTTTCAATTTAGCGCAAACAGACACCATTCTATTCGTCTATAGGACATCTGAAAATCGTCCTCCCAAATATGCAGTAGAGCAAATGTGTGAAGGGATTGCAGCCATGGCAGAAGTAGAAGGAGCAAAAGTTCCGATCGCAAAGAAAAACGCAGTAGATAGAATAAGGGAAGTAGGCTTAAAAGGTCTACAGAGCCTTGGTTTTTTTTTGATTAAAATCCCCCAATTGACAAGAGATGTTTCCCATTTTTTTGCTCTAGGGGTGAAAATCCTTTGGCAATGGTTTTGGAGAGGTCAAAGGTTTGAATGATCGAGCAGAAAGGA
>JAITFW010000071.1 GCA_031281085.1 Chlamydiales bacterium | reverse complement strand
CGGAGCCGAAGATCGAGTAATTTTTCCTCTGAAAATGGCAGGTAAAGGTATTGTAATACCACCAAAAAGGAATGCCAAAAAACCAAGGAATTATGATAGGCATTTATATAGAAGCAGGCTTCTTATTGAGAATTTTTTTGCTAAGTTGAAGCTTTATCGAGCTATTGCTACCCGTTATGATAAGACTTCTTGTATCTTTTTATCTGCAGTTTACTTAGCTGCCTCTGTGATCTGGCTTAATTGACGACACGCCCTAGTTATCAAAAGGAATTAAAGGGTCTTCTTTCTAAAAAATTTCATATTGTAAATTCTTAATTCTAAATTTTTCGAGTATACTCGTTTTCTCAAATCTATTGAATAAGGTCTAGGCATGTGCTCCTCCACAGTATTTTGTTAGAGAAATGATAAACAGGATCAATTAAATTTTAAATCACTATATAAAGATTATGACGATATTGTGCTGGCTTGTTGTAGTGCCTGGAATGAGTTTGTTAATACCCCTAATAAAGTAAAAAATCTTTGCTCTAGGTTATGGGCTAATTTATGAATTTATTTTTCGCGAATGGTATAAAATACTGATAAGTGAAGAGCGAAAAAAAAGGAAGGACTGCGAGAATCCTCCATTTTTTCTAGACTCTGTATGATTTGGGTATTCGATTCCAGGGGGATCGAGAAGACCTTTTTCCTTCTCCCGTTATTCTATCAAAAATTTGTCTAGTTTCCTGCACTCTGTGACAAGATCAGGTCCATCTTTACTAAAATCTCGAACTCATCTATCATTAAGCACTTAAATTAGCCGGATTTATGTATACATTTTGTAAATCTTTAACACGACCTGGAGAAAAATACGGCGATTTTATCGTTACAAAATATGTAGTTATTGGTGAGCTGCACTGCGTTTTGCGCGAGCTCATGCATGTGCCTACAGGTGCTGTTGTTATGCATATTGAGAACGATGATCCAGAGAACCTATTCTGTCTTTCTTTTAAGACCCTACCGTACAATTCAAATGGCGTAGCACACATCTTAGAACATACCGTTTTATGCGGCTCTTCGAAATACCCGGTAAAAGATCCCTTTTTTGCCATGGGGCGAAGAAGCTTAAATACTTTTATGAATGCTCTAACAGGAGCTGACTTTACTTGTTATCCAGCAGCATCCCAGGTGGAAAAAGATTTTTATAACTTACTGGATGTTTATTTGGATGCAGTATTTCATCCAGAATTAAAACGAATGAGCTTTCTGCAAGAAGGACATCGCCTAGAATTTATCAATCCTAAAAAACCAGAAAAAGGATTGCATATTAAAGGGATTGTGTACAACGAGATGAAAGGCAGCCTCTCTTCTATCGACACGCGTATGTGGCATGCTATGATGGCTCAACTTCTGCCAGATCTTCCTTATGCGTTTAATTCAGGAGGAGATCCAGAAGAAATCCCTACCTTAACTTATGAGCAGCTTATTGCTTTCCACTCTTTGTATTACCAACCAGCACGCTGCTTATTTTTCTTTTATGGAAACTTTCCTTTACAAAAACACCTGGATTTTATCGCAGAAAAAACGCTAAACCAAGCAACCAACTCACCTACTACCAACTACTTAGGAAAGCAAAAGCGTTTTGATACACCAAAATTCTCCACCATACGTTATCCTATTGAAGCCTCTGAAACCTCTTCTCGTCGAGCAATGATCACCTTTGGTTTTTTAACAGCTCCTATTATAGAACAAGAGGATGTACTAGCATTAAGCATTTTAGATGTAATCTTAATGGAGACAGATGCCTCTCTTTTAAAAAGAACCTTACTTGAATCACAGCTCTGTATTTCTGCAAATGGTTTCATAAGTCTGGAAATGAGCGAAATCCCTTATCTACTTGTCTGCAAAGGCACTGAAGAAAAAGACGCTGATGAACTAGAGCAAGTTTTGATGAACTCCTTAAAGAAAATCGTTGTAGAAGGTATCCCAGAACGTCTTGTCGATGCAGCTATTCATCAGTTAGAGCTTTCTCGTTTAGAAATAGGAGGAGATCCATCCCCTTTTGGTCTTTCTTTGTTTATGCGCTCTGCTTTAGCTAAACAACATGGATGTGCTCCTGAATCAGGATTAATGGTCTACTCTTTATTTGAAGAACTATTAGAAAAAACAAAACAACCTACTTACTTAACAGGATTAATAAATAAATACTTCCTGAATAATCCTCATAGGGTTCGATTGATTATGATACCAGATCCTCATCTAGCGCAAGAAGAGAGGAATCAAGAACTAAGGCGACTTAGAAAAAATCAGCAAGAGCTATCTAAGGAACAAATCAAGGAAATTCAAAAACAAACAAGAGATCTAACTCTGTATCAAAAACAAACAGAAGCTCAAGACCTAAATTGCTTACCAAAAATATCTTTAAATGATGTTCCTACTGCTATTCGCGATTTTCCCTTGCAGGTCGTTTGCTCAAAAAACTTAACTATCTATCACCACGATTGTTTTACTAATCATATTTTGTATATGGATCTGCTTTTTGATCTACCTACGATTGAAGAAGAAGAGCTACCCTATGTGCATTTATTAACCTCCATCTTACCTGAACTAGGAAATAGAAATAAAGATTATAGAGAGAATTTAGAATATATGCAGGCTCATATAGGAGGACTGACTACTTCTTGCTCTTTATACCCTCAAACTTTAGATCCAAAAGCACTGCGTCCTTCTTTTAATCTACGAGCAAAGTGCTTATATCGTAAAGCAGAGAAGCTATTTGCCTTGATGCAAGATCTACTTTTATATCCTCGATTTGATGAGATGAAACGAATTGAAGAACTCATTTTACAAATTTATACATCGTTGCTCAATCGATTAAATCGACGAGCAATGCGCTATGCTACTCATTTAGCCATTAGTGGTTTTTCAACAGCTACACATATCAACGAAGCTTGGTATGGATTGCGCTACTTCAAGACTCTACAAGCTATTTGCCAAGACTTACCAATAAACCTTCCTAAGATAATAGACCGCTTAAGAGCTTTAAAGGAAAAAATTTTTACTTTTAATAACCTTCATTTGGTATTGAGTTGTTCTTATGAGATGTTAAAAGAATTAGAGAGTAAAAATTATTTTAACATTAACCAATTACCTACTCTTAAAACAAACCTTTGGCAATTTGAAACACCTTTAATTTCACCTTCTTCTCGGATCCATTTGATTTCTTCGCAGGTCGCATTCAACGTAGAAGCATTTCCTACAATTTCTTACATTCATCCCTATGCAGCTGCTTTGACAATTGCTTCGGTTTTGTTTGAACATAAGACCTTACATCCAAAAATTCGAGAGCAGGGTGGAGCGTATGGTGCTAGCGCAACGTTTAACGCTGAAATGGGACATTTTTATTTTCTCTCCTATCGAGATCCTCATATCTATGGCACTAGAAAGCATTTTCATGAAGCAGTGGATCAGCTCTGTAAGGGAAAAATTTCTGTGCAAGAATTAGAAGAAGCAAAACTTACCATTATCCAAGATTTAGATTCTCCTATTTCACCAGAAAATAGAGCTCTCATAGCTTACGGATACCTTCGCAGTCAAAAGACAAAAGAAATGCGCCAAGAATTTAGAAATTCTCTTCTTAATACAACAATCAAAGATGTAAAACACATCGTCGAAAAAGAATTAAAGCCCAAACTTCCTCAAGGAATATTTATTTCATTTGCCAATCAAGAATTAATCAATCACGAAAACGCTGGTTTGCAAAACCCTTTGCCTATTTTTCCTATTTAGCACTGTTATAGTGCTTTAAAATTTAATTGATCCTGTTTATCATTTCTCTAACAAAATCCTTATGAAGGAGCACATGCCTAGACCTTATTCAATAGAGCTCTTGCATAACCTCAATTTCAAAGTTCCCAATTATAGATCCCTGCTATAAGATTAAATCTTAGACAAAAGCGTTTGCGGCGATTTCTATATCGTTCTGCTAGGATTTTA
>JAITFW010000084.1 GCA_031281085.1 Chlamydiales bacterium | reverse complement strand
ACACCCATTATGCTTGTGTATCCTCAACATACTTCACTACAGGTCACCTTTCAAGTACAGAGAGTCAATTATGAAGAGCAAAGGACGGAAAAAGACTACGCCTTGTCCTATGACGATATACTCAAGAGAATGAGAAAAAAGACATAACAGATAACCAAATCCTTTTTTTCATTTTTAGTATTAGCTATTATCAAATCCCTTGGATGAATTGGTGAACAGTGCCATATCGATTGGATAAGTCTTCTTCTCCTCCTAACTAGACTCTTCATCTCATTTTGTTTAAACCGTGAAGAGGGGTTCTTACTATTCCTATCAAATGTTTAAGATTGACAAATTTCTTTTTTCCTATTATCTCTTTAGAAGAGAACCTTATCATATGATCATGATTCCAATAGCTAGCTTTGCCACATTTGTCAATGCTTATGCCCAGTCAGACGTTTTTGGCAAAGCAATTATGTTGGCCTTAATTGGTCTTTCTCTGGTCTGTTGGATTATACTGATCCAAAAAATCAGATTTACCCATAGAACGGCTCGTTTATCTCAAATTTTTTACAAAAATTATACAAGTCAAAAGGAAAGAATGCTGCAAATCGATTTGCAAGAGATAAGCACTTGTAGAGATCTGCACCCTTTTGCTCATATCCTCGGATCTCTTAAAGTAAAAACAGGAGAAATTCTCAACAAGAATTTGTATTTTTCTACAAGAGATTTGGAAAAAAAGATCTACCTATCCTCTGCTGATTTAGAAGCTGTAGAAAGCCATGTATTAACCACGATTTCTTACCACGTAAAGCAACTTGAAAAAAACCTGTTTATTCTACCAACGATTGTATCTCTAGCTCCTTTCTTAGGTTTATTAGGAACTGTTTGGGGCATTTTAGTGACTTTCTCAGGTTTGCAAAGCAATAGCTCTATCGGTTCTAATAGTGTAATTATAGGTGGTCTTTCTATGGCTTTGGCAACCACTGTTTTAGGTCTTGTTATCGCAATTCCTGCTTTAATTGCCTATAACTATTTAAAACATAGAATTTCTAATTACTCCTCAGAAATGCAGGATTTTTTATATGAACTTCTCTCTTATTTAGAATTACAATATCGTAGAGTGGATGTAGACTGATGCGCCAGAAAAGACAGTGTTCTTATCAAGAGATTTCCTCTGAAGAAAACCTGGTCAATTTAACCCCACTCATCGATGTCGTTTTTGTTGTGTTAATTTTATTTATTCTAATTGCTCCTATGGTAGAAGCTGATCGTGTACAACTCTCTTCTTTTTCCTCTGAATTAACATACCCTGTTCATGAAAATGCAGTAGCTACTATCTATGTGCATGAAGATA
Organism: Chlamydiales bacterium; assembly: GCA_031281085.1. Lineage (GTDB taxonomy): Bacteria > Chlamydiota > Chlamydiia > Chlamydiales > Rhabdochlamydiaceae > Rhabdochlamydia. The sequence goes on along the minus strand of JAITFW010000084.1, from coordinate 10,298 downwards.
ATTCTATTTGGTTAAATCAACTAAGGGTTCCTGAATCTCAATTAATTCACTATCTAAAAGACCTTTATCAAAAACAAGGCAATATTCCTTTGCAGCTCTTTCATGACAAAAGAGCGCAGTTTGGAATCTATCAATCTGTGAAAAACGCAGCAGAATTAGCAGGATTTGAGCAGCTTGATGTCATCGTAAAACCTGGATAAAAGTATGGGTCAGAAGATTCTTTTCTTTTTACTCATAAGTGCCCATATAGGCTTTATAGGGATGTTATTGATATCAAGTCCTAAACGACAAAGCAAAAGGAACCACTCCCTTATTGTAAAAACCGTTTTATTAAAACCCTCTTCTCCTCCTATGCAAAAGCGAAATTTAGCTCAAAAAAAAACACGCATCCCAAAACCCATAAAACCGTTAGTCAAAAAAAGTCCCTCTGTTATAAAACAAGGAAGAAAAAAGATCTCTGCTCCAAAACCCATTCAAGAACTTGCTATCCCTTCTTCTATTCTCAAACAATTAGAAGAAAGTATTGCGAAAATTGAACAAAAAGATGATAAACAATGCAAAAGCAGTACAATTGTTACAGCACCTTTATCCTTTAAAGTAGCTGTAGCTCCTGTGCAAGAAGAACCCGCATTGCCTAATTACACAGCATCATTGGTTAAAGGGCTCACTCAGATGCTACAACTCCCTGAATATGGAGAAGTAAAGATAAAAATAACAGTTAGTCCAGCTGGTAAAATAATTGATCTATTGGTTCTTCAAGCAGAGAGCAAAGCAAATAAACTGTATTTAGAAAAGTGCTTACCTAATATTGTATTACCTAAATACAATGAAAAAGTCACACTTAATAACGAACAAACATTCACCTTAACTTTTTGCAATGCTCTCTAAAATCTACATTTGTTTTTTTCTTACCTTTTTTTCCTCAATGATTTATTCAGAGAAAATAGACGAGGAAATTAGAGTCCATTTACTAACTACAAGTCAGCTACAACCGATCTACTTAGGAAAAATCCTTTCTCAAGAGGCAATTTTTGATGTGCATTATTTAAATCAATTAGAAGCTATTCTTTGCTATGATCTGGATTATAATGGGTCTACAAAAGTTTGCCAAAGAACAGCTGATAAAGAGCAACTGCTCCGCAATAAAGATTTAACAACTGCGTTTCAAACCCAAAGCTGGCAAAATTTTGGAATTCCTTTTATTCTGAAATGTTGTGTTAACCAAAAGCAGCTAACCCTATATCTTTTTAATGTAAGCAAGTCTTGCTTGAAAACATTCGGCCCTATTTTACTGAGCGGTAATTTATCGCAAGATCGAAAAAAAATTCATAAATTAGCAGATGCTCTTCATAAAACCTTGTTTTCTGTAGAAGGGATTGCTAGCACCAGAATTTTATTCTCTCAAAACATCTCTCCTAATGAATCGGGAAAGTGGGTTTCTGAAATTTGGGAATGCGATTGGGATGGAGCTAATGCACGTCAAGTTACTTCAGAAAAAACCTACTGTATCAGCCCTGTTTTATTACCTAAAATAGACTCTTCTTCTAAAGAAGGCTTTTTCTTTGTCTCCTATAAAACAGGCCAACCTAAAATTTATTTTCAATCTTCAAACACAGATAAAGCTAAACGAGTAAGTCATTTAAGAGGAAATCAATTATTACCAGCTGTTTCTACTCAAAGAGATAAAATTGCTTTTATCTCTGACGCAAGCGGCCGTGTAGATCTATTCCTACAGGCATTTTTTCTAGAAACAGGTAAAATAGAAAAACCCATTCAAATTTACTCACACCCACATGCAGTACAAGCTTCTCCTACATTTAGCCCAGATGGTTCTAAAATTGCTTTTACATCCAATAAAGATGGAGGAACACGGATTTTCGTTATCCCTATAACCTCTGATAAAAAACGCCCTCGTGCTATTATGATTACGAAACAAAACCGAGAAAACTCTTGCCCATCTTGGTCCCCTGATGGCACAAAATTAGCCTATAGTGCTAAAACAAATCATACACGACAAATATGGATTTACGATTTTGAAAAAAATGAAGAATGGCAACTAACCTCAGGGCCTGGTCATAAAGAAAGTCCCTTTTGGGCTCCAAATAGTAACCATATTGTTTTTAACCTTACACAAGATTGTAACTCTGAAATTTACGTTGTTAATTTAAACCAACCTCAAGCTATTAAAATCAGTCGAGGTCTTGGGAAAAAACATTATCCTACTTGGGGGTTTTAAGAAGAGGGAAAAAATGAACAAAAGAATTATTATAGGAATTTTGAGTTGTACTTGTTTTTTAATAGGGTGTACGGGCAACAGATTCTCTGTCTGGAAAGACAGCTTAACATCCAGTAATTATAAGACAAATCCTTTGTGGGATGATGCAAATGATCCTTATGATCATCTTTTAGGTCCTAGGGAAGAAGAGTTTATTGCATTAAATGAAGAAGATCTACAACAACAGTTTAGTGAAGTAGCTATTCCTCCTCCTAAAAATGATCCTGGAGAAGGGAGATTGCCTGGAATTGAAGGATTTAGCTGTCCTAAAGGATCTGAGGCGGAAATTTTTAAAACCCTTTATTTTCATACAGATAAAGATACACTTGAGGGGAAAAACTACTATCAAATCATCGATCAAATTTCACAACATCTTAAGAGAAACCCTCAAATGTTTATTTTTGTCGAAGGACACTGTGATCATAGAGGGTCAAAGCAATATAATCTCTCTCTTGGAGCTAGACGAGCTAACTATATCCGTTCCATGCTAGTCCAAAAAGGGGTTCACCCAGAAAGAATCCATACTGTTTCTTATGGGAAGGAAAAACCCGTTACTCGAGAGAGCAGTAGAGAGGCTTGGGCTAAAAATAGACGCGCCGAATTCAAAATTTACAATCCCTCTTAAATCATGAATGCCTTTTTTCTTGTATGTATGCTCATAACTCCTTTTTGCTACGGGAAAACACGAGAATACAGTCCCTCTTCTTATGAGTTGCAATTAGAAATAGCAAATTTAAAGCATCAAATCCGCACATTTGAGGTTGACATGCAATTAATGGAAGAAAAAATAAATGCACAAAAACCTTCTGATCCCATGGATTGCATGGCACTTCAATCACGTATGCAGATGCAAGAAAATATAATAGATACACTCTCTTCTGAGATAAAAACTCTGAAAAAAGATACGCAGCAACTTTTAGAGCATCTAAACAAAATAAATACACAATTAATCACTCATGAAAAGGGATTACAAAACGTCTCTGAATTGAAAAACGTACTGGCAGACCTACTTAAAAAAATACATTCCTCTACAATAAAAACAGGAGTAAAATCTTATAAAGTTCAAGCTGGAGATTCTTTAGAAAAAATTGCTAAACTTCATCATATATCCGTTGAAGGGCTTAAAGCAAACAATAAACTGATTAAAGACACCATATTCCCCGGACAGGAGCTGCAAATTCCCCATGACGCAAAATGATATCAGTCAAAAAAAAATTGGCATTTTTGACTCTGGATTAGGAGGCCTTAATGTGATGCAAGCAATTTCTACTTGTTTGCCACACGAAAATATCATCTATTTCGGAGATACCGCACATCTTCCTTACGGAAATAAAAGCATTGAGTTAATTACTACTTACGTCTTAGAAAGCATAGATTTTTTACTCTCTCAAGATATTAAATTATTAATAATCGCGTGTCACACAGCTTGCTCTGCTTGTTTAGAAATGATTCGTAGTATTGTTCATGTACCCATCATAGCTATTTTAGAGCAAGCTATAGAAGAAATGATCGAGACTAAACCTAATGAGGCTATTGTTGTTTTAGGAACAAGGGCTACCATTGTATCTGGAACGTATCAAAAGCAATTATATACCAAATTACCTGATGTTTCCTTATCTTGCATTGCGTGTCCTTTATTTGTTCCCTTAATCGAAGAAGGATATTTTGATCACCCAATCACTCAATTAGCAGTAACAGAGTATCTATCTCCTCTTGTAGGAGAATCGATTGATGCGATCTTGCTTGGATGCACACATTATCCTCTTATTCAGTCTCTCATTCGACAGTATATGGGGAATAAAATTCCCTTACTAGATCCAGCAAATAAATGCGCACAAACGACAAGACAGCTTTTATTTAAGCTAAATTTATTAAATCAACAAACAGGTCCCGCTAGATATCAATTTTTTGTATCGCAAGATCCAGAGAGATTTTCCGCACTAAGTAAACGATTCTTCCGTTATCCTGTCGAAAAAACATCGCCTCTTATTACGACTCAAGTGCATAAAAAGCGTGAAAAAAATGTAATTTCTCTGCTTGAATTAAAAAATAAACTTAATTTATCTATTGTTAAATGAGGTCATAGATGAGTCACAAAAAAAGAATCTTGCTAATCGAAGACGAAGAGGATATTGCAGCGCTAATCAAATTACAAGCAGAAGCATCTGGATATAAGATGCATGTTGAAGTAGATGGCATAAATGGATATCGCGCTATTGAAAGAGAAAAACCAGATTTAGTCATTCTCGATATCATGTTACCTGGGCAAAACGGTTTTGACGTATGCCGTAAAATGAAAGCAAATCCTGATCTACGTGCTATTCCAGTCATCATTTTAACAGCTAAATCAGAAGAATTAGATATGATCTTAGGCTTAGAACTAGGCGCTGATGATTATGTATCTAAACCCTTTTCTCCTAAAGTGCTCTTCTCTCGTATTAAAGCTGTTTTACGCCGAGCTAAAGAACCTGAGAAAGCGCCGAAGATCATTACCTTTGGAGAATTCTCTCTTGAAGTAGATCGCTATTTGCTCCGTAAAGGAGATAAAGTAATTACCATTACCTTGTCTGAATTTGGCATTCTCCGCCGTCTTCTAACAAACCGCGGCAAAGTTTTAACACGCAATCAATTACTCGATGATATCCATAACGACGATGCCTTTATTGTCGATCGGAACATAGATGTACACATCGCATCCTTACGCAAAAAACTAGGGCCCAACTTTGATTGGATAGAAACGGTACGCGGCGTAGGATATCGCTTCCGAGAGTAACTTATGAAGTTATGCAAGAGTTCTATTGTTTACATCCTCATAGACCACGGTTATGTAACGGAAGGCAATCAAAGCATTCGGGGCTGAAGATCGAGTAATTTTTCCTCTGAAAATGGCAGGTAAAGGAATTGTGTGATACCACCAAAAAGCAATGCAAAAAAACCAAGGAATTATGATAGGCATTTATATAGAACCAGGCATCTTATTGAGAATTTTTTTGCTAAGTTGAAGCTATATCGAGCCATATCTTCATGAAAATTTAAGGTTTAACATCTGTAAAATGCTCTTTTAAGAATCCCTGATCAGACAAACAGGGCTGTTGGAATAGTATCTATTATTTCTGGATAGACTGGCTTTTATCCATCTTTTTATGTATGTTGATAGGTGTATCTTTTGAAAATAGAGATTAAAAAATAAAAAAATGGGGTGAGCACTATACTAAAAATACATTTATACATATATGAAAAAAGAATAATAGAGAAAACTTGGGTCAACTCCATACCAATTCCTAATTTCAGGTAAATTACATTTACAATGATTGTATCAACGAGTTGTGCAATTAAAGTAGATCCGTTACTGCGTAACCATAAATAATTTTCTCCTGTCCATTTTTTAATGAAAGCATAGAGCTGAATGTCAATTGTCTGAGAGAAAATGTAAGCGGTTAAGGAAGACATGATAATCACGCCGCTTAATCCTAAACTTGCTTCGAAATAGAGTTGATTTTCTAAGTCTAAGCTCGGAAGTGCAAGAGCTATCTTAATTATGAGATAGGCGATAAGGCTCATTCCAAATGCATGATAGACCATCTCTTTGGCCTTTTTGCTCCCATATACTTCACTCACAAAGTCACTTATAAAAAACGTCAATGGGTAAGTGATCAGCCCTGCAGGAATAGCAAAATTTTGAAAATAAGGAAGATTTACCATTTTTTTTGAAATGATATTACTAACAATAATAACTACGCAAAATATCGAATTCAACAAATGGTAAAAGAAAATTTGCCTAACATTTGCTTTATTATATTCTGTATTCCGAGATTTGTTATACATGAAATGAACTTAAAAAATTTCCAAGGGTATCAAGTGTGGTTTTTACAGCCTCTAAAACAACCTTCTCTTCTCCTGGTTGTACTATATCCAATAGTATGTTCTTTTCTGTATGGGAGTGTTCGATATCGACAGTTTCATGAACGGAAAAATATTGGTAACTTTCCGGATTTTTCAATCCATACCACTTCTTCAAACCATCTATCTTTGTTTGACAAATTGTGGGAATTTGACTTTCGTAACTATACAGAGTCGCTACTCCTACAGAGAGAGATTGAGAACAGTTTTTATGAAAGTGATCGATTAGTTCTTGAGTTGCTTTTTGAGGCTTATGAAGGTCTAAATCTTTTGGATCAACACCAATAGCCAATGCAAATGATTTCCACAAATCTAGATGATTGGGACACCCAGACTCTTCATCCATTAAGTTTGTCAGAAGATGTTTTCTTATCTGTAGATCGTTACACCTGCTGTGTAAAGAAGAAAGATAAGTGGGAAAAGCTTTAACATGTTGATAATATTCTTTAACATATGTTTGTAGAGTAGCTTTTGTTAATACTCCGCGTGTCCATGCTTGGTAAAATGGATGTGAAAGCATGTGTTTTTGTTGAATCAATTTCTCTAAATGATCGATCCATAGAATACTTTGATTGTTCATTTGGGTCCTTTTTTTAGATTGAAATTTGTATGCTGATTTTTAAAAATCCAATTTGTATTTTTTAATAGAGGTGCGTACAGGTCTTCATGTATTGGAATAGAGCGTTCTTGGATTTCTGCATCTACAGGAGGTTCAAGTTGAAATTCGATTTTAGGGGCATTTGTCATCACAGCAAAGGGAGTTTGCTCATTTCCCTCTCCCATGCAAAAAACAGCTGCCGCTGCTAGCCCATCTAGATTGTTTCTCATAGTGACATGCAAAGGAGCACCGAAACAATCGTGCTTGCCTATGTAATTGTACAGAGGTTTGAAACCACACCATCCTAGGCTGATTCCAATGACACCTCGACGCATAGGGAGTGGATAACTATCTGTAATTAAAATACCTAATTCTTGGATTTTGTCTCGGTTACGAATGTGTTCCCAAATGAAGATTGCAGATTGTTGGGTATTTTTTGGGCATAGAACATACGTGCCGTTTCCATTAGATTCGTCAATACAGGCAGAGGGAATGAGCATATGATTTTTGATCGTCAATTGAATAGAATATGGATTTGTTTTTTCATTTTCATCGTTTAAATAAGCATCTGCTAATTCTTGAACTAGAACCTTCTTTGATTCTATTTCTTCTTTACTAACTATACTTCCTTCACAAAGGCTTATGATCTTAGAAGTGATCACTAAAATGGACTGCTCTTTTAGCTTAGGTACATAAGCGTCGATTACTTGTACTAAAGAATCTTTTGTCGTAATTTGGTGAGTTCTATAAGTTTTTATATGCATATCCTCCTCCTCAAAGGGCGAAAGTAACGAAGAATCTGAAAAGTATCGGTTTCCTGAATTTTGGAGCTTGCCCACCCATTGAGCAAAAAAAGAGGGAAAAAGGTATCTCCTTCATAAGCTTTTTTAAGCCTTGTTAAAAGGAACTCCTCAATGAGATTTTCTTGTAAAAACAGTTGATAGATTTGAGCTCCTCCAATGACATAGAGATTTTTAGATGCCATTTCAAGCGCTAAAAACTCGGTTAAAGAAGAAACGAAAAATAGATTTTTATCCGACAACAATTTTCGATGGGAGAAAACGATCATCATCCGTTGATCAAAATATCGAGCAGGTAGAGAAAGAAAGGTGCGATATCCCATAACCATAGGAGAACCAAGGGTTGTCTCTGAGAAATGCTTTAAATCTTCTGGACAGTGCCATGGCAACTTTCCCTTGCTTCCCATGACTCCCTTAGGATCACAGGCTGCAATTCCAAGAATTTTTTCAAAGGCCATCCAATCCCTCCAATAAAGCTGAAGCTGTAAGAGATCGTTGATGAGCTTCAACGTTGTGTACTCTTAAATAGTCTACTTTTCTGTTCAGTAAAGAATGGGATATACCAACTGTTTCTACGTCGCGGTCTAGCGCTTCTGTAACTATGTTCAAAAAGGATTTTCTAGAATGGCCTACGAGAATTTCACATCCCTCTTTTTTCAATCCTTCGATTTCACGCAAGAGAGATAAAGATTGAAAAGCAGATTTCCCAAACCCTATGCCGGGATCAAGGATGATTCTCTCTTTAGACAGGCCGAATTTGTCTAGTTGTTTCATTTTCTTTTCCGCCCAATCACTAAGATATGACATAGGATTTCTATTAAAAGGCAAAACGAGTTCTCTCGAATGCGGAACTGTTAAAGAATGGTTGATGACGATTTTACAGTTTGTTTCAGCAACGATTTGTAACAATTGCTCGTCCTTTCCCCCATTTACGTCATTGATCCAATGAATGGGGTAGCGTTCAAGAGCTTTTTTTATAATCTTTGGGTTATAACTGTCTAAGCTGATTTGAGGTTTTGCTGGAAGGTCTCGAAAGGTTTGGGCTACAATGTCCAAAACAGGTTTTAAACGCTGCCATTCCTCTTGACTGGAAACAAGGGTCGCTCCTGGACGCGTTGACTGTGCTCCAATATCGATGATTGCAGCTCCATGAGCCGTTAACTCTTGCATTCTTCGCACAGCTTTTTCTGCATGAAGGTATTTCATCCCATCTGAAAAGGAATCTGGAGTGATATTTACGATTCCAACGAGCTGAGGAAACGGCAAAAAGCATTTATTCTCTTCCGGGTTAAATGGAATATGACTATGCAAAATTTCAGAAAGAGTTAAATGGCTGTAAAGGGATTCAGGAACTGGATAACGCCAATTCGCCTGTAAGGAAGCCATCAAGTTCATCAAAAAAGGACGGTTTGTGAGCTCTGGATGGGGCAATTTTAACGTAGTTTCTGAAATCACTCGATCATCCCACGCTAAAATATCGAGATCGATGATCCTAGGAGCCCATCTAGGAGCAGTTAAGTCTCTTCCTAGTTCTTTTTCAAACTTCTTCAAGGTTTTGAGCAAAGAGCATGGAGTTAGAGAGGTTGTGCCCATTACAACAAGATTTAAATAGGGCAAGTTCCACGAATGAGGTGCTCCTGGAGGTAAAAGGGCTTTTGTTTCAAGAATTACCGATACGCGCATTTCTTTAATTGCATTTTCTGCAATCAGAAGAAGAGCTTTTCGGATATTTTCAAAACGGTGTCCTAAATTAGACCCGATCCCTATAAAGATTTCTGCGATAATCTCCTACGATATGTAAATGTCATCCCTTTTTGAATATAAGGAACTGGATGGTTAGGTTTTGTGATGACAACCTCGACAGTAAAGCCACTTAAGTCATATTGTTTTACAACAACTGCAAAAACATGTGCAGCTAAAGATTCGATCAAATGGAAGGATCGGTTTTTTACGGACTCAATAACTGGTTCAGCAATCATTTTATAACAAACAACATCGCTTAGTTGATCTGAATGACAGCCAATGGGTTCTTTAGGAGAACCAATTCTGATATCGACATTGACCGGTTGCGGATTTGCTCTTTCCTCAATACTACATCCTAAAGAAACCCAAAGACGCAATCCAGGTATTAAAAGTTCATAAAAATCTTCGAAGATTTAAGCTCCTATACTTAATGCATCTACTTTAATTCATCCATAAAATAGAATGCAAGGAAAATAAGTAAAAAAATCATGTATTCTTCTATTCATTTAGTGGACTATGCCTCGGCAAGAACGAAAAAATGATCATCTCCCACCTTTCGTCTGGGTAAGAAAGGGAAATTTTCCATTGTACATATGTGTGAGTTTTTTTCTTCTTTTCTTCATCAAAAATATCTTTATTTTAAAAGAATTTTCTTTTTTTTGCGTAAGTTCAGTTTGGGAGATAAGTGTTCAAATATTTAGCCCCTGACGCTGACAATGAATATGGCATGATAGATTCTACAATAGTGAGAGCTCATCGGCATCGTGCTAGAAAAAAAAAAAAAAGAAGATATTTCTGATATGTATGTATTAATGCAGAGTACATACACATCGTCACACCTAGTTTTTAATAAACATGACAACTTCTCCATTTACATTTAGCAATACGTTCGATTTCATTAGTCACCTTCAGATTAACCTGACGATAAGTATTGAAGTCGAAACATGCTGCTAGTATAGCCGATTGCAGTGGCCGCGCAGTC
>JAITFW010000070.1 GCA_031281085.1 Chlamydiales bacterium | reverse complement strand
AAATGATCTGGATTTTGTTCTTCATAAGCGATTCATTTCTGTTCTTCTATTTTTTTGTAAGTGCTTTTCCTTCTTGTGGGTTCTACGTTACCTCTTTGTTTTTTTCGTTTAATCCATCGATGCATGGTAGCTATCCCTATTTGAAAAAGTTGTCTAGCTTTTTTCTTATCGTGATTGCTTTCCAGATATTGAAGTACTCGTTTCCTCAAATCTATTCTTTTTTAAAGAATCTGAAAAGATTAAGCTTCCAACATTCTTAGAATCTAAAATTAATTTTGGTTTGGCTTTTTTGAGTCTTTTCTTAACATTTTTGATGTGTTCTGCAGGAAGAATATTTTCAGGCAAAGTACCGCCAATTTTAGCAATAGCTGCTCGGACCTCCTTTCCCACAGCTTCATGAGTTTCTATCGCATCTCTTTGCTCTTTGATATTTTCTCTTTTCAGTTTTTCTCTTGTTTGTGACATACGGAATTGGTTAGCGATCAATTCTGTGGTTCCCATTCGATCCATGAGTTGTTCTTTTGTGGGAATCCCTTTACGAGCTTTAATAGCGTCAGAATTAAGCCCTCCGTAAAGTCCTTTGTAACCAGCATCGTGAAAAATACTAAACATTCTGTCTTGTACCCCTGCATCGCGCGCAGCTCCAGATAAAGCCTTGAACTCTTCAGAAGCTTGTTCACGCGATTCTAAACGTTCAAGATCAGCAGCAGCAGCATCAGAGAGCTCTTGCCTTCTGGTTTGGATAGCAAAATATTTTTGAGCATTAGCAATTTCTGGTTTTCTAGGATCTCCATTTTGAGCAATCAGATAGCAAGCAAAACGAGAAAGATGATAATCATCAATGATTTGAGTGCGACCTTTACCACTGGTTATTGGGTTGTCGGCGCCGGCAAAGTGATGCTTTGGATCATTCCCAGATTGTTTGCAAGATTCTTCTGCTTTTTTAATAGCATTTTCAAAACGTCTCCACTGAGAGTATCCTAAAAGAGATTGAAGTTCTCTAGCACTCCAATATTCAATGCCATGTTGATTGGTCTTTTTGAAACCTTCAAAAGATAAACCTCTAGAAATTAAAGAATGATTTTTTTCTTTTTGCATGCGTATCCTAAAAAACATAAAATTTCTTAAATTATAAGAAAAATAGAATTTTAAAAAAAACAAATCTATCAGTGCATTAGAAAAATTTGTTCTTGTTTTCAATCGAAGCAATCTCTTTTTATAAGAAGGATTTCTACAGAAATACAATTAGTATTTTAAAATATTTATCGATTAATAACTATATATTACTTAATTTATTGAAATACTATCTATTTTTATCTTCATCAAATATAGTTTTCCAACTACAATGAAATAATTGTTTTATTTATTAATTTTAAAATAACTTTTTCAATAATAGGAATATTATCATGTCTATAGATGTCTCAAGTAATGTTAATAATAGAAGATATTTTTCTTTAAGAAGATTTAGTGCTAAATTTTCCTCAAATTCTAAAAATGATAAAGCTGTTGTATCTATTCCAGATAGCATAAATATCAAAGAAATTCTTAAACAATCTGTAAGTAACACAAAAGAAAATTCTTCATTTGAAAATGAGACGCAGACTTTAACAAGACAAAGAAGTTTTAAGGAATCATTGCCTATCAGAGATAATGAAATAAGCAATGAATGTATTTCTAAAGAGGCTTGTTTAGAGAGAAGGAAGAGTTTTATAGAAAAATTAAAAAGAAATGTAGACATGCTTTTTTTTTATTTAAAGACACCAGAAGAAGTAGATGCATGTTTACAGGAGGCTAAAGATCTTTTTCAAAATGTAAAATATAAAGAAGCTAAACATATTCTTATTCCTATCGCAAAACTAAAACAATCAGAAAAAAAATCAGTGGCTTGCCTTTATTTAACAGCGATATATCTACTGGAGGATAAGGGAACTAGAGCTAAGATGTATTCCCAAGAGATTGCAGATCCCTATTTGAAGATTGTGATGGATAAGCATATACAACACATTTTAGATATAAAAAAAAAAGATATTCCTTTTCCAGAAGCAAAATTTTATCTAGACAGAAAGGCTGAAGATGAAAAAATAGTAGCGAAAAAACTGCTTGAATCTTTTGGAGAAAACATTCTTACTTAAAATATAACCAAATAAATCGATAAAGCAGTTAAAGATCTTAAATCTTTAGCTGCTTATGACAAATATTCTTTTTTAAGCATCATCCACTCCCTCTGCAACGAGAAGTATATACTCAAGAGAATTAGAAAAAAGACATAACAGTATACTGCACCCCATTAAAGAAAAAGCTTGGTTTAGGAGTATAATAACCCAAAAGCAAGGAGTTTTATGAAACAAAGAAAATGGGATCCTAAAACCAAGGCCAAGAACCTTCTGGAAGGCATTAAGGGTAGGACTGTTGCTGATATTTGCAATAGACCTCTTTCGAAATGAAGCTTTTGAGTATACTACCCTGTTTTCTTGAGAGGACATTCCATGAAATTTGAAATAGTAAAACACTTGGACGACGAGAAGATTCGTCGCCTAACAGGAGTCAAGCGATCCACCTTTGATAAGATGGTGACGATCCTAGAGCAATCCATGAAGAACAGAAGAGTGAATAGCGGAAGAAAAAAGAAATTCCGTTTGGAAAAT
>JAITFW010000028.1 GCA_031281085.1 Chlamydiales bacterium | reverse complement strand
TGTTTGATTTGGTTTAGCATGTTATCTAGTTGTTCTTTCTTTTCTTGAGTGATGCTATTTTGCTCTCTAGCTATATCGAATTCCTTCAGAACAGCGCTGAGTAAACTGGCTAATTTGGTGTCGATGAATGTACGTTGTTTGAACACAACGATCATAAATTTCATCTTTGCCATTATTGAAGGAGCTTGCAGAAATATTTCTTGAATCTGCTCAGGAGAACATTGCTTTTGAATCTCTACAAAATCTTGTAAGGTTTGTTTTTCGATAAGAGCATATAGCGATACGGGATCTACTATCTGATCTGTGTTGATGTGCTCGTGGTTAGAGCCGGGGGGGGGTACCCTTTGAAATACTCACCAGTGGATTTTGGTCTATCCATGGTTTCCTCCTTGTGATCAGGATTTAGGTTCCTCGTTTTCTGGAAATCTAAGCTTGATAAGCGTTGCTTGATAAGCGTTGCTTGATAAGCGTTGCTTGATAAGCTTTTGTTTTACTAGTTTAGAATAGGATCTAATAGTAATGGTGTTTTTTGATAGATGAAGTAACTTTTATATCGATTACTTCTTATTTATTATATTATCAGGTTTTGATCTAATTGACAATTTAGATTTTATTAAATTAGGATCATTCACTTGGGTTAACTGAAATACAATTCTTAATTTAAAGTGAAACCAGTATAAATGCCTGTTTAGAAAAATAAAAAAGATCCGCTTTTTTCTTTTGCTCTAAAAATACTATGCAGTAAAGCCGCTTGATCATAAAATTAAACACCTGTAAAGGTTAAAGATGAACTTAGGTATCGGATAATATAAAATGGTTGCACAAAAAACGCGAAGCATACGGCTAGAAGCTTTAAGAAAATCTCTAGACGGTGGAGTGATTATCCCAGAGGTCAACTTAACGATTCCAGCTGGTAAGTTTTTTGCTCTTTTAGGTCCGAGTGGATGTGGAAAAACCACCCTGCTCAGGCTCATCGCTGGTTTAGAAAGCGCCGAATCGGGAAAAATCTACTTAGGAGAAGAAGAGATTACTTATTGGCCCATTTACAAAAGGCCTATCAATATGGTATTTCAAAACTACGCCCTTTTCCCTCACCTAAACGTATTGAATAATATAGCTTATAGTCTTAAGTTGAAAAAACTCTCTAAAGAAGTCATTGAACAAAAAGTAATCAAGATTTTGGAATCTTTTCATTTGGAACAACATATCTATAAATATCCTAGCCAACTCTCTGGGGGTCAACAGCAACGGGTTGCCTTAGCTAGAGCCATTGTAGATGAGCCAACTGTTCTACTTTTAGACGAACCTCTTGCTGCTTTAGATTTTAAGCTGCGCGAAAAGATGCTACTTGAATTAATCGAGCTGCAAGATAAACTAAAAACTACTTTTATCTATGTTACCCATGATCAATTTGAGGCTTTAACGGTAGCTGATCAAATGGCCATTATGAACCATAAGGGAGAAATAGAACAGATAGGTACTCCTAAAGAAATTTATGAATTTCCTATCTCTTCCTTTGTTGCAAAATTTGTAGGAACCACAAACATTTTCAGCGGTCACTTGCGTTACTTAAACCAAGATCCTGAAATTGAAATCCCTAACTTAGGTCAATTTAAAATTGATATTCCACAAAAAAAAGAATGGATGGATGAAGGATGCCAGATCATGGTTAGCTTGCGACCTGAAAAGATTTTTATCTCTAAAAAAACAGTTCCTAACTTTTCCAATACATTAAAGGGCTCTGTTCAATCCATTGTTTACCATGGAAGATCTACTCAGTATAACATTTTGATAAAAAATGGAATGCGTATTCAAGTTTTTGAACAAAATGAAGAGCATTTTCCTCAAGAGGTCATTGATTACGACAATGGAGTATTTCTATATTGGCAAAAAGAGAATGTGGTGATTTTAGAAAAATGAAGCCAAAATTATCTTCTGATTTACCCTTTTCCATAGGATTGCCTGCAATGATCTGGCAGGTATTATTTTTCTATTTACCACTTGCAATCATTTTTATTTCTAGCTTTTTATACATAACAGACACGGGAACTATTGGAGGCATCACTCTACAAAAAATGACCTTTTTCCTACGCCCTGTGTATTTAAAAGTGATCTTTTACTCTTTAATCTTAGCTCTGAGCAATGCTTGTATTTGCTTAATCATTGCCTATCCTCTTGCCTATTTTTTGACATTTAATAGCAAACGATTTAAGAACGTATTGCTTTTTTTATTAATTGTGCCTTTCTGGACTAACTTTCTTTTACATGTGTACGCCTGGTTCTTTGTATTAGAAAAACAGGGATTTATCAATCAATTCTTGCAATTCATAGGGGTCATAGATAATCCCTTACATATGCTAAATACTCCCTTTGCCATTATGATCATGATGGTCTATTATTATTTGCCTTTCATGGTTATGCCTCTTTATTCGACTATGGGACAAATGGATAACCGTCTTATTGAAGCTTCTTATGATTTGGGTGCAAGTTGGTCTCATACTCTACGCCACGTGATATTGCCTTTAACTAAACGAGGATTACAAGCAGGATTTTTTTTAGTGTTTATTCCTTCTTTTGGCGAGTTTGCTATTCCAGAGCTTATGGGTGGAGATAAATGGATGTTTGTAGGAACTGTAATCTCTAATTTTATCCTTGATGAACAAACAAGCTCATTGGGAGCTGCTTTTACAGTAGTGGCTTCGGTTTTTCTTTTACTAAGTGCTCTTCTTCTCTATTTTTTTATCGATCGTATGATTCCTGGACGTCCTTATGAAACAAAAAAATAATTTAACAAAAGTTCTCTCGCTTTTATCTATTGCAGCAGTTTATTTATTTCTGTATGTTCCCTTAATTGTTCTTCTTATCTTTTCTTTCAATACAGCTTCTTTCCCTTCTCCCTGGCAAGGATTCACTTGGAATTGGTACATAGAACTATTTCAAACAGAACATCTTTGGCAATCTTTTCTTAATTCTTTAATTGTAGCTTTTTCTGCAACGCTTTTAAGCCTGCTAATGGGTGTTTTTTTAATTTTTTATTGCTCTCAAGCAGGAAGAATTCGTGCTTTTTTAACATTATTTTATGGAAATCTCATTATTCCTGAAACAGTCTTAGCCGTTGCCTTGCTCGGGTTCTTCACCCTCATTAAGGTCTCTTTAGGACTCGGTACTTTAGTTATTGCCCATACAGTCTTAGGATTAGGATTTGTCATTCCTATTGTTTACGCTCGATTTTTGGAATTAGATGATCGTATGACAGAGGCATCTTTAGTACTAGGAGCTACACCTATTCAAACCTTTCTACGCGTAATACTACCCCTATTACGCCCCTCTCTGATTACAACAGGCTTACTAGTTTTTATTCTCTCTTTTGACGACTTTATTCTTTCTTACTTTTGCATGGGTAGTGATAGTCAAACTCTTTCTCTCTATATTCTATCCATGTTACGCTCAGGGATTTCCCCTATCGTCAATGCCCTTTCAGCCATTTTACTTACGCTAAGCAGCTTTCTTGTATTTCTCTTTTTTTCTATTAAATCTACCACTAAAGTCTTTTAAGAAAAAAGAAAAAATAGTTGAATTTTTAGCCACTAATTCACTATAAATACTAAGCATATCTAAAGTGAGTGTTGAAAGCACTGGCACGAAAAAAGAGGCTATCTTTCGACTGCGTAGTGCTAGGTTTGTTCAAACGCATTATAAAAGAGAGCCTATCTTAAAAACATAAGGAGAACGAAAATGTCTAAATTACTTCCATCTATGTTTAATATCAAAAAAGGGTCTATAAGCAACTTATCCAGTTTTTTGCAAGAATTTGAACAAATTCTTCAAAGTGAAGGAAAAGACCAAGGACTTACCATTTATGATGAAAAAAATAATATCGTTATAGAAGCTTCTATGCCTGGTTTAAAATCGGAAGAAATTGAAATCAATTTAAACAAAGGAATGCTTTGGATAAAAGGTGAAAAAAAAGAAGAAGAAACAGATAAAAGTAAAAAATTTTATAAAAAGTCTTTTCGATCTTATTCTTACAATATTGTTCTTCCTGATGAAATAGACGAGAATCAAGAACCAGATGCTTGTTATAAAGATGGCGTTTTAGTACTGACCTTTCCAAGAGCAAAAGACCCAGGAATCAAGCGTATTTCTATTAGAAAATAGCAAATGATTCAGTAAAAAAAATCTAGGGTTGCTATTTTTAAGCAACCCTAAAACTTTAAGCAGCAGGAGGTGTTTTTTTTTCATTGCGCTTCTTTTGAATGTAAGCCACTACATCTCTGACAATATAGAGCTTTTCAGCTTCTTCTTGTGGAATTTCAAATCCAAAACGCTCTTCAAAAGCCATAATGAGTTCTGTAAGATCTAAAGAGTCCGTACTAAGATCTTCTGAAAAAGATTTTTCCAAAGTAACTAGGTCAAGGTTTAATTGTAGTTGTTCAGAAACAATTTCACGCACTTCTTTTTCAAGAGCTTCTTGTTTCATAGGTTTCTCGGTTGACATAAGACATCCTTTAGTTAAGTTATATTCATCAAAAAATCATCACATCACCATTCCACCATCTACAGTCAATATTTGACCTGTGATATAGTGAGAAAGACGACTTGCCAAAAAGACGGCTGCATTTGCAATATCTTCAGGATTACCCATGGTTTTCATAGGGATTTGACTTAAGATATGCTCTTTTTGCATTTCTGTCAGTTTATCTGTCATATGTGTCTGAATAAATCCAGGTGCTATACAGTTAACACGAATATTGCGAGAAACAACCTCTTTTGCTAGAGCTTTCGTAGCACCTTCTACACCTGCTTTAGATGCCACATAATTAAACTGACCTGAATTACCTGTTGAAGCTACAACAGAGGAAACGTTGATGATATTTCCACTACGAGCTTTTACCATGTGAGGAACAACAGAACGACATAAATTAAAAAGTGACTTAAGATTGACTGCGATGACTCGATCAAAATCTTCCTCGCTCATTCTAATCAATAAACTATCACGAGTAATACCAGCATTGTTAACTAAAATATCGATCGATTTCCAAGAGAACATCAAATCCTTAATTACAGGATCTACTTCTAATTTAAGAGAAACATCCACAAGAAAGGATTCTATTCTTTGTCGATGATGAATCTTAGCAGCTTGTAGCTCTTCTACAACACGAGCTGCACTCTCTTTATTAGTTCCTAAAATAGCTACATTTGCTCCCTGCTGCAGAAATGCTAAAGCAATAGCTTTACCAATACCAGCGGTTCCTCCTGTAATCAAAGCATTCTTATTTGCTAAGAGCGACATAGAGACTCCCATTGACGCACAAACTCATCTAAATCAGCTACTTTTTCTATATGTAGAGTAGGAGCTCGTACTCCAATTCTTTTATTCATTCCACTTAATGTCTTACCAGGTCCTATTTCGAAATAAGCTTGCGCTCCAAAATCTTGCATGGTTAAAATGCATTGCTGCCAACGAACAGGACTTACCACTTGTTCTAATAAATATTGCTTAATCATAGCAACAGAATCAACTATTATGCCAGGAACATTCATAGTAAAACAAATTTTACTTTCATAAATGGAAGCATTTTCAATCTGATCAGAAAGTTTTTCCTTAGCAGATCTCATGAGACCACTGTGAAAAGCCCCAGCAACTTCTAAGTCAACGATGCGTTTAGCCCCTTTTTGCTTGAGATACTCGGCTGCTATTATAAGACTTTCCATCCTACCTGCAATCACAATTTGGCCTGGACAATTTATATTAGCAATCCAAACAGGACCACTTTTAGAGCTTATTTCTTGCAGAGCTTTAGCAACAAGCTCCTCAGTAAGCCCCAACACGACTTGCATTGTCCCTTTATTCTCTCTGCAAGCTTCGTGCATAGACTCAGCACGCACTTGTACTAATTTTAAACAATCGCTAAAATGCATTTTTTTAGAGGCGACTAGAGCTGTATATTCTCCTAAACTCAAGCCTCCACAAATGGCTGGTTTAAAAAGAGGGATTTGCGCTTGCAAAGTACGCAGAATAGCTATGCTTACCAGGTAAATAGCAATTTGACTGTTTTTAGTAAGGGTTAAAATTTCTGATGAGCCTTTAAAAACAATAGAAGAGAAATTTTGCTGCAAAATTTCATCAGCTTCTTGAAATACTTCCTTGGCTACAGGAAAAGCGTCGTAAAAATCCTTTCCCATTCCCGTATATTGCGTTCCCTGACCAGGAAAGATCAACGCCCATTTATGCATTTTCCGTTCCATAGGTTAAAATAGTAGCTCCCCAAGTAAGTCCTGCGCCAAAGGCTACTAGCAAGAGGTTGTCTCCTTTTTCTAATTTTTTTTCTCGCAAAAGCTCATCTAAAGCAATTCCTACAGAAGAAGCAGATGTATTTCCATATTTATGCAATGTCAAAAACACATGCTGCATGGGTACGTCAAAACGTTTTGCAATGGCTTTAATAATGCGCATGTTCGCTTGATGAGGAATCAGCCATTTAATCTGTTCTTTTTTCAAAAAAGCTCTTTCCAAACAACAACTAGCCGCCATTTCCATTCTACGCACTGCGTATTTAAATAACTCTTTTCCTTCCATTTTTAGATAATGTTGGTCTGTCTGAACAGTCTCTATAGAAGCTGGTTTTTTTGACCCTCCAGCTGGTATCATCAAGAGCTCAGCTAATCTTCCATCAGCACCCAAACAAACATCTGAAATGAGTAATCCTTTTCCTTCTGCTGCAACAACACAAGCTGCTGCGCCATCTCCAAAAAGAACACAAGTAGCTCGATCTCGATAATTAACAATAGAAGAGAGTTTTTCTGAAGCTACAATTAAAATAGATTGGTATATCCCTGATTCAATATAGGCTTTAGCTTGAGATAAAGCGTAAATATACCCGGTACAAGCAGCCTGCAAATCTACTGCTGCAGCATGAAAAGCACCTAGACGAGCTTGAATTAAGCACGCTGTGCTAGGAAATGGATAATCAGGCGTTAAAGTAGCAAATAAAATAAGCTCTATCTCTTTTATGTCAATACCTGCTTTCTCAACCGCTCTTTTTGCTGCCTGAAACCCCATTTCAGAGGTAGGTTCATCCACTTCTGCTAACCTTCTCTCCTTCATTCCTGTACGAGAGACGATCCATTCATCTGAAGTATCGACCATTTTTTCTAAATCACTATTCGATAACACTTTCTTAGGAAGATATGAACCAGTAGAAATAATACGCGCTTTTTGAACCATAAAACTAAAGTAAAACTTAACCTACATTAACACTCTATCGAAAAAGATTATCTCAGTCTGTTAAAAAATGAAAGTGTTTTATTTTTTGCCTTTTCTTAAGTTTTTTATCGTTTAAAATTTCCATTGCACGTCTATGCGAATTCTATTATCATATTGTAAATTATCAAAAGAAAAACCCAAAAAAATGCTTAAGTACCCTAAGCACCTTCAGTTACTCATTCATGTATTTAAAAAACTTCCTGGCGTAGGCCACAGAACTGCTGAGCGTTTTGCTTTTCAAGTATTTAATTGGCGCCTAGAAGATGTATTGCATTTTTCTGCTATTCTTTCCGAATTAAACCAAAAGGTTGCTCTTTGTCCTGAATGCTCCTGCTTAGCGGAGGAAAATCATTGCTATTTTTGCCAATTACCCAATCGCAATACCTCTCAACTGTGTTTAATTGCCTCTGTAAAAGACGCTTATGCTCTAGAAGAAATGGGAATGTATCAAGGGCTATATCATGTATTAGGATCGTTACTCTCCCCTGTTGAAGGGAAAAATGCAGATTGCTTGCCCATAGAGAAGATTAAACAAAGGGTAAAAAACCATTCGGTTAAAGAAGTAATCATAGCTTTAGATTCCACCCTAGAAGGGGAAGCTACAGCCTTATACATAAAAGAACAACTAGAAAACGATGTGCATATTTCTCGTTTAGCTTTTGGATTGCCTATAGGAAGCTGTCTAGATTTTGTCGATGGAGGAACTCTTGCAAGATCTTTTACAGGAAGACATTCTTTTTAAAAAAATCAATAAAAGTTAGTAGTTTGCAAAAATTTCAGCAATTTTCTTATAATCAATCCATTTATATCGCTCTTAGAATAAAACACGCTATCGGATGAAATATCAAATGATCAAACAGCTTGCTACTTATCTCTCTTTAATCGCATTCACTAGTCTCTCTTCTTTATCTCTAGCCTTTACCCCCTCTTCAACAGTCATGTTTGAAGAATGTCGTATTGCAGATATTGACTTGCAAGTAGAAAACCTGAATACAAGCACTTCTTTTAATCCCCAAATTGTCCTTTCCAAACTCAAAAGCAAGGTAGGAAATATTTTTTCCCAAGCGGACTTTGACTCAGATTTGAAAACACTTGCTACAGAGTATGATCGAGTAGAACCCTCCATACAAGTTCGAGACCAACAGATATATATTGCATTAAAAATGTGGACAAGACCTAAAATTTGCTCAATTACATGGAATGGAAATAAAAAAATTAAAACTACAACTTTGCAAAAAGAACTAGGACTTAAGCCTAATGCTATTTTCAATAGACAGTCTTTCAACAAATCTTTTAATAAAGTTAAAGAATACTACATTAAAAAAGGCTATTTTGAATCACAGCTGCAGTACATAGCTGTGCCGCATCCAAAAACAAATGAAGTTTCCATTCATATTGAAGTTCAAGAAGGACGTTCAGGTCGAATTGAAGATATTATCCTTCAGGGTTTTACAAAAAAAGAAACAAGCGAATTACTAGGGATGATTTATACAAAAAAGTATAATCTGCTCAGCTGGTTAACAGGTAAAGGAACCTATCATGAAGAAGGATTAGAACAAGATCGCTTAACGATCGTCAATTATCTTCAAAACTTAGGGTATGCAGATGCAAAAGTGCATATACAAATTCATGAAGCTGAAATAGAAGGGAAAATTATTCTGGTCATTTCCGCAGAAAAGGGACCCATTTTTTATTTTGATTCCATTCAATTTGAAGGTAATGAATTATTTTCCAACAAAGAAATTGAAAAGTCCTTTCTCATTCACAAAGGCGATGTGTATTCGCCAGAAAAATTACGAAAAACCTTGCAAGCTATTAAAGATCTATATGGACGCAAAGGGTATTTAGAAGCAAATATCCAAGCTGAAGCCCAACCATGCGCAAACGATACGGCTTTTTGCATCTCTTTTCATATTGATGAGGGAAAACAATATCGTATTGGCATGATTCGAATATATGGGAACCTGTACACACAAACCCATGTCATTTTACGCGAATCACTTCTCATACCAGGAGAAACTTTTGATACGGCAAAACTCCAAGCTACAGAAAATAGGCTACAAAACATCGGCTATTTTGAAAGTGTAAACGTATACGCAGTCCGTACAGAAGATGAAGAGCAGTTTGGCAAAAACTACCGAGATATCTATATTGAGGTTAAAGAAACCAGAACTGGTCATGCTAGTTTATTTGCAGGGTTTAGTAGCGCAGAAAGCATTTTTGGTGGGCTGGATTTTTCCGAAGCAAATTTTAATATTAAAGGTTTTGCAAGACTTTTTTCAGAAGGCCCTGCAGCGCTTAGAGGAGGAGGTGAATATGCCCACCTTCGTTTAAACTTTGGAAAAAAACAACAAGCCTATACCTTCTCTTGGTTGAATCCTTATTTTTGCGATAGTTTATGGAGAGTAGGTTTTGATGTATTTAATACCTATAGCGAATTGATGTCCAAAAATTACGATATTCAAAAGTTAGGTTTTGATTTACACGCTTCTTATCCCCTTAATCATTTTTGGGCTTTTGGAATGAAATACCGTTTCAATAACTCTAGAGTACATATCACACAAAGTGCTACTCCCTTAGAAAAAGAACAAGCGCATTTAGAAGGGATTGTATCAGGATTTGGACCATCTCTTACGTTTGATTCCACCGATAACCCTTTTAAACCACATAAAGGATTTCGCTCACGCTTAGAAACAGAATTTGCTGGTTTAGGGGGAGATTTTTATTTTTGGCGTTTTGCTTATTTAAACAGCTACTATATCCCTCTCTCAAAGTGTGGAACCTTTAAATCCCGCTTTGACTTTAATTTTATTGAGCCTGTTAGCAGAACAAATCAACCTACACAAATTCCTTTAGGGGAGCGTTTTTTTATTGGAGGAATTAACTCTGTACGTGGCTATCGCGATTTTGATTTAGGAGACCATTTTTCCAATGGAGATCCCACTGGTGGCATTTCTTCCACTGTATTATCTCTTGAATATTTACATCAAATTCTCCCCTTTGTAGATGGATTTATTTTTGTAGATGCAGGAAGTATTGGATTAAAACGCTGGTATATTAAAGACTTTAAATTTAGTGCTGGTTTTGGAGTGCGTATTGAAATAGCAAATAAAGTTCCTATTATTTTAGGAATGGGTTTCCCAATTAACCCTTCAGGACGCAGTGAAGTGCGTAGATTTTTCTTTTCTATGGGTGGACAATTTTAACAAGGAGTATATCTTATGAAAAATCCATTTATTTCGACCCTATTGTTTTTTACAGTTCTTAGCACGTCTTTAATGGCTACTGAATACAAAGTAGTAAATACCAGAGACTGTTTCATGAATTCTAAATTGGGCAAACAAGAACAAGAGGCCTTCGAAAATCTTAAAAATCAAAGGGCTGTCCTAATTGAAGAAGCAAGTAAGCAACTCGAAGACATTGTGAAAAAATTAAGCGATCCAGTCATTTTAGACAGTATGAACCCAGAGACAAAGCAGAAATTAGAAAATGATTATGCTAGATTAAGTCAAGATTTGAAAGGAATGTACGAAGAATGTCAACAAGTGCTCTATCAAAAAGAGATACAGATTGGCCAAAAGCTACAAAGCAACATTGATGAAGTGGTAAGGGAAATGAAATACGATTGTCCCGTCTTTAGAAGCGAAGCCCTTCTCAATTACTCAGAAGCATCTGATGAAACTGCTGCAGTAGTTAAAAAATTAGATGAAAGGTTTGATCAAATAGCTCAAACGCTAAAAAAAACTCCTAATGAAACAAAGCACGAAGTAGTAAAATAGTTCATTTGTGTATGAAGAATCTAAAATAGAAGGAGCTAGGCATTTATCCAGCTAGATGAATGCCTATGAATCATATGAAAAAATTTACTTTACAAGAAATTGCTACGCTTACAGAATCAACTTTAGTAGGTAATCCCTATCACCTCATCAATAATGTTGACTCACTAGAAAATGCAGGTTCTGAAGATGCTTCCTTTTTAGCTAATCTTCATTACCGTACATTAGTGAGTCAGTCTAAAGCAGGAGTCATCTGTGTAGACAATGCTTTTCCTGTAGAAGAAGGAAAAAATTTTCTTCTATCTGATAATCCTTCCATTACCTTTCAAAAGATTATAAAAATTCTTTTGCTCCAGCAAAGTAATTCAGGTTTTAAAGGAATCCATCCTACTGCAGTGATTCATGAAAGCGCAGAAATTGGCCAAAATGTACAAATAGGCCCTTCTGTTGTAGTCGACAAAAATACAAAAATTGGTAATGGATGTGTCATTTATCCTTTCACTTTTGTAGGTCCTAATAGTTGTCTTGGAGAAAATTGCATCATCTATCCTCATGTAACTATAAGAGAGAAAACTATCCTTGGTAATCGCGTTATTCTACAACCAGGGGTTGTCATTGGTTCTTGCGGTTTTGGGTATACGACAGATCAAAATGGCCAACATTCTAAATTAGAACAACTCGGTTCTGTTATCATTGAAGATGATGTAGAAATAGGCGCTAATACTACGATCGATCGAGCCCGTTTTAAAGTAACCAGAATTGGCAAGGGAACGAAAATTGATAATCTCGTTCAGATCGCTCATAATGTAAGCCTTGGTTCTCACAATATCGTTGTATCTCAAACAGGAATTGCTGGTTCCGTAAAAACAGGTAAAAATGTCCTATTTGGTGGACAAGTAGGTGTTGTAGGTCATGTGAAAATTGCCAGTAATGTCATGATTGCTACTCGTGGTGGAGTCAGTAAATCCATTGATCAACCGGGCAAATACGGAGGTAGTCCTGTCATACCTCTTTCCAAATACAATAGAGAACAAGTACGCGTTAGAAATATCCCAAGATACTTAGCGCAAATCGAAGAGCTAAAAAAAAGAATAGAAGAACTAGAGAAAATCTCCTTAAAATGTACAAATCAAGATTCAATCTGACAAACATCTATTTTAAAATAGTATTTAATTATGCTTCTCTATTTTTTTTAAAAACTTCTCCCTTCAAAAGCTATGCCAGATACTTCCAAATGGAACCCCTGCTCTTATGAGATTCCAAAGAAGCAAAGATAGCGACCTTTACAAAAAATCTATTAAAAGAGCATTTGAAACCTGAATGTTGAGTTTAATTAGTGTTAGTATTATTCCACTTTAAATTTTCATTAAATACATACCTCTAAAAAATTTAGATCGATTGCTTTTGCAAGAGTTGAATATGGGTTTAAACTTTCTCTTACTTTTCTTTTAAAGTTAGCCTAAGAGGTTTACAATTATTTACAAATTTACGAGTGAAAATGAAAAATACATGTATGAATCTCAGAGACAAAATGCTTCTTCGTAAAAGAGTGTTTATTGAATCTATAAATGATCAGCTTAAAAATAGATCCCAAATTGAACTTACAAGGCATAGATCAGTAAGCAATTTTTTAGTAAATCCTCTTTGTGCTATTACTGCTTATATGAGGCAGTCTAAAAAACCTCGTATGAGAATGTCTGATAAGAAAAGTTTTGCTCTTGTTGCTTGCTAGAAATCCCAAATCTGAGGTTTGAAAGAGCTAAAAAAGAAAAAGAGGCTCATAATGAATAGAAATACAACATTTAGAGAGGAACGCAGCGTTTGAAAACTGTAAATTGTATAATTACCCGAAATGGGCTACAATAGGTTCTAAAAAAGGCAAAACAAAATGGCACTTTCAAAATACCTAGATCCTAAAAACGACATTGCATTTAAAAAAATATTTGGAACAGAGAAAAATAAAGATATTTTAATCCACTTTTTGAACGACATCCTGAATTTCTCTCGAGAGAATCAGGTTGAAGATATCCAATTTTTGTCTCCTGTGCAAAATCCAGATATCGCAGCTAAGAAACAAAGCATTGTAGACGTACTCTGTACAGATAAACAGGGTATAAAATATATTATAGAGATGCAAGTTGCTAGATATAAAGGGTTTGAAAAACGCGCGCAATACTACGCAGCAAAGGTATATGGTAATCAGGCAAATATTGGTGATAAGTACCACAATTTAAAAGAAATCATCTTTATCGCGATTGCTAATTGTGAAATATTTCCTAATAAATCTGACTATAAATCTGATCACATCATCTTAGATCGTAAAACACATGAGCATGATCTTAAAGACTTTTACTTCACCTTTATTGAACTCCCTAAATTTCATAAACGCAAAGAACAACTAGTGACGATAGAAGACAAATGGTGTTATTTTTTCAAACACGCTCATGAAACCACAGAGCAAGATCTACAAAAGATCATTGGGACCGATGAAGTGATCCGCCGAGCCTATCATGAGCTAGATAAATTCCATTGGACTGAACAGGAGCCACTCATCTATGAACAAGTCAAAAAGATTGATATGGACAACATGGCGGTAATGGATCAGAAGATTTATGAGGCTGAAATTCGAGGAGAAGCTCGAGGAGAAGCTCGAGGAGAAGCCCGAGGACTAGAGAAAGGCAAAATAGAAGCTCAGCTAGAAATTGCAAAAAATCTGTTGCGAAATGGAATGGAAATCAATCTTGTGATTCGATTTACGGGATTGTCTGAGGATCAGATGAATATGCTATCTAGTTATGATGCTTCATCTTCATAAAAATGTAAAAACATTATATTATGATTTATCATAAATTTATGTAAAATATTTTCTAATCTTTTCAAAAGAGAGGAAATCCTTATGAGCCTTATAGGAAATGCCTTGGACGCAGCAGCTAATTATTCTGAAAAAGCAGCTTTGCGCGGTGAAGTAGCTTTTGAGCGCTGGTATTACCACTATCAACCTGAAGCTGCTACTCGAGAACTAGGTCAGCTCTTATCTAGAGTATGGGCGCTTGCCTACGCTATTGAGAGTTTAGTAAAAGTTATTATTGTAACGCTATCTATTCTAGCCTATGTATATATGGGAAATGAGCTAGAAATAGAAAGAAGATGTGAGGTATTAAAAGCACAAGGAAGCAGTTTACTCTATAGCGTACACGCTGTTCTTATCCCAGAAATAGCACGAGATGCTTTTAAAGAAGCTAACACTTGGAAAGAAGCAAGTAGAAGATTCGTTTTATTAGCATCAAATTATACATTATATTGCGATAATATAACATTGAAAATGCTCATTAACACACATTAAATCTTTTTTAGTATTGTATTTAAATCCTACATTTTGCCATAGCTTAAACTAAATAGATAAAGCTATGGTAAAATGATCCAATATTTCTTTAAAACAATAAAAGACGACTCTTTTATTTCGATTCCTTCTGCTAAAGATGGTTGCTGGATCCATTTGGAAGAAGCTTTAGCTGTTGATTTAGATCAGATAGGTCAACTGATCGGATTGGAGTACAGCGATCTTCAAGATAGCCTTGATCGTTATGAAATTGCTCGTATTGAGCACATTAAAAATAATGTACTGATCTTTTCTCGTTGTCCTGTTGAATTAGACAACGCTGTTGGCTTATACACGGAAACCTTAACCATGATTATTACTCCTTGCTATTTCATTACTATTAGTCCTCAAAAAAATGGCATATTAAGAAGTTTTTTTAACAAACCAAATACATTTGCTACAACACAACGCTCTAAATTAGTGATTCATCTATGTATGCGAGTCATTCAAGAATTTACTACACAAATCAGAAAGGTGCGTTATTATGTCTTCATGCAGGAAAAGGAAATCGTCAGTGTAGATAGTGAAGATATTGCTATTTTAACCCGTCAAGAAGAAATCTTGAATCAATACCTTTCTAGCTTAGAGCCTATGGAATTAGTATTGAAAGAACTGCCATCTGGAAAATACATTCCTCTACAAGATAAAGACCAAGCTCTTTTAGAAGATGTATTCCATTCTTTAAAGCAATCAGAAACCATTTGTGAGATTGCTCTAAAAAGCATTAGAAGCTTAAGAGATTGTTATCAGATCATTTTTACTAATAACTTACACAAAACAATTAAACTGCTAACAGCACTAACCATCATCTTTAACATTCCTACTATTGTAAGCAGTATTTATGGGATGAATGTAGCACTACCTTTTGCGAATAATATGCATGCTTTTACCATTATTTTATCTTTAATTTTTGGATTTAGCTTGCTTTTCCTATGGATTTTTAAGCGTAAGATGTGGTTATAAAAGAAGCATAGATGGTGCTTCTAAATATTTTTGTAAGGTTTTTAAAAATTTAGCTGCATCCACTCCATCTAATACTCGATGATCGGCAGACAATTGAAGTTTTAATGTTTTTCCTATAACTATTTTTTTATCTATTACAATCGGTTTCTCTTCAATCGCTCCTACAGCTAAAATAGCAGCTTGAGGTGGATTGATGATTGCTATAAATTCTGAAATACCATACATTCCTAAATTAGAAATAGTAAATGAGCCACTTTCATATTCTTCCGGTTTTAGCTTATTTGCTAGCGCTTTTACAGCTAGCGCTTTTACCTCTTTAGAAAGCTCTTGTAGGTTTTTATGATCGGCTGAGCGAACAATTGGTGTAATTAACCCATCAGGTATGCTGACAGCTATCGCTATATCAATAGTTTTAAAACGTATAATTGTACGAGATTTAAGATTAAATCCAGAATTTACATGAGGATGCTCTCTTAAAGCTAAAGCGGTAGCGCGCAAAATAAAATCATTAAAAGAGAGTTTAATGCCTAAAGAAATCAGCTCTTCTCTTAAAGAAATAATTTTATCCATTTGCACTTCTTGCGCGCAATAAAAGTGAGGGATAAAGCTTTTTGCATCTTGCAAACGTTGAGCTATCGATTTACGCATGGGAGATAAAGACTCTTCTTCAAATTCTTTAGAAGATTTTTTAGAAAGCTCTTGCTGCTTCATACTAACACTGGATGATGCAAAAACAAGATCTCTACTCATAATTCTACCCTTTGGGCCTGATCCTTTCACAAGATTTAAATTTAATCCTTGTTTTTTTGCAACCTTGCGAGCCAAAGGAGATGCTTTTATTCTAGTTGTAGCCTCTAAAGGTTCTTCTCTGTTGGAAGGTAGTTGTTGTTTTTGGAGTTCTTGAGAAGGCACTTCTTGAGCAAGAGAAATTCCTTCTGCTTGATATCCTTCTATGCTTTCGTTTTCTTGTTCAGTAAAAATGGCAATCGCTTGATTTACCCGTGCTGTGTGACCTTCTTGAATCAAAATCTTCCGCAACCATCCTTCATCTAAAGCAGCATGCTCTACTGTAGATTTATCTGTTGCAATTTCGATAAAAGCATCGCCTTCTTTAACATATGAACCTTCTTTCTTAAGCCACTTTACAATGTTTCCTTCTTCCATTGTAGGAGATAGTTTTGGCATAGTTACAGTAAATGGCATAAACACTCCTTTAAGCTAAAACTTTTTGCACCGCTTCGATAATTTGCTCTTTAGTGGGCATCGTCTGCTTTTCCAGAACCTTAGAATAAGGCATAGGGGTTTCTTTTTGCGCAACTCTCACAAGAGGAGCATCAAGATCATCAAAACAACGCTCTATAATCTGAAAACCTACTTCTGCTGAAATCCCTCCAAATATGTGCCCTTCTTCTACAAGAACACAGAAATGAGTCTTACGAACAGAAGTTACAATCGTGTCGATGTCAAGGGGCTTAATGGTTCTCAAATCGATGAGTTCTACTTGAATTCCTCGGGTTTGCAATTCTTTTGCAGCTTCCTCACAGAGCAAAACCATCCGACTATGCGATATTAACGTAACACGATCCCCTTCTCTAACAATGCGTGCTTTTCCAATCGGCACTAGATATTCTTCTGTTGGGATTTCCAATTTATCCCCATAAGAAAGTTCATTTTCCAGAAAAAGCACAGGATTGTTCTGACGAATAGCTGACTTTAAAAGACCTTTTGCATCATAAGAATTGCTAGGAGCAATCACAATCAATCCAGGGAAATTAGCATAAAGAGCCTCTACACAATGCGAATGCTGTGAAGAAACCTGTGCTGCTGCTCCATTGGGACCGCGAAAAACAACTGGTACGGAAAATCTATTACCCGACATATAATACATTTTGATCGCATTAGATATGATTTGATCAAAAGCTACAAAAGAGAAATTAAAACTCATAAACTCAACTACAGGTTTTAGGCCTGTCATTGCAGCTCCAATAGCAAGCCCAGAGAAACCAAGTTCTGCAATCGGTGTATCTATTACACGATCAGGACCCCATTTTTCTAACATCCCTTTAGTGACTTTATAAGCTCCGTTATATTCTGCTACTTCTTCACCTATGATAAAAACACGTGGGTCTTTCTGCATTTCCTCATCAAGAGCTTGTCGCAGAGCTTCTCGCATTTCTATTAGTTGAGTGCTCATATGTTACTCTCTTCTGATACAGCAAATACATCCTGCTCTAGCGTTGTTGGATCGGGCCAAGGACTTTGATCCGCATATTTTAAAGCAGCTATGGCAATTTGTTTCTGTTTTTGGTTAAGGGCTTGATATTCGCTTTCTGTGATCATGTTTGCTTTTTGCATAACCTGCATTAACAAAAAGATAGGATCTTTTTGCATGTGATTTTTTAATTCATCTTTGCTGCGATACAAAGCAGGGTCTGAAATAGAATGTCCTTTGAACCTTTCTGTAACCACCTCAATTAAAACAGGACGCGACATTCTTTTCACTTCTTCAAACGCCACAGAAAAACCTGCATAGCAGTTAAAGAAATCCATACCATCTAAAGTATACCCTTTCATATTAAAGCTAGGAGCTTTTGTCTCTGCAATAGGTTCTAAACAAAGGGCTCTTGCTACATGAGTTCCCATTCCCCAATGATTATTTTCAATCACATATATACAAGGAAGATCCCACAAAGAAGCTAAGTTTAACGATTCATGAAAAGAACCTTGAGCCACTGCTCCTTCTCCCAGAAAACATACAGAAACTTGTTTGGACTCTTTTAAAGAATTTTTTTGTTTATATTTAATGCTAAAAGCAGCGCCTGTTGAAATAGGGATTTGTCCTCCTACAATTCCATACCCTCCTAAAAGCTGCTCTGTAAAAAAATGCATCGAACCACCTCGTCCTTTGGCATTACCATTACTACGACCTAATAACTCAGCCATTAACTCGTTGGGAGTAGCTCCTAATAATAAGGCCAAAGCGTGACAACGATAAGAAGTAGCCCACCACTGATCTTTTCCTATTGCAAAAACAGCAGCTGTTTGAACTGCCTCTTGACCAACATAAGAATGAAAGAAACCACCAATTTTACCCTGAAGGTAGGCTCCTTCAGCTCGAGTTTCAAAATTGCGTATCAATAGCATTTGCTCAAGAGCAAAAAGAAGCTTATCCTTGCCAAGTAAGGTAATCTCTTTTTCTAAGTTCCTTGGGAAAAAATTATACGTAATTACGGTTTGCTTTTTCATAATCGATTTTTTTCGTTAAAATTTACACTAACGCAATGAAAATAAATAAATCAATCACATTGAAGGAAAAGGAGGAAATCCACCTTTATTCGGTACAATAGTGGGATTATTCGTTACCGGCACTGTACGCAAATCCTCATCATCACGTATTTGATAACAACCAGAAAGGCAAATGACCCCAAAGATGACACTGAATAAACGCATGATTCTAACTCCTAATTTATTGACAATCAGGATACTGTATATGAGAAAAATTGAAAAGCTAAGAATCTAGCTATTTCTTCATTTTTAAGATAAAATGATAGATCCATTTAATTTTGTAATTTATAATCCGTTAAAAACAGAGGATTTATGAAAAAATTACGACCTATCTATTATGATACAGAAACAACTGGGGTAAAATCTGCTAAGGATCGAATTATTGAAATTGCTGCTTATGACCCGATAGAAGACCGTTCTTTTGTAGAGTTCATCAACCCAGAATGCCCTATTCCTAAGGAAGCTAGTGCTATTCATCATATTACTGATGAAATGGTAAAAGATGCTCCTAATTTTAAAATCATTGCGGAAAAATTCACACAATTTTGTCCTGATAACACAGTGTTAATTGCTCATAATAACGATGCCTTTGATCAATTATTTCTGGAAGCAGAATTTAAACGAGCAGAAGTTTCTCTTCCCTTTTTTCAATATATTGACACCCTTAAATGGGCACGTAAATACCGTAATGATCTCCCTAGGCATTCGCTACAGTTTTTAAGAGAAACCTATGGTTTTTCTGCTAATCAAGCACATAGAGCTCTTGATGATGTCATTATACTCCATCAAGTCTTTAGCATGATGATTGATGATTTGCCTATTCAAACGGTATTACAGCTTCTTTCTAAACCTCAAGTCATATCTCGTATGCCATTTGGGAAACATCAAGGAAAACCCCTAGAAGAGGTTCCCCGTAATTACATCATATGGCTAGCGTCTAGTGGTGCTTTTGATAAGCCGGAAAATAAGGAGTTAAAGCAAAGTTTTGAAAATCTAGGCATTTTAACTCCACTTCTTACAAGTACTTAATTTACTTCTCTCTTAACTAAAACCTTCTTTAAAAAAAACATAAAATATGTAAAAAAATAAATTATAGATTTTAAAGTAAATTTAAGAGGAAATATGAAATATATTTATGAACTGATAGGAACCTTTTTTTTAGTTCTTACTATTGGCATGACAGTACTCAATCCAGATGGTTCTGGACTTCTAGCTCCTCTAGCTATTGGTTCTGCTCTTGCTGTTATGGTCTTTGCTGGCGCTCATGTGTCAGGCGGTCACTATAATCCAGCTGTCTCTTTAGCTGTATATGTACGCGGAAAGCTATCTGTAAAAGATTTAGGTGCCTATTGGCTAGCACAAATCATTGGAGCTATCATAGCTGCATGGGCTGTTATCTATTTAAAAGGAACTTCTCAAGCATTTCCTTTGTATTTTGATGTATGGAAAGTTTTTTTAGCCGAATTCATTTTTACTTTTGCACTTTGCTATGTTGTTTTAAATACAGCTTATTCAAAAGCCACAAAAGGCAATTCCTATTATGGCTTTGCTATTGGGTTTACAGTTCTTGCAGGAGCCTATGCTGTTGGGCCTATCTCAGGTGGCGCATTTAACCCTGCTGTTGCACTAGGGATAACTATACTAAACATGAGTTTCTGGACAAATTTTTGGGTATTTTTATTCGCTAATCTAATTGGTGGAATATGCTCAGCTCTTGTATTTAAAGCTGCACATACTACACATTCTGAAAAGTAATGTTTTTTGAAGCTCTTTTTAGATTAGGCTTAAAACAATAGTATTGTTTAAGCCTATTTTTTTACAAAATGCTAGTTTTTTGTTCAATACAGTCTCTAAAATGAACAATCACAAGAGAAACGTAGCCTTATAGAAAGCTGGATCCCTTGATTTTTAAAGCAATTGAGGCATCGTTCATCACACTTTGAGTAAAGATAAGTTCTGACATCGACATGAACGAGATTAGGATGGCGTATTCGCATGATTTAAGATGAAAAGCCTTTAGAAAGGAAAGAAGTAAGCCAAATATTTGGAATAACAGAGCGAACCCTATTTAACTGGATAAAATGAAAATGTAAAAATGAGAGATGTTAGCAAACGAGCCAAAATGCTATCTTTTGATCATTAAACAAATAGCGTTCTCAAGCTTTAGTTTAGAGCAACTTTTAAGATTTAGACTAAGATAGAGACTCTTCTGGGATTTTTTCTAGATTATAATGAGCCTCCCACATTTTTCGAAATTCAGGACAGTTCTCTAATAACTGCTCTTTGGTTCCTTCGGCAATTTTAGCCCCTTGGGAAAGGTAAATAATCTTATCTGCATACTCAACAGTAGAAAGACGATGTGCAATAATAATCTGAGTAATCTCCCCTTTTAAACTGATCATCGCATCTCTAATATGCATTTCGCTAATAGAATCGAGAGAAGATGTCGCCTCATCTAAAATGAGAATAGGCGCTTTTTTCATAAGAGCTCTTGCAATAGCTAGGCGCTGTTGTTGTCCTCCAGAAAGGTTTTGTCCTGATTCTGCAAGCATTGCCTCATACTGATTAGGCAAACGTACTATAAATTCTTCAGCATGAGCTTTTTTAGCTGCTTCTTCTATTTCTTGACTAGTAAAGGGATATCCAAAAGCGATATTAGCGCCAATCGTGTCACAAAATAAAAAAGGTTTTTGAGAAACAAAAGCAATATGCTTACGCAAAGATGCTTGAGTATAGGCTTTTAAAGGTTTTCCATCAATGTGGATCGCTCCTCGCTGAACATCGTAAAGACGAGGCATTAATTGCACAATCGTTGATTTACCAGCTCCTGTAGGACCAATAATAGCTACTGTTTCTCCTTTGTGAACGGTAAAGGAGAGGTCTTTTAAAATCCAATCCTCTTGATAGCGAAACCATACCTTATCAAACTCTATCACATCAAAGAATCCAGTAAGTTCAATTGCATCTGGATGATCTTGAATATCGGGTTTAATATGCAATACATCAAACATCCTCTCAGCAGCTACAATACCACGCTGGATATTTCCATTTTCATCAGCAAATTTTTTAACTGGCTCATACACAAGCTGAAGCATACCACAAAATACGATCAACTGCGATAAACTCATTCCAATGATATAAAGGCCAAACAAAACAACGCAAGCTAAACACAAGGTAGTAATTGCATGTAAAATAGGACGGGTCAAAAGACCGTATTTAGCTGTTTTACTTTCTAAAACAGCCATACGTTCATTTTGTTCTTTGTATTTCCTCAGAGAAAATCCCTCCATAGAAAAAATCTTAACCGTTTGTATACCAGCTAAAAATTCAATCAATATATTGGCAAAACTCTCTTGATTTTTTTGTAGTTGGCGAGAAACTCTCTTAACCCTACGAGCTAAAAATACAATGGGAATAATAATCAAAGGCACTCCAAAAAAGATGGCAAAAGACAGGCGCCAAGAGAGATAAAAGCACATGGACAAACAAGTAATAATAGTAAAGGGCGTTTGCAGATAATTAGTTAACCAAGAATTAATAGAAGTAGCTATCTGTCCTGCATCACCAACGACACGAGCAGAAAGGCTGCCAATGTTATGCTGTTGATAAAAGCTCATCGGTAAGGATTGGATATGCTCAAAGTACTGCTGGCGCAAATCTCGGCTAATACGAATAGCAAGTAACTGTGTGGTATAGCGACTTGCAAAAAGCCAAATTGCTTTGAAGACTGCAACAGAAATCAGAACTAGGATCAAAGCTTTAATATTATGAGAAAGACGGAGTTTTTGCTTCACTTTAGCAAGTATCCAACTTAAAGGATTACTTTCGCTCTCTTGTGCTATAAAGGATGTCGCTTGTTGTTTTGTGATAAGCCCTGTATGATCTTTGTCAATTAAGTTCCATCTCTCCTGTACTTGTTCTAAAGAGACTGCATCTCGACTATTTTCTTTGGAAAATAAGGTGAAAAAATCTGCTCCATTGTTTGATAACACACCTAAGGCAAACATCTCCATTTGACTAGAAAGCGTCAGGCAAAGCAGCGTGAAGAAAGTGATGATAAATAAATATAAATGACGACGGCTTCTTAGAGCAGCATCTAAAAGTAGTTTCATAGTAATTCCTTGAATCTTAAGGATTACTCTTGAAGTAACCTTGCACCTTTAACTAAGAATTTACCAATTTGTCGATATTTTTGATAGCGTTGTTCAATAAGAACATCAGGATCTATGTGTACTAGTCTCTTATATTGCTCAAGAATATATTTTTTAACTTGAGTATATATAAAAGATGGATCGTGATGAGCACCGCCTAAAGGCTCTTCAATTTTTGTATCTACAATCTTGAATTTCAATAAATCTTCCACATGCATTCTTAAAGCTTTAGCTGCGACTTCATTTTGATTGGTGTCTTTCCAAAGAATAGAAGATCCTGCTTCTGGAGAAATTACGGAATAATAAGAATGCTCTAACATCCCTATTACATCTGCCATTCCGATTCCAAGAGCTCCACCAGAACATCCTTCTCCTATTAAAATAGCGATAATCGGAGTAGAAAGACGGCTCATTTCAAAAAGATTCTGCGCAATGGCCCACCCTTGACCTCTTTCTTCTGCAGCAAGGCCTGGATAAGCTCCCGGAGTATCGATTAAACACAAAATAGGTAAGTGAAATTTAGCTGCAAGGCGCATACACCTTAAAGCCTTACGATATCCTTCTGGGTGAGGCATTCCAAAATTGCGATGCAAACGACTTTCTGTATCATGGCCTTTTTCTTGGGCAATCACCATAAAATTCACATCGTCTACCTTTGCTAATCCGCATATCATTGCAGGATCATCTCCAAATGCCCTATCTCCATGTAACTCAACAAATTTTTCGGCTAAATTGCGAATGTAGTCATTTGCTTTGGGCCTTTTAGGGTGGCGACTAATAGTAACCCTTTCCCAAGGAGTTAGCTGAGAACATATGTTTTTCTTTAATTTTTCCAGCTTTGTTTCCAAATTCTCTATTTCATCTTTTGTCCATAAAGTACTATCTTTCTTGTTTTGCTCTTTTAATTGAGAGATTGTCTTTTCGTATTCTACAATCTGTTTTTCATGGGCTAACATAGTGTTTTCCTTTTTCTAACGAGAAGGTGCTGCCACTTCTATACCTGGCAGGGTAGCTTCTTTAAAATCTTTTACAATTTCAATAAATGTTGGCTTGGTAATCACAATGGAGAAAAGCTCCTCTATGTCTTTTGAAGCTAAACGAATACATCCATTGCTACTATAGTCTCCAATGCAGGTCAAATCCTCTATAAGCTGCCCGCTAGAATCAACAACCCAGGGAGAACCTTGTAATCCATAGCCTTTGGCAGGTTCCAAAGTACCCTCTATTTCTTGCTCAAAAGGGATCCAATGAGTACCAAATACTGTAATCATTTCTACCGTTTTATTTTGGTAAACTCCTTTGCTTCCCAATTGATAAGTAGCAACCCGCTTCCCTAAAAGATATTTGCCAAGAGGCGTTAAACTACCAGAGGGTTTTCTAGAATCTAGTTTGCCTAAACCAACAGAATACGTTTTTAGCAATATCCTCTCATTCGTTCCTAAATCAAAATAATAAAAACCCATTTTGCACCGAGAAACATCTACAAGTAGATAAAATTCCATCTTTTTATCTCTGCGAAATACATTGAAATGATTTCCTTCTACTATTTTTTTTTGTGAAGAAGACTCTCCTTTTGCACCTAGACTGCGTAAAATAAAAGAAGAAGAAGTTTGATAATAATCGGCATAATCATTTAACCAAGCAGGCCTACCCACTAACCAGGAAACAGAACTGCTATAAGAAATTGTCTCGACAATCGGAAATTGAGAGGCTGGGTTTTTAGAAAAGAGTTGATAAATCCGGTCTATATAAGGTAAATCTCCGTTTAACGAAAGTGGCTTGGTATAAGGTTTTTTTATCTCCATTTTTTGTTGCTCAATTGCAAGAAGAGTCAGCTCTTTATCTATTTTGCCACTTACTTTTTTATCATGAGCTCTACTTTTTTTGATTACAGCTGTAACTGCTATAATAGAAAACAAGCTAGTTGAACCAATCAGTAGGATTCTTCCAATAGCCAAATGTAACCTCTCCTCATTTAAAGATCAGATGACAAGAATTAAAAACCTAACAGATTTAATTTTAATAAAAACACTGCTTAATCCCAATCAAGATAGCAAAGATTATAAACTATTTCTGATTAAATTAGAATAAAATAATGAATAGAAAACACCTCATTACATAGAGATAAAAAGTTGCATTTCAACTATTTAATAACAAGAAATGCAACTTGATTTAGGTTAACTAATCGGCACATTTTTATATACAGATTGGTGCTCTGTGACTGTAGTTAGTTTTCTTTTCTTTTCCATTAGCTTACGCATTTTCTTACCTGGGGTAAATTTTACAGCTAACCGAGCAGGAATGATAATAGAAACAGCTGCCTTTTTAGGATTACGACCAATTTTCTGCTTTCGCTCCACGACTTCAAAAACTCCAAA
This sequence comes from Chlamydiales bacterium, assembly GCA_031281085.1. Lineage (GTDB taxonomy): Bacteria > Chlamydiota > Chlamydiia > Chlamydiales > Rhabdochlamydiaceae > Rhabdochlamydia. The sequence goes on along the minus strand of JAITFW010000028.1, from coordinate 1,903 downwards.
ATCGCGTAATTCCAGACGATTTCCTTTAGAGAGATACTCCGTTGTTTCATCTAAAAACGATTGAATCACATTGCGAACGTCATTAGGATGCAATCCTCGATGCCTAGAAATCATTTGAATCAACTTTTTTTTAGTAATTGTTGCCATAAATTTCGCTCTCCTTGCTTCTAAATATAAGCATTTTCAAAATATCTCTTTCTCTCTTTCAAAAGAAAAGAGGGTATTTATCCATTTACATTCACTAGGCTCATTGTTGTATCGTCTTGATTTTCAATCAAGTTGTTTTTTATAAAAAAAAATCGACATCTCTTAACAAAGAGAGTAAAAAATGCAGTTTATCTTTAAACTATTTTTTAATAGAAACTAATATTTTTTTTCTCTTACCAGAACTGAAGAGTAAAAATCGACCCTCAATCACCATCTCCGGGTCAATTAAAAAATTGATGTCGTGAATTTTTTGATTATTGAGATATGCACCATTATTATTAATAAGCCTTACCGCTTCACTTTTGCTGGAAACAAGGCCTATCTTTACAGAAAGATCTATATATTTTTGACCGATTAACTCAGACTGTTTTACATATTTAATGGGCATGTCATTAGCTGAAATCTCTTTTAATACATCAAATTCTAAAATTGCTTTACCTCCAGGGACTAAGCACTGAGTAACCTTTTGAGCGATTTGCAACCCCGCATTTCCATGAATGAGCCGAGTCATTTCTTCCGCTAAACGCTTTTGTGCCGTGTTGGGAACATATTCTGGACTCTTTATAGCTTGCTCGTATTCCGTAATCTCTGCTAAATCCATAAAGGTAAGCATGCGCATTAAACGAATCACTTCTGCGTCTTGAGTTCGATAAAAATATTGATAAAATTGATAAACAGAACACTTATCTTTAGAAAGCCAAATGGTCCCCTCTTCTGTTTTACCAAACTTTTTGCCATCCATACGAGTAAGCAGAGGAAAAGTATATCCAAATACTTGTACATTGATCTTTTTACGCAAAAAATCGATTCCAGCTGTAATATTACCCCATTGATCACTACCACCTAACTGTACTTGCACATTATAATCGGTATACAAACGATAAAAATCATAAGCTTGCAATAGTTGATAACTAAACTCTGTAAAACTTATTCCCTCCTCAGAAGAAAGACGGGCTTTTACACTATCTTTAGCTAGCATAGTACTCAGGCGAAAATATTTTCCTACATCTCGTAAAAAATCAATAAATGCATATTCTTTGAGCCATTGATCATTATTGAGAATAAGAGGACGCGTAGGAGGATCTGAAAAATCAAGCACTTGCTCAAAATGCTTAACGATGCAACTCACGTTAGTAGCAATTGCCTGGATATCGAGTAACGGGCGTTCTATACTTTTACCTGAAGGATCTCCAATTCGTGCAGTAGATCCCCCTAAGACAATAACAGGAGTATGACCAAATTTTTGAAACCAACGTAAAACGACAATACCAACTAAATTGCCAATGTGCAAACTATCTGCTGTTGGATCAAATCCTAAGTATATTTTGGTAGGTTTTTGAAGAAAATTTCTCAGCTCATCACTAGTGATAGCCTCCAATAAACCGCGCTTTTGCAAATGCTCTATAATCATGAAAATCTTTTAATGAAAATAAAGCCTCTATTTTAAGTTAGAGAAGATTTTCCATCAACTTTTGAATATTATTTAAGGAGCCTTCAAAACTTAGGTGGTGCATAAATAGTTAGGTTGATTTTTATTTGATAATGTAAAAACTCCGATTTTTAACCTACGAGGACGGTAAGCGGACATGTAGCCCTTCATGCGGCTCAAAAGCCTTCAAGAAAAAAAGGATTAACCAACACGGTGACCAGAATCATAAAAGTTTGATATGCAACAAGCAGTTCGTTCTCGACCCCA
>JAITFW010000006.1 GCA_031281085.1 Chlamydiales bacterium | reverse complement strand
TTTAAAATCCTAGCAGAACGATATAGAAATCGCCGCAAACGCTTTTGTCTAAGATTTAATCTTATAGCAGGGATCTATAATTGGGAACTTTGAAATTGAGGTTATGCAAGAGCTCTAATGGAAGAGAGTTGTCTAATGGAAGAGAATTATTTGTATGAATTTCTTTTGTAGTCATATGTTCCTTTATTTTTTTAAATTTATATATCAACATGTAATCTGATAAACGCTGATTTTCATGGGTAAGCCGTTTTTTAGATCTATCCGTGGAACTTTTAGAACCTACTGTTAGAGATCAAAAAACGATACCTTATGATTGCAGTTGCTTAAAAAGCTCTTTAGAGATCTATTTGATAAAGAGAGTGGTATTTTTTTTGTAAATAGTCAATAAAGGGTTTTTCTGAGAGAGCGCCCCCTGTCACTTTTTGGCAAAGCTCTTCTTGTGTATATTGCCTTCCAAATCGATGAATATGGATTTGTAGCCAAGTGTGAATAGAAGAGAGGTTTCCTTGCTCTACTTGCAGTTCCCAATCAGGTTGATCTTTTTTGAATTGAGAAAAGAATTGCGCTGCGTAAAGATTACCTAAAGCATAGGTAGGAAAGTATCCTATCATTCCTAAAGACCAGTGGATATCTTGTAAGCAACCCTGGCTGTTGAACTTTGGATCAAGGCCTAGATAATCACGCATGCGCTCGTTCCAGGCTTCGGGAATATCTTGAACCGATAAAGATCCTTCGATGAGTTGTTTTTCTATTTCAAAACGCAATAAGATATGCAGATTATAGCTAATTTCGTCCGTTTCAATTCTTATAAAGTGAGGCTTTACACTATTCATTGCTCTATAGAATTGATCCAAAGTAATGAATCTAAATTGTTTAGGAAGCTTTTTTTGTAATAGGGGAAAAAAATACTGCCAAAAGCATCTATTTTGACCAATGAAAGTCTCCCAAAAACGAGATTGGCTTTCATCAATTCCTAAAGAAAGCGATTCAGCAAGAGGAGTTCCATAATGTTCAGCAGCAAGACCCATGTGGTATAAACCATGGCCTCCTTCATGTAGTGTTGCACTAATGGTGCCAAGAATGTTGTCTGGGTTTACAGCTACAGTCATACGAGTATCTTTAGGTTGCAGGCCTATACAAAAGGGATGCACAGAGCAATCTAAACGAGAAGAAGAGGGAGAAAATCCCATTTTTTCCAAAATCAAATGAACGAATTCTAGCTGTATATGTTTAGGACATAGCTGATAAAGAAAATGATTGTCTATAGGTTCTTTGATAGATATTTTTTTGAGCAATTGCTTTAAAGGCAGTTTTAATTGATTAAATATATTTGTCAGATCAGAAGTTTTGGTGTCTGGCTCATAAGTGTCTAATAGAGCATCGTAAGGATGTTCTTGATAGCCGATAACGTCTGCTTTTTTACGGCAGAGAGCAATCACTTTTTGTAGATGAGGAAGAAATAGCTTAAAATCATTATGTCTTTTTGCCTCTTGCCATATATGTGCTGCTTTAGATGTCACATTGGCAAAGTTTTTGACAAAAGAAGAAGGGATTTTAGTTGCTAATAGATAATCTCTATGCCATCTTTGCAAAGCGATGATTTGTATGGGGTTTAGATGAGGGTCTTTGATTTCTTTTGTATCCAAATCAATTAAAGAGTTTAATGCTTTTGCAAAAGTTTTACTTGTTTTTTTTTGATGAATCAAACCAGAAAGAAGAGCGATTTGCTCAGGGCGATATTCAATGCCACCTGTTGGCATATAGATTTCTTGATCCCATTCGAGTAGATAGGTAACAGAAGAAAGATGGGTGATTTGTTTAGAGAGTGTAACGAGTCTTTGATAGGGATGCATAGATTATCCAATGATTTATCTCTAGATTAGATCAAAGCTCTAAAAAGGTGAAGTTAGTTTTCGTTATTTTCTGCTTGCTTTCTAGGAAATATACACACGAGATAAGAGCTTATGCTGTGAGCTAGTGGAGTGCAGAAGGCAATGCTTAAAGAAAATAAAACAATCCCACCGCTACCTACAATTACATCAGAGAGCCAATGAGCACCTGTAATTAACCTAGGCATACAGAGAAAAGCAGCATAGATCCAAGCCGCAATAGCAAATCGATGACCTGCTAAATAAGAAAAGCTAGCCGCAAAAAGCAGAGCTGTTGTGGCATGGTCTCCCGGAAAGCTCGTTTGAGATACATCTTTGATTTTCATCCAAGAAATTTTTTGCGATAACATTACGTTATTTTCGATCACCAAAGAAGGACTAGGTCTTGGTATAGAAATAAAATCACGAAAAAGCATCCGATTCACAAAGAAGAGAATAAAAGCGATGTATAAAACACAAAAGAGCAATTGTGCGATTCGTATTTTACGCAAAGAACATGGAGATTTTCGTATCCATATAGTGAAAAATACCAATATACATAGATCTTCCACCCAGTCTGCGTATTTGTGATTTGCACAGGCCCAAAATACTTGCCAGTAATGACGATCTAATAGAGATTGATTGATCAGTTTAAAAAATGCAATGTCTAGTTTTTGCCAATAGACAGCTGTTTTAGGCCACAACAAGCTTGTTAATAAAAGTGCTAGGAGAGTTTGTAAAAGAAAAAGAGATCTGAGTTTATATGAGGCGGTCATTGTACTCTCTTAAAATATCGGTAAGAAAATAGACTAAAGCAAATGCAAAAAGGTATGAGGATTGCATAAAAAGCAGAGATAGTTTCATTTTTACTTAGAATGACAGCTGCATCTAGTAAAGTAAAAAAAGCGATAAATCCAAATAGAGCTAAAGCGTAGGTGAAAAAGACAGGAAACGAGCGTCTGTGACTTATACAAAAAGGAGTAACGGCAAGAACGACTAACAAAGATAAAAGAGGCATAGTCATTTTCAATAGAAAATAAGAAAGAGCTATAGAATCCTCATAAGGACTTAATCTATTTTTAACTAAATCTTTAAATAAAGAGCTGATCTTTTGGTTTTCTAGAGAAAAAGGTGTCTTATCGTTTTTTAGAAGGCCTTTAAGTAAAGGAAAAGGGTATTGTTCAAAAGATTCTGTCTTTTCAAAATGCCCTTTATCATTTCGTGTAAGTCGATCTACAAAAAAACCTGTGGGTTGTTTTAAATCGTAATAGAGAGATTTCATATGCCAAATTTCGTCAGGAGTGCGGATCCAAAATACATCGGTTAGTCGTTGCTTTTGAAGATTTTTAGCCTGATAAATGAGCTTAGATTGGTCTGATAAAGATAGCGTGTGAAGATCACTGTCCTTAGAAGAGTGTTTCCAGTGCTGTTCTTGGAATTGATCGACGAAGGCTAAACTAGAAGGGAGTATCCATTCATTACTCGCATAATTAAAAAGAGCCAGAACAGAGGCTAGATAAAAAAAGGGGCGTAGAATCACTTTTAAAGACAAACCAGAAGCTCTTAGCGCTACTAATTCCCCTCTTATGTTGAACGCAAATAGCACCTTTATCGTAGTGATTAAGACAGCTAAGGGAATCAACAAGTCTGTTCTTTTAACGAATTCAAATAGATAGTATAAAAAGATGTGAGAAAAAGGAATCCTTGTATTTTGCATAAAGTCTTGTATATGCAGAGAGTAATCTATTAATGCATAGATGAAGTAAAAGCAACTCAAAAAAAGAAAGAAAAAACCACCTATTTCTCGAAGAAGATAACGTTGCCAAATTTTCACATGCATGATTCCATTCCTTTAGAAATCAATTTTAGTTGCCTATAACTAGCCCAAGCTATTAAAGGATGGGGGATGAGGAATAGACTCATAGCTAAAAGTGCGTTAGGATACATAGATTTAGCAATAATAAAACAGAGCATAAAAAAAGCTGCTAAAGAAATAGCCCATAGGATTTTTTTCTTGGATGGGTTGCGACCAATTTGTAGTCCTAAACAGGTGCCAATCAATGTAAAAGTAAACGCTGCCAAAGCGATGGAACTTCGTTTCGTGATTTCAATGAGTATTTTCTTAGGTATTTTAGCATGTGTTTGTAAGCTCTCTTTTGCTAAGAGCATACGCAAGGTTAGGTAATCGTGATGAGATAACCAGTTAGTATGCTGTATAAACTGACCAAGCTGAATCGCTTTTATTTTCATGTGATCTTGATTTTCAATCATAAGATGATCAAAACCATATTCTTGTTTGGAATCAAAAGAAGAAATGTAAGAGATGGCATTTCCTTCTAATTCTTCATGAACCAAAGAGAGATTTTTAAAAGAAAACAAACTAAGGTGGTTACTAGAGCTATTTTTGGTAGCGATAATAACGTCTTCTGCAGATTTAGCTCCTCTTGAGACCCTTAGGTTTGTGTATATATTTTTAAGTTTGACAGGGCTTTCTTTTTGTAAAATAAATAGAGGATTAGAAGTGACTACCTCGTATATGAGCATCCTTGCTTTGCCTCGGCAAATAGGGGCTAATTCAAAAGCAATCATAGCATTGAGCAAAATCAGCAAAAATCCTGAGGATAAAATAGGGATGACTATTTTTTGTAGACTAAGACCAATTGTGCGCAAAGCTGTAATTTCTTGATGATAGCTAAGCTTTTGAAAAAGTAAAATGGAAGCAATTAGGCAAGAAATAGGAATAGCAATCGGCAAAATATAAGGGATTTGATATAGGGAGAATAGAGCGATCTTGGTAAAAGAAGCTTCAGATGTGATGAATCTGGCAATTTCTTGAAAACGAAGCACAAGTAACACACTAATAAATGCACTTACACAAAGAAAAAAAACTTGAAAGTAATTGCGCAATAAATAGCGCCATAAAATGGGCATAAGCGTAAAATAATGGATTAAAAGTCATGCATTATTCTAGGAGATTGCGAAATATTTCAAAAAGAGGAAAATGTTAAAGATAAAAGACCCGCTTAAAACTGTGAAAGATTTTCTAAAATCAAAAAATGTATCCAATCAACCTATTTTAATAGGTTATTCAGGAGGGTGCGATTCTAAGGCTTTGCTTTATTTAAGCTTAGAGTGTTCTTTATTATTCAAATTTCCTCTTTATGTGGCCCATATTGATCATGGATGGCGAGAAGAGAGCGGAAAACAAGCTAAAATGCTGCAAGAAGAAGTGGAAGGACTCGGGTTGCGCTTTTACTTAAAAGTTTTATGTTTTGAAGATTTTGAAAAAAAAAACCTAGAGCAACAAGGCCGGGAAAAAAGGTTGCGGTTTTTCAAGAGCCTTTATCAAAAATTAGATTGTCAGGCTCTTTTGTTAGCACATCAAGCAGAAGATCAAGCAGAGGTTATTTTAAAAAGAATCTGCGAAGGAGCTCATCTTACCTCGCTTCGCGGAATGCAACCGGATGTGAGACTGGAAGAAATGTGTATTTGGCGTCCTCTACTCCCGGTTTCTAAAAAGGTTCTTCGTGAGTGGTTAGAAAAAAAATCTTTTGTCTCTATAGAAGATCCTACAAATGAGGATTCTCAATTTTTAAGAGCGAGAATGCGTAAAGAGATCTTTCCGGAATTAAGCCGTCTTTTTGGTAAGCAAATTGCTGGAAATCTTTGTAAACTAGGAAGACAGGCACAGGAACTAGATAGCTATTTTTACCAAAAAAATCGTATCCTATTCACGACGCAAAAGGAAGATGGTAGCAAAGTAGAATGGGATTTAAACCCTTTTCTGCCTTTAGATGCAGTAGAGCTCTACTATGCTGTTAAACAATGGTTGCGAATGCAGAAAGTGATATTACCTAGTTCCTTTATGGATACAATCATGGAATATATAGTAAAGAACAAAACTAAAAAGGAACTTGTTTATAAGAAAAAGTTATTAAAAATTGATTCTGGACGACTTGTTTTAATAAAAAAATAGTATGAGAAAATAGCAGTTTAATATTTATTATATAATTCTAAATCATTTAGATTCATATAATTCAAACAAAGTAGTTTGAAAATGAAAGAAAAAATAATTTTCTTTTTGCTAAGATGTGAAAAAACTCCACCTTACAAGGTTTTATGCTTAGAGTAGAATGTACTTGTTCTCAATGATTTGATTATAAAACTAAAGGGTAAAAACAGCTTTACTTTAATCGAGATTAAGTGGTTTAATCCTTTAATCCAAGAGAGTATTTAAATATTATGAATAATGACAGTTTAAAACCAGAATCTAGTCCTAAAAAAGGTTTACCCGGGGGCTTTTTTATTCTGCTACTAGCAGCCGTCTTGGTGATTTTGACCATTCAAAATTTACAGAATGACAAAGCTGCTAAAGTTTCTTTTAGTTATCAAGTAGAGCATCTCGTAAATTTGGATTTGATCCAAAAAGACGAGAGCCGTAAAACAGCATTAAACGATAATTTAGTGACCTTTTCTGGTAGGTTTAAGGATAAACAAAGCGATGAGGCAAAAAGCCATTATCGCTATCTTGAACTTCTTTATGTAAACCATGAACTTAGTGGGAAAAAAGAGGAGTTAGCTTCTGCGATTGGTCAATCGAAAAAACTAGTGGAAGAATCGGCAGATCTATTACTTCGCTTAAGTGGGCAGCCGATTCCCAAAGAGGGATATGTTCTCATAGACCCTATTTATAACACTCCTCATGAAAACCATAGCGTTGTTATTTCATCTACCTCTAGTCAAGGGTTAACTAGTCTTAATGACCTAGAAAAAACATTTCCTGTGCTCTCTCGAGAAGCAAATCCGATGGAAGCCGCTACTTTTGGTAAAGATTTACTCACTTTGATTGAGAGGTTTCGTTCTCCTGCTCTTGGTATTGGCAATGAAACGATGAAACAGCAGCTTAAAGAGCTCTATCGAGAAGTAAGCCAAGCTTTTTCTCTAACCCCACAGGAGCAGATTTCCATTTATCGGAGCGCTCTTACTTCATTAGATCAGCTTGTTTCAGAGCTCAATCAAGAACAACAGAATGTACGTTTGCTTCAATTAAGAAGTGTGCGTAACTATAAGACTCAGTTAGAAGAGTATGCAAGTGTGCTTTCTCTGTTAGAGAAAAATGAGGCACAGTTTGAAAAATCTAGGCAAAACGTTGCAAATGTCACTTGGTATTTTAATAACCAAGAGTTATCTACTCGAATGCTAGAAAAACAAGATCCTGAAGTGTATGCCCATTGGTTCTCCCAAGCTAAACAAGAATGGGATAATTTTGGAGTGAATAAAGGGGCTTTGTTTAAAGCTCCAGACCAGCCTCGTAATCTTGTATTGGAGAAGACTTTTAAAAGTGAAGAACCCTCTCCTAATTATTTTAGCTATATTTTGACGATTTTGCCAGTAGTGCTTGTCGTTGCTGTCTTGTATTTTATCTTTTCTCGTCAGATGAAAGGAGTAGGGACAAGCGCGATGAATTTTGGTAAGTCGCCTGCTCGTCTTTTAACTAAAGACAAGAATAAATTTACTTTTAAAGACGTGGCTGGTTGCGAAGAAGCTAAAGAGGAATTACAAGAAATTGTTGATTTTTTAAAAGAGCCTAGCAAATTCACTGCTTTAGGAGCCCGCATCCCTAAAGGAGTTTTAATGGTAGGGGCTCCTGGAACAGGGAAAACTTTAATAGCTAAAGCTGTTGCAGGAGAGGCCGATCGTCCTTTTTTCTTTATTTCAGGTTCTGATTTTGTAGAAATGTTTGTCGGTGTGGGGGCAAGTCGAATTCGAGATCTCTTCGATCAGGCTAAAAAGAGTGCTCCTTGTATTATTTTTATCGATGAGATTGATGCTGTGGGACGTCATCGCGGTTCTGGAATTGGCGGTGGGCATGATGAAAGAGAACAAACGCTCAATCAGCTTCTTGTTGAAATGGATGGGTTTGATACAAATGAAGGGGTCATTTTAATTGCTGCGACCAATCGTCCCGATGTACTAGATAAAGCGCTATTGCGTCCTGGTCGGTTTGATCGAAGAATTGTAATCGATCTTCCCGATATTAAAGGTAGATATGAGATTTTAAAGGTGCATGCCCGTAAAATTAAATTGGATTCTACCGTGGATCTGATGAATATTGCTCGTAATACACCGGGCTCATCGGGTGCTGATTTAGCAAATATTCTGAATGAAGCAGCTTTATTATCAGCGCGTAAAGGACGTTATGCAGTAACAGCAGCTGATGCTGCAGAAGCTTGTGATAAGGTGCGTTATGGAAAAGAGCGTAGAAGCTTAGAAATTTCTCAAAATGAAAAGAAAACCACAGCCTATCATGAAGCAGGACATACTGCAGTTGCTCTTTTTGTCAAACATGCAGATCCTGTAGACAAAGTTACCATTATTCCTAGGGGGTTGTCTCTTGGAGCTACGCACTTTATGCCTAAGAAGAATAAATTAAGCTATTGGAAAAAAGAACTCTTAGATGAACTTGCTGTGCTTATGGGAGGGCGTATTGCAGAAGAGATTTTTATTGGAGATATTTCAAGCGGTGCGCAAATGGATATTTCACAAGCTACAAAACTTGCTCGTCGTATGGTGTGTACATGGGGAATGAATGAAAAACTAGGCACTGTTGCTTATGACGAAGGATCCGATAATGGGCAGTATATAGGAGTGTCTAATTATCATGAAAAAAGTTATTCTGAAGCAACTGCAGAAGCTATTGATGAAGAGGTTAAAAAAATTCTTCACGAAGCAAATGAAAAGGCGACTCAGATTATTTCAGGGAAGCGAGAGGGCTTGCAAAGGCTTGCAGAAGCTTTAGTAGAATATGAAACCATAAGCGGTGAAGAAGCTCGAGCTCTCATCGATGGAACTTTCGATGTCGAAAAAAAGAAAAAAAGTCTAGAAGAAGAGAAACAACAGAAAAAGGCGCCACCACCGCCACAATCATCCTCTGATCGTCCCTTCCCGATTAGCGATAGCCCTTCTTCTCAGCAGATTTAAATCTTTGTAAAGAGCTCTTTTTAAAAGAGCTCTTTTTTTAATCCGATAAGCATACTGTTGATAAAAAGTTGCGAACAGCCTTATCCTAACGAGTAGTACTCAATCTAGTTTAATGCTAGCTTAATGAACGACATGCCCTAGCGAACTTAGAAGAGATGTGGGGTAAATAAAGTTGTAAATAAGATTTATCTTTATTTACAACTTTTTATACATTTTAAAAGGACACTCGTTCCTAATTTATCACAAGCCAGAATACAGACATTCGGAAAAGTATGAGTGGAAGTGTCATCGCAGTATTTTTTACATGATTGCATTTGGTCTTGAGTAAATTTATAGAGGAGAGAGCAAGTTTCTTTGCAATAGAAAGAAAAGACGAAATCATGAGGAAAATGATCATCGACATCGATTTCTGTATTCGATCTATGCATAGTTAAATAATAAATACTCGTTGCTATTAATGCTATTCCTGTGCATAGAAGTGTTAATCCTTTAACTGAAAAACAGCGTTGAGCTAATCGATAAGAAAAAGTCGTAGGATTTTGTTCTAACTGTTGGTATGTAGTACCTGACTCTACTTGTGGTATAGACATAACTCCTCCTTGAAGTCTTTATCGCAAGAATCATCCACTCATGTTACGCAAGGCCAACTTTTTCGTGTTAAAATTTTCCCTTTGCTTTGAGTGAATTTAGCACATGTTATATAAGAGAAGCATTAAAAAAAAAGAAAATAGCAAGTTATAGATTTGTCTCAGGGCTTTTTAAAAATTTAACGATTTTATTTGATTCTTCTTGACCGTTTCTAAAAAGACCCATGAACATTTTCTGAGCTAACATAAATCATTGGTTTAAAAAAAATGTACAATCTCTTAGAGAAGTTTTTCCAGACATAGATGGCCCAAGGCAACTTCATAAAACCCAATATCCCTTTTGGTTTTTCATTCTACTAATTCTATGTTGTATCCCTTCCAACAAGGAGGATAACTTGTACGATCCACTTGGCGATGGTTTAGGTTTAAGATGGATATAAGTATTTTATTAATAGTCTACTTTATCTTTTTCTCAATCATTTTTTTTAATTTTAGACTGTCCTTAGCAAAAATGCGAATCCCTTCTGAGAGCTTTTCGGTTGCCATAGCGTTTTCATTAAGATGCCATCGGAAAGATTTCTCGTCTAATGCAATTTGATCAACGGTAGTTTTATTTGCCGTTTCAAGATCGAGTTTTCGTTTTAGAGGTCCTTCTAGGTTTTGTAGCTCTGCAAGTAATTTAGGAGCAATCGTCAATAGATCACAGCCCGCTAATTCCAAGATTTCATCCGTATTGCGAAAGCTAGCTCCCATGATTTGGGTTTTATAACCCATTTTCTTGTAGTAGTTGTAAATGGTTGTAACGGAGATAACACCAGGGTCTTCCGCAGGAGGATAAGAGTCTTTTTTCTCCTGTTTTTTATACCAATCCAGGATACGACCCACAAAAGGGGAGATCAACGTAACTTTTGCCTCTGCACAAGCTACTGCTTGTTCTAAACTAAAAAGCAGGGTCATATTACAATGAATATATTCTTTTTCCAGTTGCTTAGCTGCTTGAATACCTTCCCATGTAGAGGCTAATTTAATCAGAATGCGGCTGCGTTGGATACCAGCTTCTTCATATAAAGCAATTAAACGACGAGCTTTTTCTATGCTTTTCTCTGTATCAAAAGAAAGATGAGCATCGATTTCCGTAGATACTCGTCCCGGGATAATTTTTAAGATTTCCGAACCGAAATTGACAAACAGTTTATCGATGATGAATTCAATCAAAGAAGAACCTGTTCGCTTGGTTTTTAATCCTGATTGGATGGCTTCTTCAATTAAGAATTGGTATTCGGGTTTAGTAGAAGCTGCAAGGATTAAGGAGGGGTTAGTTGTGGCGTCTGTTGGTAGGTAAGTTTTAATTTCTTCAATTTCTCCAGTATCAGAAACAATGGTTGTTATTTTTTTAAGTTGCTCGAGCTTATTCATATAAACCTTCATTAATCAGTAAAGCAAATGGTAACGAACGCAGAGTTTAAGGAGAAGAAAAAAAGTGAAGGATTTAGAAAGAGAATTGAACAGGATTTAATAATGTAGGAAAGGTTTGTAGTTTTTTAAAATTTTCTTGAAATTCGATAGGTTTTATCATGGATTGATAACCACCTATTGTAATTTGCACTTCTTGGTTATTTTCTAATGCGTGTAAGAAAAAGGCAAGACACTCTGAAGATAAGAGGACCTTTTGACCGCCTTCTAGATAATATGCAGAAAATTGCTGAGATTTTTCTTTTGTGGTAAGCGCAATGAGAGCTGATTGTTTGATTGTATGAGGATAGAGATGCAAATAAGCCTTTATGTTGTTTCCCATGCATATCATCTCTAGGTTTATACCATTCATGCGGTCTAGATAAGATAGCTTGTTTGAGCAATGCTCTTTGCAATCTGAGTAGAGGTGTTCTACTTGCCAGTTTGAAGAATGGTTGCAGCTAAAAAGCATAACGAGAAGAAAAACGCATCTCATTTCAAGTAATTTGCACGAATCTGTTCGCGAATCGATCTTAAGACAATCATCTGCCAATAAGCTCCTAGGGTTTGACAATCTTCTAGCACTTTTTTCTGTAAGGGGAGCCAATAGAGTTCTTGAAATTCTGTTTGGTTAAACATCTCTTCAAAACCAGTTTTCTTTACAAGTAAAGCCTTCCATTTTTCGAAAAGAGCAGTTTCTAACTGCTCTAAATCTGTTTTTAGTTCTTTAGAAAGAGGTGTATACAAATCGCAAGTGTATGTAAAAGAGCTAAGAGTTTTTTGAAAAGCTTCTAAGTAGTTAGAAAACTCTTTTTTTAGCGCTGTTGTAGTTAATATATAGGCTTTATTTTCTTTAATGAAAATGAGCTGTAATTTGCGTACAGAGCCGTATTGGGTTTTCATATCGATTTGCAAAAGGTGAGCTGAGTTCGAAAGATGAGCTAGGCCCGCTTTAGCTAAATCTACATTACACCAACGTGTTTTTCTTTTTTTTTCATAGATGGCTTGCACCGCTTGTAAATACTTGGGAAGATCTGCTTTTGTTTCTTCTACTGCTAAGATCACAGAAGGAGCAAGGGTTTTTTGCTTAGTTTTACTGATAAAAGCCACTTTAACTCTTGGAGCCCATATTTTAGGATCGGCAAAATCCCAATTAGGAGGAGGAGTAAAAAAACAAGAAGGTTGACCTGTTGTGATACAGAAACAAGAAAGAGAAAACAGAAAAGAACATAAGAAAAGGGATATTTTGTACATAAGCTTTTAAGTCTTCTAGATTTTAAGATGATAAGAAGTATAAAAAAAACACTTTATATAAAATTAAGGGTTTTTGTGAAGAAAAATCTCTTGTTCAAAGAGTATGAAATTGGATAGGTATACTGGTTTCGTTTTAAATCAAGAATTGTATTTCAGTATTTCTTTCACAGGAAGTTGCATTCTTTTTTTAAAGATTCTTGTTTAACTCGATTCTTAATTTAACGCCAGTATAATTTAAGAAAAAGATAAGCCATTGAAAATGAGTCCTTATGAAAATGTAATGGGGATGCTCAAGCGTTTTAAAATCCTAGCAGAACGATATAGAAATCGCCGAAAACGCTTTTGTCTAAGATTTAATCTTATAGCAGGGATCTATAATTGGGAACTTTGAAATTGAGGTTATGCAAGAGTTCTAATAGGAAATTTTTTAGAGAGAAGACCCTTGAACTCCTTTTGATAGCAAGAAATGTTTTCAAAAAAACCAAGAATTACTTTCTTACATTCTACGAATTTTTCATCATATGGATGATTTCTCATTTTGGGATTCATGAATGGCTAAAGACGTTCGATTGTTTATGAAATTTACGATTTGTTCTGCTGAACTTAAGAATGGCTTTACTTACATAGGTCTTGAGCTGCTCTAGCTGTTCTTGATTTAGTCTACTGGCTTTTCCTGTGTCATTTAGGTTGAGTCATGCTTCTTTTCTTCCTTCTAGATTGGTTTTATAGCAACGTCTTGTCGTATCCTCATCTAGGGGTAAGGCTTCTGCGATTGCCTCATATGTCCATCCTTTATCTAAGAACAGAATCGTTTTGATTCTGTCGCATAGCCTTTTATTTGATTCATGGCGATGTCGAGCCTTAAGGATATCTCTTTGATTGGGTGTTAAAAAGTGGGCTTTTGGTTGCATATGGGTTTAAGTCTTATTACTCTATCTTCGTTACCATTTCAATGGATTCATCTCTTGGTCTGTCTTTTTTCTCATTCTCTTGAGTATAGATTACGTTTGAGTACATGATTAAAGCTATTTACACAAAAAAATGGACAGTCTCGTTCTTTTTTATTGGGATGTATTTTTTTCTTCAGTTGCGATAGCTGTTTTTTTTCTAGGGGGTTTCGATTTCAAACGCTGTTCTTGTTTAAGATTGCTTTGATTGTCCATGTTCTGTTGATTCATTTTTTTTGTCAATGCACCTAGCTGGTCGTTTAAGCTTAAAACTTCCGTTGTCTGTTCATCGTCAAGAGGCATAATTTGTTCTAATTTCAGGTCTTTATTGTTTGGATCCATGAGAGTTTCTAGCTTTTTGCTAGCAATCAATCTCAGCTCACGTGCTTGGTATAAACGCTCTAAGAGGGATTGTCTTTGTTGCATAATTTGTGTAGAATGATCTTTATCTAGTCCTTCTTGATGCAGATTTGCTAGTAGTTCTCGCATTAAGTATACTTCTTTTTGCAAGTTGATCTTAATCTCATCGTGTAGCCGGTTCCAATTTTTTTGCGACGCCATATGTTATCAGCTCCTTTATTCTACTAAATAATGGAAAGGCTAAAAATATACTAGATCAACTAATTGCTTAATTTATAGAATGGTGATCTTTTAAGGTTTAAATGTTTAAAAATTAGTACTTATTTAGGTTATTGTGGATGTAGAAGCTTTAAAAAAGTGGTTTTTGGAACAAAGAAGAGATTTTTCTTGGAGGGTAAGCCCAACGCCTTATGCGGTTTGGATCTCAGAGGTTATGCTGCAGCAAACAAGAGCTAGCGTTGTGGAAAGGTATTTTGAGCGCTGGATGATTTTATTTCCCGATGTGAAGACATTGGCATTAGCTCCTCAAACAGAGGTGATTAAAGCTTGGGAAGGGCTAGGTTATTATAATCGAGCGAGAAATCTGCATGTAGCTGCGAAATATATACTCGAAACATATGAGGGAGTGATTCCGGATAGTAAAGGAGAACTAGAAAAAATTAAAGGGTTAGGACCTTATACAGTAGGAGCTCTTTTAAGCTTTGCCTTCCATCAAAAAGCTGCTGCTGTTGATGCTAATGTAGCCCGTGTGCTTGCGCGTTACTATCACGTAGAAGAAGATATCACTAAGGTAAAAACCAAACAGATGATACGAACTAAAGCAGAACATCTTTTACCAGAGATTGAGCCCTGGATTTGTATGGAGGCTTTGATCGAATTGGGTTCTTTAGTTTGTAACAAAGTAGCTAAGTGCATAAGGTGTCCTATAAAAAAGGGTTGTAAATCAAGAGAATTAAAAAGCCAACACCTATTGCCTAAGAAACCTTTAAAAAAAAAGATGAAGCCTTTATATCGCAATGTGATTGTGCTTATGTATCAAGATAGTCTTTTATTAAAGAAAATAGAATCTGGTTTGATGGCTGATTTATATGAGTTTCCTTATTTTGAAACAGAAAAACCACAGGAAGAGAGCTTGCTTGCATTTCTTTCTAGAGAAGCCATTTACCAACAACACTTAAACGTGGTAAGTCATACGTTTACCCATTTCAAAGCAACTTTGTTTCCTTCTAT
This sequence comes from Chlamydiales bacterium, assembly GCA_031281085.1. Lineage (GTDB taxonomy): Bacteria > Chlamydiota > Chlamydiia > Chlamydiales > Rhabdochlamydiaceae > Rhabdochlamydia. The sequence continues at coordinate 30,121 of JAITFW010000006.1, read as the reverse complement.
TTGGCGAGCTTTGAGAAAAGAGATGTTTAGCAATTATACATGGGTTTTAAAAAAAGATCTGACAAAATTTCCTTTTTCAGCAGGACATAGAAAAATTCTCCAACAGATAGAAGGGATAAGATGAAAATCGTTCACACAGAAAGCTCTATGGGTTGGGGTGGACAAGAAATGAGAATTCTAGCGGAAGCAGAAGGAATGCGTCAAAGAGGTCACACAGTGTTTTTTGCGCTCTCTGCTAACAGTGAATTAGTAAGACGTGCTATGCAGAAAGGGTTCGTGGTTTATACATTTTGTTTTAAAAAGAAAGCTCTCTTTTTTACCGTGGGAAAATTATGGTTGTTTTTTAAAAAAGAGAGAATTGATTTGATCAATACGCATTCTTCTTTGGATGCTTGGATAGCGGGTATTGCTGCAAAGTTATCTAAAAAACCCGTTGTTCGAACGCGTCATCTATCGACTCCTATCCGAGGAGGTTTAAATGGGTTCATTCTTTATAATCAGCTTGCTGATGTTGTAGTTTCTACTTCTTCTGCGGTATTGCCTTTGTTGCAAGAAAAAGCTCATTTAAGCCCTTCTCGTATGCATTGCATTGCAACGGGAGTGAATCCAAAAATTGTTGATGCTGTACAAGATCCTGTTATGTTTCGTGAAGAACTAGGTTTAAGCCCCACAGATATTTTAGTAGGGACAGCTTGTGTGTTGCGTTCTTGGAAAGGGATTCCCGATTTATTAAAAGCGGCTGATTTACTCAAGAATGATCAACGGATCAAATGGATTTTAATCGGTGGAGGGTATTTGGAAAGATATCTCGTGATGATTCGTGAGATGAAATTAGACAATGTGATTTGCGTAGGTCATTTAGAGTCGCCTTATACAGCTATTCGTGCTTTAGATGTTTTTACGCTTTTAAGCGTAGCTCACGAAGGGATTTCTCAAGCTACGTTGCAAGCAGCTTTTTTAAAACGTCCTTTGATTACAACTGACGTAGGTGGTCTGCCAGAGGTATGTATTCATGGAAGTACGGGTTTGAGAGTTCCTTCTTCTGATCCAGAAGCAGTAGCCCAAGCTGTGCTAAAAATGGCAGAAGATCGTCTTTTAAGAGAGCGCTTAGGAGAAAATGCAAAGATGTTAGTAGAACAAAAATATATGATGACTCATACTTTAGATCAGATGGAATCTGTTTATCAAAAAATTATTTTATAGAATATTTATTTTAAGTCAAGGTTTGTTCAAATTATGACAGAGTTTAAATCAGAAGATCCTTTGCCTTTTGGCAGGGCAGCTCTAGCGAAAATCTTTTTTTTAGATCGCTCTGTAAACCGATCTAAAATCGCTATTTATGCCTGTTCTGGCATTTTTGTCTCTATGGTAGCTATGTATCAGTTTGGAAGGTTTGAGAGCAAGTCCCCTTCTGTTTATAGAGAAGCAAATGCTATGTATGCTAAATGGAGGGATCCTCAAACCTTCCATAAGTTAGAAAAATTAGTGAGCTCACATCCAGAACTACAGACTCAATTTGGAGGGCTAATCGCACAACGTCTTTTGGGTATAGGAGAAACGAAAAAAGCAACGACTTACATGATAAAAGCTTTAGAAAGAGCACAAGGCTTAGTTTCCCCTTATTATACCCGTTTTTCTGAAACAACTCTATTAATTGCTGACGATCAGTTGGTAGTTGCTTTAGAAGAAGCAAAACAGTTAAAGAGCGATTTAGAAAAGGATGCTTTTCTATGGGAACACATGGATTCGCAAAAACGCTCTGGCGGATTATTATATGCCTATAACTTGATGAGAATTGCTGCCTTGGAAAGAGAACTAGGTTCAAAAGAGGGAGAAAAAGCAGCATGGGAAGAAATCTTGCGCAATGCTGGTTGGTCTAAAGCAGAAGAGCCTGCTAAAACCTATGATCCAAAGGCTTATGCTACTCTCGCGCGTAATTTTCAGTCGGGTTCCTTTTCCCTGCTCGACTATATCAAGCAGAGAAAAAAAGAATTAGAATAAGAGGTCTTATTTAAGATGTTGAGCTTGGATCTCTCTTGTTACATGATAGAGGTCTTTACCTCCATGAAGGCCTAATAGCAGAAAAATCAGAGGTGGTAAAAAGATAGCTAAGATTAAAGCTACGATTGCTAGTACGAATTGAGTGGTTTTTTCTTGTCTAAAAAGAAAATGGAGAACGGCTTTGGAAAAATACACAACTTTTCTAGAGAAGAGAACGCCTAAGATTCCTCCCAGAGCAGAAGCTCCTATAGACCAAACGCGAGAATACATAATTAACGCAAATAAAAAGGCTAGTGCAAAAGCTAAACAGAAAAAGAACTCAAAACGATATTGTTTAGCAAATGTTTCAATTTCTTTTACAGAAACTCCTTCTTTTGATTTATTCTCATCCATATGACCTCATTAGTTAATAGTAACCTTATTAATTGCATTAAAATAGTAAATCGAATTTTTTAGCAACCTATTGCCTATTTCTGAGCTCTTTTATTTGATCTTTTTTTTATTTTCTCGATCTTCTACACTTTTGATCTTCCTGAGAATGAGAAGGTGATGCGCTGTGATTGTTTTTTTTTCTACTAAATGTGGGATCCGTCGTCTTTTTAATTACTGTGTTATGGGGGTATGTGCTTGTGTAGGGATCTTGTTCTGTGGTTTGTTCTTTTTCTCTTGTCCTCTACCTGATTTAAAAGTGCGCTTGACACAAGATATGCAGCAAACAGCTGTTGTCCTTTATCCCTATGAGCTGATTGGCTCTTTTGCTTTAGCTTTAAATGAATACCACACCTCTAGTTGGGCTAGGCGTATTGCTAATGAGCTTTTAGTATTAGGTTACAATACTAGGCCAGATCAGCAATTACCTATTTTGATAGCTTTTTCTTTGAATAGGGGAAAAAATTCTTTCATAGTGCAAAATGAGGAACTCATTTTTCTAGAAGAAAGTACAGAAGGGTTGGCTCGTTCGGAAAAAAAAACCTCACTCTGGATTCAGCCTATTCTATTAAGTCATGGGGCTATTTTAATAAAAGCATTTCGGCAAGTTCACTCTACAGAACAAAGTGCAGAATTTATTTCTTCTTCAGGATCATGGCAAATGCCAAAAGATGATTTTATGCAGCAATTGCAAAATAGCAGCTATTTGAGCTTTGATTTATTGATCCAACATTATGGAGGACCGAGATTTGCTAGTTGGAGAGACAAAGGCACACTGAAATGTGTCAATCCCATGCACAGTTATGCTTGTTTTGTTTCAGAAGCAGACCTTCTTGTATTTAAAGATCAGCAATGGCAAGTTGCTTCTTTAGCAACCAAAACGCAAGGACTTCCTCTAGCACAGGTGAAAAAACTTCTTCCAGAGCACATGCAATTAGAGGTTTGGGATGAAAAAGGCTTTTGTTCCAGCTTGATCGAAGTGCCTTTGCAGAAAAAAAAGCTGAAAGGAACAAAACTAGAGATTCCCTTTACTAAAATTCGTATGAGGAGTTCTACACAAGTGAGTTGTAGCTTAGGAAAGAAAAGACTGTTTTTAAAACAAGGGGATTGGTTATTCAAAACCCCTTTTGGATGGCATCGGTTGGATAAACCAAAAGATATTGAGGATTATGTCTATCATCGTCTCGTAGCGGAGGTGTTTATTTTCGATACCATTGTCAAAGAGAAAGGTTGCTCTTTTATGAAAGGAACTCTTTTTGACGATACGAGAATGCAAATGCAACAGGTTCAATTGCCTATTCAAACGGAAAAAAAAGAAGCTAAAATGAGAAAAAGATGCTTTCTTTTGTTGCCTTTTGCTCTTAAGAGGTGTCTATGAAGAATCTTCTTCTCTATTTCTGCTTAGCGACGATTACGCTTTCGGGACAGACTTTATCTGATAAGTTAGTACAAGAGGAAAATCCATCCTCCATTAAAACAGATCTTTTATTAAAACAGATCAACGAACAGATCTATATTTTAAGATCTCAATTACAAGAAGGCTACCATCAGGTACAAGCTCTACATGATAGAGAGGCTAATGAAGAACAGTTTCACGCTCTTTTAGCTGAAGTAAATGCGATGAAGCAAAAAATCCAGGATCAAGAAAAACAGTGGCGAGAACTCGTCCTTAAAGAGTCTAAGCAAAACGAAGAAGGATACGCTCTTTGGGATCAAGAAGAAACCACTCTTGCGCATTTAATTATCGAATATGGTGCATTGGATTATCTCTATATCGTGCCTCCAGAAATGGCAAATATGAAGCTCAATATGCACTCTAATGTCCCCATTCCGAGAGAATCTTGGAATGATGTATTAGAGATCATCCTGTCTCATAATGGAATTGGAATTAAGAATATAAATCCATATGCTAGACAGCTATATTTACTTAAGCAGGAACCAGCTTGTATTGAAAGAATTGCTTCTTCTTTAGAGCAATTGCTCTTAACACCAGAGCATAGCCGTGTTTTTTATGTCTTTTCTCCTCCTATTGAACACATAAAAAGCGTTAAGCAGTTTTTTGAAAAATTTTCTGACCCCAAACAAACTTTTGTTTATCAAATTGGCTCCAAAATTGGTATTGTATCTAATCGAGAAGAGGTACAAAAGATTCTACATTTGTATCAGAACGTATGGGGGCAGATGCAGGGGAGAGTTTCTCGCGTGATTCCTGTGCTTAAGATGTCTGTGAAAGAAATGGAAAAGATATTGCAGTCTTTTTTTAGCGAGTCTATCGAGAAAATGCGACCTTTGAATAAGAATGAACAGGAAGGGCTTACTATTTTCTCTCTTTTACAAGGCAATTCTTTAGTAGCTATTGGTAGAAAGGAAGTAGTGGATAAAGCAGAGCGTGTTGTGCGTGAAACGGAAGATCAGCTGCAAAACCCTGCTGAAATGACAGTCTATTTATACCCTTGTCGCCATAGTAGTCCCGATGATTTAGCTCAGATATTAGAAAAGGTTTATACCTCTCTTCTAGCTGCTTCGTCTGATACTAAAAAAGAAGCAGGGTTAAATTATTCAGCTCCTGGACCTCCTTTTAAAATGCCTCCTGATGGATATCCTCCCGTTCCTCCTCTTGTAGTCGCTCCAAAACCGATTCATTCCAACACGTTATCGACAGTTGAGATTGATTATGGCAGTAATCATTTTATTCCAGATGCTAAAACAGGAACTCTATTGATGGTTGTGCGTCGCGATGCTTTAGAGAAAATTAAAGATCTCATACGCAATTTGGATATTCCTAAAAAAATGGTGCAAATCGAGGTGTTGTTGTTTGAAAAGCAACTCAATTGTGAAAATAGTTTAGGAATGAATCTTTTAAAATTAGGAACGAAAAACGTTTTGAAATGGAACTCTAATGTAGCGCCAAGTGGCTCAGGGGTATTGGAATTTCTTCTGCACAATAATTCTTCTAAACATTTTCCGGCTTATGATTTAGCCTATAGTTTTTTAATGTCACAAGACGATATTCAACTCAATGCAGCTCCGTCTGTCATCACTGTGAATCAAACCCCTGCTACCATTTCCATTGTAGAGGAGATTTCGATTAATAATGGAGCAGCTCCTTTGGACACTAATAAAGGAACTGCGTTTGAAAAGTCTTTTTCCAGGGCTCAGTATGGAATTGTCATTACTCTTATTCCAACTATTCATTTACCTTTTATAGACCAGGTAGATATGGAGGAAACGGGATTTGTTACTTTGAAGACGAATGTTACCTTTGATACGACAAGACATGATGAGCATAAAGACCGCCCTTTGGTGAATAGACGACATATTGAAAACGAGGTATGCATTGCAGACGGACAAACAGTGATCTTGGGAGGGTTGCGACGAAAAGCTTCTCAGGATAAAGAAGAGAAGATCCCTTTTCTAGGAGATATACCGGGTCTGGGGAAGCTATTTGGAGCGACTAAGCTCAGAAGCAATGATACAGAAATGTTTATTTTCATCACTCCAAAAATCATTTTAGATGCGAAAGAACAGTTACAACAAATTTTATACGAAGAGCTTAAGAAAAGACCAGGTGATCAACCGGAGTTTCTGGAGTGTTTAGTCGAAGCGCAAGAAAAAGCTCGATATCAAAAGATCGAAAGTGGATTGAAGCACCTTGGCTAAAAAATCACTATGGCAATATTGACAGGGATTTTAGAAAAATTATCGGGTTTGCTTAAACAAAAGGAGACTCCTTCTCCTTCAGTGCAAGTCCGTTCCTATGTGGGAAGCGTGGAAGAAAAAGTTAAAGAATTAGAAATTCCTTTCTGTTCAGACCTTTCAGGTTTTTTCTGTATCAAAAATAAAATATCCCCTCTTCCCTATTCCTTTGTTCGTAAACATCATCTGGTAATAGTGGAAGAGCAGGTGGAAAAGTGGGTTGTGGCTATGCTCAATCCTTTTGATTTAGAAGCTTTAGAACAGGTCCGATTTATCACACAAAAAGATGTTCAGGTAGTTTTTACAACTCAAATGGCTTTTGAAAAAGCGATCGAGCAGCTTTTTCATCAAAAGGAGAATGAAGCATCGGAATACATTGCAAGCTTACAGCAACATCAAGAGGGTCGTGTAGAAGATCTGCAAGAAGGGTATGACTTATTGGAGAGCGTAAGTGAAGTTCCTGTGATTCATCTTTTAAATGTCATCTTAGCAGAGGCTGTACAACAAGGTTCCTCAGATATCCATTTTGAGCCGACAGAACAAGGACTGGAGGTGCGTTATAGAGTAGATGGTGTATTACATATGCGCCATACTCCTCCTCTAGAATTACAGGTCCAACTCATTACGCGAATTAAAGTGTTAGCTCGGCTAGATATTGCAGAACATAGACTGCCTCAAGATGGAAGAATTAAGCTGCATATGGGGCAAAGACAAATCGATTTTCGAGTAAGCACCGTACCTGTTGCTTTTGGAGAGAGGATTGTACTGCGTATTTTAGATAAAAATAACGTATCTCTTGGGCTAGATAAAATTGGTATGGATTCTGTTCTACTCAGTGCGTTTCATAAGTTGATTCGTTTAAGCGAAGGGATTGTGCTCGTCACGGGACCAACTGGGAGTGGAAAGACAACGACTTTGTACAGTGCTTTATCAGAGATTAACTCTTCTGAAGTGAATATCATGACTATTGAAGATCCCGTTGAATATAAACTTCCTGGTATGGCGCAAATAGGGGTCAATCCTAGAATTCATCTCAGCTTTGCTACAGGATTAAGGCACATTCTCAGACAAGACCCCGACGTCATTATGATTGGGGAAATCCGTGATAAAGAAACTGCAGAGATTGCTATTCAATCCGCATTGACCGGACACTTGGTTTTTAGCACGTTGCATACCAATGATGCACCCTCAGCATTAACTCGTTTAGTGGATATGGGAATTGAACCCTATCTGCTTTCTTCCTCCGTATTAGGGGTGTTAGCCCAACGGCTTGTCCGAAGAATTTGTCCTCACTGTAGTGTTCTTTATCAACCTTCAGATCAAGAGCTCAAAGAGATCAACCTTAGCAAGGAGAAAGTAAAGGATGGTCTTTATCGAGGAGCTGGCTGTGAAATATGTTATGGCTCTGGTTTTAAAGGAAGACATGCTATTTATGAGTTGATGTATGTGGATCACTTGATTAGACAGCAATTGCTTCTTTCAGCAGATGCCACTACCTTGCAAAAGGTGGCTTTGGCTCAAGGAATGAGTAGTTTACGGCAACAAGGGGCTATTTTGGTCCAAAAAGGGATTACCACTACTTCTGAAGTATTAAGGGTCACTAAAATTTTGGAGGGTTAGATGCCTTTATTTCGTTATCGTGCCATTGCCACTAATGGTAAAGAGATGAAAGGTGCTATTGATGCAGATTGTTTGGAAACCGCTAAAGAAAAACTACGCAAGCAACAATTCCTAATCACTTCTTTAACCTATCTGCAGAATAAGCAAAAAGAACCGGTTTTAACTCCAGCCCTTCTACTGATCTTTACAAAAGAGCTCTCTCAATTACTTAAAGCAGGCCTTCCTTTGTATGAGAGCTTATTAACCATTGAAGAAAAACATGTACGTCACAAAGCGCATTCCTTATTTTTAGACCTTTGCCATCGTTTGAAAGAAGGATATCCTCTTTCAGAGTCTTTAAAAAAGTATCCACATACTTTTGATGCCATCTATATTTCTATGGTGCATATTGCAGAACAAAGTGGGAAGTTAGTTTCTACTTTTGAGCAACTGGTTCAAATCATTGCTCATCAGCAGAAGATGAGAAAGCAATTAAAATCTGCACTAACGTATCCAGGAGTTCTTTTTTGCTTTTCTTTTCTGATTGCTTTAGGGCTACTGTTATTTGTGATCCCCTCTATGAAAGAGCTATTTCAAGATAGATCTTTACATTCCGTTACTGCTTTTGTGCTTGGATTGAGCAACCAACTCAATCAGCATATGTGGACTTTTTTTTTATCTATACTCATTCTTTGCACAGCAACTGTATTCGCTGGGAAGAAGTTTTTTAAAGAGCTCATTTATCCTATTTTGATCCAATTACCCTATGTGAGCATATTTCTTTTTCATAATGCTCTTTTGCACTTGTCGCGTACCATGGCTATGTTGCTCAGTGCTGGGATTCCATTGACTGAATCGATTGCTTTAGTCAAAAAAATAGTTAGACACCCTTTACTAGAAAAAGTGTTAATCGATGCGCAACAAAAGCTTGCACAAGGCAAAAAACTTTCATGGGTCTGTGATGAACATCCTATTGTGCCCGCTTTAATGACGAGAATGCTTTCTATTGCAGAAGAAACGGGAAAAATGGATGAAGCTTTTTTTCATCTTTCTAAAATTTATGAAGAAGAATTAGAAAAACACCTTGCACAGATCTCCGCTTTTTTGCAACCTATTATGTTGGTTGCTTTAGGAGCCATCATCGGTCTTGTGGTCTTATCTATTCTTATTCCACTCACTGATGTGGGCTCTTTTAATTAGGAGAAATTTTATGAAAAAAAAGCAAGCGCTCACTTTGTTAGAGATTATGATTGTCATCGTTTTAATCGGACTCATTGGCAGCGTTCTTGGGTTTAGCATGAAAGGAAGTCTTGATAAAGGCAAGATATTTAAAACCGAGCGGGCTATACAACTGATCGAAGATACCCTCATGTTAGAAGTGGCCAAAGGAGCTTCTATTACAGATGTAGTTGCTCAAGCAGAAACCTATCTGAGAAATTCAGGTGTAGTAAAAAATGCACCGAATTTGTTAATAGATGGATGGGGGGTGCCATTTGTCATTGAGATACAAGATGATCAAATTGTCGTGACTTCAGAGCGCTTAACACAGTTACAGGCGCCACATGATGATTCCAGTCAAAGATCTCAAGAATAGAAAGTCATTCACTCTTTTAGAGGTAATGATTGCAGTTTGTATTTTTAGCATGATTGCCTCTGTTGGTGGATGGCAGATCTTTCGTATGATCTCTGAGTATAGGTTTAATAACCAAGTAACCGATTGTTTTTCCTCTTTGCAATATGCGCAATCTCTTGCTCTGATTTATCAAACAGATGTGCTCTTTGAGATCTTTTTAGAAAATGACACCTATTATTATAGGATCCATTCCGATGAACCTTTTCCACCTTCTATTTTAAACCGAGGGAAAAAACACGCTCTTTCTGCTGTAAACATTTGTAAGTATCAAAAAGAGCCCATCGAGAACAAAAAATGGGAAATCTTCTCTAATGGACTCATTTGTCCAAGAGGAGTGATCTATTTTGCTAAACAAGAAAACAAAGAATTATGGATTGATTTGCAAAAAGGATTTCTTATAAAATGCGTGAAAGAAAAACCTATAAACAACCGATAGATTTTATGCAATTACTCTCTCCTGCTTTTCATCATATGGGATCGATCCCTGTAGAATATAGCTGCGATGGCAATGACATAAATCCAGAGTTGATCATAAAAGAGGTTCCTTCTCATGCAAAAAGTCTTGTATTAATCATCGATGACCCAGATGTTCCTGTATCTGTTCGCAAAGATTGCATGTGGGACCATTGGGTTGTCTTTAATATTCCTCCAACTACTACTCATATCCCTAAAAACAGCGTCCCGCAAGGAGTGAGCGGTAGAAATACAAGTGGGACGCTTTGCTATCAAGGACCTTGCCCACCTGATCGAGAGCATCGTTATTTTTTTAAGTTGTATGCCCTTGATTGTGAGCTAGATCTATCAGAAGGGGCCAGTAAAAGCCAAGTAGAGCAGGCTATGCAAAGCCACATGATTGCGCAAGCAGAATTAGTTGGTAAATATAAGCGCACATAAGCAATATATTGACAACTAATTTATGTAATCCTTAAGTTGAAATTTATTAGCTACACTTAAACTTAAGGAGGTAAGAGTGGACACAGCAATAGGGTTAGCTAGGGTTTTTGGTCCCTTTTTATTAATTTTAGGATTGTGGATGTTGTTTTATCATCATAACGTTCATAAAATTATGACATCTATGAAAAGTACACCAGCTATTTTTTATTGTCATGGATCTATCAATCTACTAATTGGTCTTTTTATCCTTAATGAATACAACTATTGGGATATGAGCTTACTTGTATTGATTTCCATATTGGGTTGGCTTTTTTTAATGCGTGGTCTCATGATTTTATTTTTCCCACAACTTTTAATTACATGTACAATGAGTTCATACTCCTCTATCAGACTGAGTGGAATTTTTCCTCTGATATATGGAAGCCTTCTTTGTTGGATAGGGTTTTAATGTTTTTTGATTTAAGCTAAATGGGGGTTTAAGCGAGTGTATCTTTTTTTTGCGATATTGATTGTGCTAGGATCTTCCTATTTGCATCCTGGCACAATGATCGAGCTCTTTTTTTTACGGTGTATGAACAGCAGTTAGAGCAAAGAATAGGCACTTATAACTCCCATAGTTTTAAAACATCATATCCGCCGTTGCCTGTTTAGAACTACTCATAAAGAAGTACTTGTCGATATTATTTTAAAACAGATCAACAAGTACTAAATAGTGTTCTTTTATTTAGATACGGGTTCTACTCCTAGTTCTTCGAGCACCTCATTTAATTGCTCTATTTCTTTTGAAAGAGATTTGACTAAAGGAATGGATGGGTCAAATTCTGTGCTAGAATTTGAGGTTTTCGATAAGCGAGTTTTTAGTTCTTTAATTGTATTTTGTGGTCTAGAGGCTCGGTTTTGTTCTGCAGGAAAACTTTCTTTATGAGAAGGCTTTGATGTAGAACTTAAACATGTTGTATCAGATCTAAGCGGTGGTATAGGAGGAATTTTCTTGCCAATGAGTTTCAGAGCACTTTTGGCACTAATAACGGTTGTATCAGATCTGCATGATAGTGTGGGCTTATTTTTTGGCAATGCTTGTAATGCTGTAGAGATCAGATTCACCTCATTGGAAGAAAATGTAGCAGGGGTTGGTAGGGATCTATTTTCTTGAATAGGAGATGGATCTATTCCCCTGGCATACCATGTAGTGTTGCTTTTTTTTGATGCTTGTTGTACAGATTTTTCGTTTTTCTTCTGGTGAGAAACAGAGGAATGGGATCCTATTTTAAAAGTCATCGTGCATGGCTCCTATGTTTAATATGCTAAAGGGATATTCATTTAGTAAAAACCGATTTTTTAACAAAAATTAAAAACAAACAATTTTTCCAAAAGATAAAATAATCAGATAATAATAAACAAGATATTTTCTAATATTTAATTTATAATTAATGAATTAATATCAATTTATTATATATTTTTAATTTATATGTAGTTCTTTTATATGAAAGAATGAGAATCCCCTTTTTGTCGGGCTGTGTAGCTTTTGTCTTAAGTTTCATTGCACAGATTTCTTAAGAGCTTGTCTGAAAGAGATAGCTACTTTATGCTTAAGTAAAAAAATAGTTATTTTAAGGAGACTTTGTGATGATGAGATTTGTCTTTTTAACCTTTTGTCTTTTATTTGCAAAAATGTCTTTTGCCAATGAAGTGATTCCTAAAATGCGCCAACCTCACTGGTCTTCTAAAATTGTAGAAACGTATCCCAATTCAGCTCCTAAAAAAGTCCTATTCTACGATCAGGAACCGAATCGAATGGTTAAGCAGATTTTACTCTATCCCGATGGACAAGTTAAAGTAGAAACAGATTTATCTGTAATAGAGGATGGAGAAGAATTAAAAGCTGTCCCTCATGGTGTGTGTTTATTTTTTACAGCTGAAGGAAAATTAGAGAAGCAAATGATCTACGATCGTGGAGTGTTACATGGAACCATGAAGCTTTTTTTCCCAGATGGCACACTACAAGGGACTTGTGGGTTTAAGCAGGGACAAAGAGATGGATGTATGGTTTCCTATTATCCAAATGCAGGAAAAGCGGAAGAAGTGTTTTACGAGAAGGGCAAGATTATCGGTGAGGTGATCAAATATCACGAGAAGGGAAAACGAGCTGCTGTCATTCCTTATGAACATGGGGTTCCTCATGGATGTGCAATAGAGTGGTATCCAACGGGTAGAAAAAAAACCGTTCTTCAATACAAACATGGATCTCTTCATTCCAATGGTAAAGATCCTGCGGTTATTTCCTATACGCCAGATGAGGCAATTCAAGAGGTGCAAGATTTTTGTGAAGGAAAGCTTGTAGGGCTACATGTCAAATATCACATGAATGGACAGGAGATCTATAAGGTAGCTTATAAAGAAGGTTTGAAAGAGGGTAAAGAACGCTTTTTCAGTGCAGAGGGTAAACTACTAGGAGAAGGTAGTTACATAAAAGGCCAGCCTGTTGGTAAACATTGGCGCAAAGCAGAGAATGGCGTACAGATTTTATCTGCGCATTTTGATGAGGGAGGCAATACCGTAGAGCCTATCATGGAATACAATGATCAGGGACAACTCATTGCTCAGTACTCTCTATTAGATGGTAAAAATCATGGGGAATATCTGCAGTGGTATGATCATGGAAACCTTAAAATAGAGTATCATTACGATGTAGGGAAACTCAGTGGAGAGCAGAAAGAGTACTATTCATCAGGACAAATCAAATTAAGAGCTATGTATGTAGAAAATGAAAAAGAAGGGCCTTACGAAGAATGGCATGAAAAGGGAAATCTTGCGCAAAGAGCTATTTTCAAAAATAAAAGCTTAGATGGTCTTTATGAACAATGGTATGAAAATGGACAACTTAAAACTCAAGAACACTATGTAATGGGTAAGTTGGATCAAGAGCAAAAACATTGGCATGAAAATGGAGTTTTGCAATTAAGCGTCCGATTTGATTTGGGAAAAAAGCAGGGTTTGTATCAAGAGTGGAATGATAAAAAAGAACTCATTGTATCTGCTCATTACGATCAAGACAAGTTAATAGGTGTTGTAAAAACGTGGTGGAGCGTAGATCTTCTCAAAGAGATCACCCATTATGATGATCTAGGAAAACTCAATGGTGTACATGAAGAGTATTATCCAAATGGCCAGCAAAAAGCGCTTGTGAGCTATTCTAATGATCTATTAGAAGGAACCATGAAAACCTGGTATGAAAATGGAAGTCCTTGTGTCGTAAAAACGTTTAAGCAAGGTCTTCCTGTAGGGGAACACAAAGAGTATTACTCTACTCAACAGGTACAAGAAAAAGATGTTGGTAACGCAGATAAGAAACACTTACAAATTGCCCAGCATTTATTTTTTGATGAAAAAGGAGAAATGCACGGTGAACAAAGAGCCTATCATCAAAATGGAGCTCTTTGCTCGTGCGTGCATTATGAGCATGGTCAAATGCATGGAAGGAAAGCCATTTGGTCAGCTGATGGGGTATTAGTAGAAGAAGCGAACTACAATCAAGGGAAGCTCGATGGACGATTTTTTGAAAAGCTGCCTGATGGTAGAGAAGTGATTTATCACTATAAGGACAATCGCAGAAACGGTATTCACGAGGTATATTATCCACCGAATGAGTACTTTGCAAAAACTAAAGCTTTTGAATCTTTCTTTGTAAACGACCAATTGGAAAAAGAGGTGATAGAATATAACGAAGCAGGAGCAAAAGTAGGAGTGACTCCTTATGTAAATGGAAAAAAAGAGGGGACTGCTAAAATATTTTCTCCAGAAGGACACTTATTAGTAGCCGTGCCCTTTCATCAAGACAGAAAAGAAGGGGTGTGCGTACAATATTACCCCAATCAAACCCTTTTCGTAGAAACTCCTTATCAACAAGATAAAAGAGAAGGAACGGAAAAATCCTATCACTTGAATGGACAACTTGCCAAAAGTGTGGAGTATCACAATGATTTTATGAATGGTCTTTATCAAGAATGGAACACAGCAGGGATTCTTGTGTTTGAAGCGGAATATCAAGAAGGAAAACGACATGGTAAATTCAATAAATTTTACGATGATGGTTCTCCTTATATCTATCAAACTTTTTTTGAGGACGAGTTACACGGTGTGAAGAAGAAATATGATAAAGATGGCGGGGTGGTAGAATCTTTTTATGAAAGAGGAAAAAAGGTATAAATCGCTTTTTTAGGCTTACTAACCTCAGATTTGGGGGCATACAGACTCAGCATGGCCACACATCTTGGGAACCCTTACGATGGCCAGCTCAGTCCAAACGCAATGCAGAAATCAATAGACGAACAGAAATCTAAGCGCATTTTAGTGGACAGAGGGTTTATCAAAACACCTCAAAAAAGCTCTTCGAAGACCGCAAGCAATCGAGCCATGGATCGGTCACATGAAGCAGGATGGAAAACTTGGTCGATTCCATGCCACTCTTGTAGCAGTAGCTCACAACTTCCGAATCATCCTCAGGAAACTGAGGATTTTTTGTGTCAAAATTTTTGGATGGATCGGAGATATGGTCTTGATCGAATCGCGAAAAATAGTCCTGTTAGGCCAAACTGCCTAATCAGAGGCTTTTTAAAATCTATTCTTCAGGGGTGACTAGATAGGCTTTTTTGTAAAATCTCTGACTAGCTTTCTAAAAAGCTCTCTTGCTTTAAAAAATCTTAAGAAGATAAAATTAACTTTCTCAATTTTGCTAAACCTTATTTTGAACCTATCCTTAGTTAAAATTAAATTACATCTTTATGATTTACAAATAGTCTTATAAATGATTATGCTTGCTTTTTTTGACACGTCCATCTAAGGATTTCTCCTATGAAAAAGATCATATTTTTTCTATTTGTTGTTGCTTTTTCTTTTTTTTTCATTAAACGTCAGAATCCAGAAAAACTAACCCAAGTACTTCGTTTAAACATGAAAGCAGAGCCAAAAACAATGGATCCTCGTAAAGGAGGAGATTGGTATTCTTCGCAAATGCATTCTCTATTTTTTGAAGGACTTGTAAAACTATATCCAAACCAATGCTTTAAACTAGCTCAAGCCGAATCATACGAAGTATCAGAGGATCATCTCATCTATACTTTTCACTTAAGAGATACAGTTTGGTCCAATAACACTCCCGTTACGGCTTATGATTTTGAGCACTCTTGGAAAGATATTTTAAATCCTAATTTCCCCTCTATGAATGCTCAGTTATTTTACCCGATAAAAAATGCAGATTTAGCAAAAAAAGGGCTTATTTCTCTTGATGAGGTAGGAATTAAAGCAGTAGATGCAAAAACCCTCGTGCTTACTTTAGAAAAGCCTACCCCTTATTTGATGAATTTGCTTTCCTTTTGTGTTTTTTCTCCTGTCAATATCAAAAATGATAGAGAAAATCCTGATTGGGCTCACAATGCAGGTCCTAACTTTTTATGTAATGGTCCTTTTGTTTTAGAAAAATGGGAACATACAGATGAAATTATTGCTGCCTCTAATTCCTATTATAGAAAAACAGAAGATGTACACCCAGAAAAAATTATTTTTCACATCGTTGAAAATGATACAACCACTTTACAAATGTTTGAAAAGGGTTTAGTAGATATCATTGGAGATTCTCTAACTTCCATTCCTTTAGAAGCCATTCCCGATTTAGAGAAAACATGGAAAATTTCTAGAGAACCAACTCCTACTACTATGATCATTGCTTTTAATACAGATAAAGCTCCTTTTCACCATCCTAAAATCCGTAGAGCTCTTAGTCTAAGCCTTAATCGTCAAGAACTAGTTGACAATATTGTCTATCAAGCAAGCTCTATTGCAACAAATATGATCCCCCCTGTATTGAAACAAAATCGCAATCATTCTTTTTTTAAAGACAATGATATAAGCCAGGCTAAAATTTTACTAGAACAAGCAATGATAGAACTAAATCTTACGAAAGATGTTTTTGATTCAGTCACCTTATATTATCAGTCTCTTTCTTCTGTAACAAATAAAGTTATGCAAGCTATCCAACAGCAATGGTTAGATGCTTTAGGCATTTTTATTAAAATAGAATCTTTAGACCATAGGATTCTTGTGGATAAGCTAACAAGTGGAGATTATTTCATGTGTCATACTCTTTGGAGCGCGATGTATCACGATCCCATGAGCATTCTTGAGAGATTCAAATATAGAACATATGCAAAAAATTTTACAAATTGGGAAAACACAGAATATATTCAACTACTCGATCGCTCTTTTTATGAACAAGGTGAAACTCGCTTTCATACCCTAGAAAAAGCAGAAGAACTTTTTCTAAAAGAAATGCCTCTCATTCCTTTATACCATGTGGACTTTGTTTACATCATAAATCCACGCTTGAATATACCGTTATGGGGAGATCGCTTATTACTACCAATGCCTTCTAAAGACTAAAAAAGTAAAAAGAATGAATACGCTTATGTGCCCAGATTCTGATTCTATGAAAAGACATGGCAATTTGAGCGATTATATAAAACTTATAATTGCTGATGATGAAAAGGATGTGGAAAGCCTTAATCTCCTTTCAAAATTCATTAGCCAATCTTTAGAAAAGGTTTTACCCGATGAGTTTATGAAAGAATTTTTAACAAATCCCTCCGAAGAAAAAATGCGTTCTATGGTTTTAGAACTTAGAAAAAGTCAACCTCTTATCTCCTGGAATGATTCTCACAAAGCTCCTTGCTCCATTAAAATGAGTTTAATCTGTGCTTCTGAATTTACAACAGGTATAGGAAGATATTTTTGCGATATTTTAAGTCGATGGTTAATTCCTGGAAAACTTTTAAACATCTCTTGTTCTTATGGCGCAAATATCGTTTTTCATTGCTCCCCTAAACAAATCTTTTATTTTCATCAAATTTATATAGATATCACAGATAGCAACGATCTGATGTTTTTAAAAAACAATGTATCTAGCCTTCAAAAAGAGATTCATTTGAATATTTTAGCAGTGAGATATGCTCGCCGAGTGATTTCGATTAAAAATTTATCTACTGAACAAAAACGTTTTATGATCAAAGAAAACATAGCCTCTTCTTTGAACCGCTCTACTAAAGAACTCGATGGCAATATGTTTAATTTGATGCATAGTTTATTTTTACAACTTAATGCTGAAAAAAAGATCTCTCGCATACAACTTAAATTCTCTCCTTTTTTAAAACAAAAAGCAAAGATTTTTGATCAAGATATCTTTGAAGAAATTAGATATTATTCTTTTTTATTTGGTAGCCGATTTACCGCAGCAAGAGAACTACACCATCTCGTTCGCTTAGTTTCCTTTCAGTATTTATTTAGAAAAAATTTACTCTATCAACTTGCTAAAAATCCTGAAAAAAGGCATTTAATTTTAAAAATTTTCCGTGCTTATCTTTCTTCTCATTCGACTCAAGAGCATAAACCTGTCCTAGGTATTATTGGCGGTATTAACGTATTAAAAGAAAGCGAGTTATTTGAAGAGCGTCACATATTAGAAGCTATTCGTCACTGTTTACCTAATGTTTCCAAAGTAGAAAATTCTTTCATTCTTGATCGTAGGACCCATGACCCTATTCGTCTTTTCTATCTAGAAATTGAGAAAAAAGACAACACTGCATTTACGGTTGATGAAATTAAAGAGTTACGTAAAAGTTTGAATCGAGAATTAAAAGAAAACATAGAAAACATTATGCATCCTGTTTTAATGCCTCGTAATGAAGAAGAGATCATGCGAAGTATTGTATTGCTCAGCCGTCAACTAAAATATGTTAATGATCTACCTCAAGTCATTATCTCTTTTAATACTCAAACGAAACATCAACTCATATTTACAGTTATTTTACTAAGAGTTCTTCATGATTCCTCTCCAGATATGATTCAACTATTCAGCAAAATGAACACTATCCTTAAAATTGAGCGACTGGAAGTTAAATCTGTGGGATTACTTAGAAAAAAATATCGAAAAGAAGCAAATATCTTCCATGTAACCCTTGACAAAACTCCATTTTTACGTAGATTTTCTATTGATCTGTTTAAAGCTCGACAATTTCTTTCTTCTGAACTCAACCGTATCTTCGAGGGAGGTATTCGCGACTTCAATGGAGGCATTCTTTCTAAACAACAAGAAGTTTTCCATGAACTTTGTAACTCTTTTAAAGAGCTTTCTTCCCATGAAAATTTTTTATTAGAAAGCTTCTTCTATTCACTGACTCCCCCTCTAAGCCAAACCTTAATTATGCCTTCTATATTAAAGATACTTTTTAAGATGTTGCTTAAAGCAGTTAATACAGACTATACTCATACCTCTATTTTTTATAAAACTCAAACCAAAGATGAATTCTTCCTAATTATGGCTGCTTCTCCTTTTATAGCAATCAAAGAAAAAATAGGAGATCTTATTAATAAACTCCGCATTTCTTCTTCTGATTTATGCCATACTCAAGTAAGCATCTATGATACTCATTGTATCGGTTATATTTACCGCAGAAATGATCAAACTTCTTATCAAAAGCTCTGTGCCGCTTTTGATGAATTTCTGCAACAAGATTTTAGGCTCGATAAATTTTAAATTATGGATGTATAATAGAAATTACGCAATGAAGATCAAAAAAATAAACACATCTTAATAAGAAATTAAGATGTGTTATTTCAAAAAAAACTATTCCTTCATAGTGAGAAGAAACTCTGCATTGCTACCAGTTTTCTTAAGGCGGCCAAGTAGCAAGTTCATGGCATCTAAAGGAGCGAGATCTGCCAAAGCTTGACGCATAACATAAATTTTTTCAAGTTCTTCTGGATGATATAAAAGTTCTTCTTTACGAGTTCCACTTTTAATTAGATCAATAGCTGGCCATACTCGACGATCGGCTAAACGTCGATCTAGAACTAACTCCATATTTCCGGTTCCTTTAAATTCCTCAAAGATGACCTCATCCATACGAGATCCAGTATCAATCAATGCAGTTGCAATAATTGTTAAAGAGCCACCTTCTTCTATGTTTCTTGCTGCACCGAAGAATCTTTTTGGTTTATGCAAAGCATTTGCGTCGATTCCTCCTGTTAAAATTTTACCAGAATGAGGTTGAACTGTATTATAAGCACGTGCTAGACGGGTTAAAGAATCTAAGAGAATCAGTACATCATGACCGTATTCAACAAGACGCCTTGCTTTTTCAATCACCATCTCAGCTATTTGAACATGTCTTTCGGGAGGCTCATCGAAAGTAGAGGAAATCACCTCTCCTTTGACGCTACGGATCATATCAGTAACCTCTTCTGGGCGCTCATCAATTAATAAGACCATGAGAAATACTTCTGGATGATTGACAGCAATGGAATTAGCAATAGTCTGTAAAATCATGGTTTTTCCTGTACGAGGAGGAGCTACAATAAGCCCTCTTTGTCCTTTTCCAAAAGGAGCTGTTAAGTCAAGAACTCGTGGGCTGAGTTTTTCTTTACCGCATTCCATTACGAGTCGAGCATCGGGATAAAGGGGGGTAAGGTTCTCAAATAAAATACGATCTCTTGCTTTTTCAGGAGGTTTATTATTAATTTTTTCTACTTTTAATAGAGCAAAGTATTTTTCTTTTTCTTTAGGAGAGCGGATGGTTCCATATACTGTATCTCCTTTTTTTAAGTCAAAACGACGAATCTGTGCTGGTGAAACGTAGATATCTTCAGCAGAAGGAAGATAGTTATAATTAGGAGAACGTAAGAAGCCAAATCCATCTGGCAGAATTTCAAGAACTCCCTCTCCTACTAAAACTTCCTGAGGTTTTTCAGATAAAAACTTTACGATTTCGAAAACCATCTGAGATTTTGTGAGTGCACCGAGATTTTTTAGACCAATATTTCTTGCAAAGAGTGTAAGTTGGTCCATATTCATTCTTTGAAGATCAGCTATTTTCGTAATCGACTCGAAAGGAGTGGTCATAGAAAGAGAAGAATGGTTTTGTTCTGGGTCCTGGAACCCTTGAGTGGTGTCTTCGTTTGTCATTGAAGTTAAGGCTCCTTCGTTTAAATTGCCCATAAATTTTATTGAATGGTTAGCAAAGAATACAATTTAGCCACTTGATCTTTTAAGCGAGCTAAACTTCCATTGTTTTTAATCACATAATCAGACTTTTTTGCTTTGTTTTCAGGGTCGATTTGTTGAGCCATGCGTTGCTCAAATTCTCTTATTGTTCGATGTGGTTGTTTGATGAATCGCTTTTGGCATATGGATAGATCGGCTGTAACTGTAATGACAACATCAAATTCGTCTTGTTTAAATCTCTCATAAAGTAAGGGGATCTCAGCTATAAATAAAGGGTATTTACCAGTTTGCTTAGCATATTGATATTCTTTTTCAATCTGAGTATACACAACAGGGTGAATTAATTCTTCCAAGGATCTTAAAAGCTTTACATCAGGAAAAGCTTGTCGTGCGATTTTTTTTCTGTTTAAAGAATTATTTTCAACGATGCTTGGACCAAATAATTGAATAATTCTTTTTCCAATTATGCTATCTGGTACTAGTAAATTATGAACAATCTCATCAGTACTTACAACAAAAGCTCCCAATTCCTTAAATAAATGGCATACAGTTGTTTTTCCAGAGGATAGCCCACCAGTTATAGCTAGCTTTTTCAAGTTTAGCATTCACTCCAATTTTTTCCAATAGCAATATCTACTACTAAAGGAACTTTTAAGGACATAACGTTTTCCATAATCTGCTTAACTTCTTTTCCTAGTGATAAAATGTCTTGATCGGAAGTTTCAAATAGGAGCTCATCATGGACTTGCAAAACCATTTTAGCTTTCTTAGAAGACTGTTTTAAATAATGATCTACCTGAATCATCGCTATTTTAATTAAGTCCGCAGCACTTCCTTGAAGAGGAGTATTAATAGCTAATCTTTTTGCAGATGCTCGAATAGAGGGATTTTTATTATGGATCTCTGCAATAGGGCGTTGACGACCGGTAATGGTTACCACTTTGCCTGTTTTTTGAGCGGTTTCTTCACAGAATTCAATAAAGTCTTTTACTTTTTGATAGCGCTGAAAATAAGTTGCAATAAAGGATTCTGCCTCTTTGTAGGAAAGATTAAGATCTTGGGATAAGCTAAACGCTTGTTTTCCATATAAGATCCCAAAATTAACCGCTTTTGCTTGATAGCGCATAGTAGGAGTGACTTCCGAAAGAGGTATGCCAAAGATCAGAGAAGCGGTATAGCTATGAATATCTTCTTGATTGTTGAATGCTTGGATCAAAGCAGGATCTTCTGAGAGATGAGCTAAAATTCTGAGCTCAATTTGTGAATAATCAGCTGATAAAAAACTATAGCCGAGCTCTTGCGGCTCGAATGCTTGACGAATCTTCTTTCCCTCTTCTGTTCGAATCGGAATATTTTGTAGATTGGGATTTTGACAAGATAGTCGCCCCGTTGCTGCTGTAGATTGATTGAATGTGCAATGAATCCGTTTTGTCATAGGGTTTACTTGCAGAGGTAATGCATCGGCATAAGTAGAGCGTAGTTTTTCAAGAGTGCGGTATTCTATGATTTTTTTAACGATGGGATATTCTTCTTTGAGTACATCTAGCACGTCTATAGATGTAGAGTAACCCGTTGTTGTCTTCTTAGGAGGTTTAATTTGTAATTTATCAAATAGAATCAAGTTTAATTGTTTAGGCGAGTTCAAATTGAATTTCTGGCCTGATAGCTCGTAAATTTGTTGCTCCAGATGTAAAATCTTAGAAGAGAGGGCAAGAGATGTTTTTTCTAACGTTTTTATATTTACATAAATACCATTGCGTTCTATTTCTGCAAGAACAAAAATTAAAGGGATCTCTACTTTTGTAAACAAAGCGAATAATCCTTGTTCCTGTAGCTCTGGCTCCAATTGTTCTTTTAATTGCAGAGTGCAATCTACATCTTCGCAACAATAATCTTTTATCAGATCAAGAGGAACGTTTAACATAGATGTTTGTTTTTTCCCCTTGCCTATTAAGCTTTCTATAGGGATCTTTTCTCTGTTTAATCGTTGTAGGGATAATTCGTCGAGATTGTGTCTTTGTGTATTAGGATGTAACAAATAAGAAGCTAGAATGGTATCAAAGTGAATCGATTGCAGAGAAATGGTCTCGTTTTTTAATATATGCAGATCGTATTTCATATTATGACCTATAAAACCAATTTCTTTTTTTTCTAAAAGAGGTTTGATTTTTTTCATCACAACTTCTTTACTTAACATTCCATTTAAAGGGACGTACCAAGCATGTCCTGCTTGAATAGCAAATCCAATCCCCACCATTTGAGCTAACATAGGGTGTACATGAGTTGCTTCTGTATCTATGCAGATGTTTGTTTCTTTTTCTAATTTTTTGAGGAGTTGTTCTAAAGATTCTACATCATTGACTAAGGAATAATTTTTTTGAGAAGCCTTTGCATTAAGAGGAAGCTCTTTTAATAAAGAAAGAAAATGCATCTCTTGAAAAAACTGCTTGACTTTTGGAACATCGGGGGTTTTAAGTTGAAAAAAAGACGAATGAGTAGGAGTTTCAACATGTATATCAATTTTTGCGAGTTGCTTGCTCATCAAAGCAATCTCTTCTTGTTGAACAAGGATTTCTCCTTTTTTCCCTTTGACCTTGCCAGCGTTTGCTAAAATCTCTTCTAGAGAACCATATTGATTGAGCAATAAGGATGCTGTTTTTGGTCCAAAACCCTCTAATCCAGGAATATTATCAGAAGTGTCGCCTGTTATAGCTAGAAAGTCAACCATTTTTGATGGTTCAACTCCATATTGATCTTTGACTTTTTGTTCATCGATTAACAGGTTATCTTTGTGTAAGTGAAGGATATGGACTTTATCTGAAATTAATTGGCATAAATCTTTATCACTGGAACAAATAAATACTTCAGAACCTTCTTTTTCAGCCCATTTTGCAATACTTCCTATTGTATCATCTGCTTCTATCCCTTCTATTGAAAGGAAAGGAATCCCTGAGATTTCACAAAAATAGAGAGATTTTTGTAATTGCTCAACTAAATCTAACGGCATGGAAGTACGATGGTTTTTATATTCTCTGTAGATTTTAGTTCGCGATTTTTTATTATCTGGACCATCAAAAACACAGATTACGTAGTCAGGAGAAAAATCTTTGATTAATTTGTACACAGAGCGAATAAATCCATATAATGCATGAGTAGATTCTCCTTTCAAATTGGTCATGGGAGAAATAGCGTAATAGGCCCGGAACAAAAGATTAACTGCATCTATAATATAAATTTTATTCATGAGTATAAAAAACCCTCTCTATTTTTAGGGAGGAAAAAACAGGGTTAAAGAAGTTATCCTGGTTGATAAAGATAGAGAAACTTACCTTCTAATTCTGGATAAAGAGAATGAGGTCTAGGGAAGAATAAATGACTCATTTTTTCTATGCAAGCACATCTAGCCTGAGATAATTCTGATAGAAAGTTACGAGCAGTTTGTATGATCATCACTTGGTAAGATTCTAGGTTTGCTTGCTTAGCAAGTGCTTCTATTGCTTCTCTATAGTTGCTATTTGCAACGTCTATATAGCCGTATTCCAACGCTTCTTCAGATATAAATACATGAGCACCATACTTGGAAATGAGCTTTTGCTTGTTCAAAGCAGGACGCGCTGCTGTAACAAGATTTACAAATCGCTGATACATGGCGGAAATTAAATTGCGATAGGAGAGGTCTTCGTCTGCTTTCCAAGGCCTAAAAGGGTTTAGTGCATCTTTATCTTTGCCTTGTGTAATGGTCAAAGCCTCTACTCCATAGCGTTGCATCAAAGTGGAGACGTTAAAAGCTGGACCAAAACGCACTCCAATAGATCCTATAACACTAGTAGAAGAGGCAAATACCTTATCTGCAGCGCAAGCAATATACATACCACCTGATGCGCATACCCCATCTACATATGCATAAACAGGTATTTTATGCTTTGTTTTAAAGTCCATTATAGCGCGATAAATTCCATCGGAATCTGTTACAGCTCCTCCAGGTGTGTCTATATAGAGCAAAATTGCCTTGACTCGATCGTTTTGCAGAACTCCTTCTTGTGCATCGAGCAATAAAGAAGTGATTTTCTCTGTAGTGAGATTTTTCATGCCAACTATTCCAGAGATATCCAATCTCAATATGACTGCAGATGTAGGGTCTAGTAACTGTCTTTGTCCCTTAGCATCTGGACTGAGCAAAAGTACGCTTTTTTCTGGTTGCATGTAAGGAGAAGAAAAGCTCGTTAAACCAAATAGGAGAAGTATGAGAGCTGTAAAAAAACCGATAAAAACAGCAAAAGAACGAAAAAAAGAACGAATCGTAGAAGTGATAATCGATTCTCTAGGATAGTGCATATTTCTTATCTCCAATAGATATTATGGGTTTTTGAATCTTAGAGTAAGGATCGCTTTTTGATCCAGCTTTTCACCTTGTCTAAGAAAATCGCATAGAGTATATACTAGGATTTACTCTTTTATAGGGCAATAGACATAATGAATTTTTCTTTTGCAGATTTGCAACAGTTTTGGTGGTTAGAAACTGTGGTCTACCTTGGGTTACTCGCTTTTATGAATTTTTTTCTTAAGAAAGTTCTTAAGAAAATCGCAAAGCGTTTTCCTGCAGACAGATGGAAAGGTAGGATTCATGATATTTTTTATTTACCTATTTCTCTTTTTCTATGGGTTTGTGGTATTTGCTTAATCATTTCTTTTATCGCAGTTCATTTTCAGCTCTCTCTTGTTTATCAATATAGTTATGCTTTTTTTAAAACAGCTATTATTTTTGCCCTAGTCTGGATATTTTTGCGGTGGAAAAAGGAGATAGAAAAAGATCTCATCTATTTTAAGCATACCATCAAAAAAATCGATATGTCACATGTGCATATGATAGGTCGACTCATCTCCATTGCCGTTATTTCTATATTTTTGCTCATCATTTTGCAAATTTGGGGATTAAATATGGTTCCTCTAGTGACATTTGGAGGAGTAGGTGCAGCAGCTTTAGGATTTGCAGCTAAAGAGGTTATCGCCAATTTTTTTGGAGGTATGATGCTTTGGATCAATCGTCCTTTTGTATTAGGAGATTACATTTCCTTACCCGATCGGGGCGGGGGAGTAGAAGGAGTTGTAGAGGAAATAGGCTGGTACTTGACCGTAATCAGAGACAAAGATAAACGATTGGTTTATTTACCCAACGCCATTTTTTCTACGATCTCTGTTGTTAACGTGTCGAGAATGAGTCATCGACGTATTCAAATTACGGTAGGTGTTAGGAAAGAAGATTTTATGAAGATAGAAGAATTGACACAAGTCTTAAAAGAAGCGTTCGAAAAACATGCATTGATAGATGCTTATCTACCCATTAATGTAGTCTTTTCTTCTTTTGGGGCTTACTCATTAGAATTATTTATAGAGGTTTACACTAAGCAGACAAGATACAAGCAATATTTAATGGTAAAACAAGAAATTCTCTATCTTTTGTATAAAACGATGCAGCAAGTAGGTGTTCACGTACCGAATCCTATCATGGTTATTGAGAAATAATGTAAGATTTGTTTAACAACTATATAGTTGTCTTTTAAAGAGCTCTATAAAGGCTAAAAGACCAAATGTTATGAACAGCAAATATAAATAAGAAGGGAATTGGTAGCCCATAGCTAATCCAATTAAAATAAAAAACTGCAGAGCTGTAGATACTTTACCCCATCGAATCGATTCGAAGCGATATCCCACCCAGGCAGACCGAAAACTTAAATAAAGTCCAAATAAACACAAGAAAAAATCGCGTGAAACAATGGCACAAGCTTGCCAGATAGGTAATCTTTTTTCCATCAACAAAATAGATAGAATAAGAAAGACAAAGAATTTATCCATGGTAGGATCTAAAATAGCTCCAAGTCTTGTGACAGCTCGGCGTTTGCGTGCTAAATAACCGTCTACGACGTCGGTTATCATAGCTAGAACGATAGCAGTGATACGTATAGGAATGCTTTCATATAAAAACAAAAATGCTAAAGGAGCACGCAAAAGTGATAAGCTATTTGATAAACCAATCATAATTAGATTTTTAACTCATTTTAATTTAAGAGTTAGTTTTAGTTTATAGAAGGATTCGCCTTTTGGACCCTTTTCCTTTGCTTATACCAAATTCCTACAATTACCGTCACAACGAAAACTATCCATACAAAAATATGAGCAGTTTTAAAGTGTTGCCATATCACTGTATAAAACCGACTAAAACTGTAAAATACATAAAAGCAAATCCCACTCCAAATCAGACAGGCAAAGGCGTCCATAAAGATAAATCGGAGAAAATTGAATCGACTCATCCCACAAGACATAAAAATACAGTTACGAACCCCAAAGGGAATAAAACGTCCAGTAAGAAGGGTTAAAAACCCATATTTTTCATAAAAATTTCTGATTTTTTTCATCCGATGTACGTGAAAGATGGATTGGAACCATGTAAATCGAGATAGCTGTGAACCGAAAAGACGCCCCATCCAGTAAGCGCACCAAGCGGAAAAATAACAGCCAAGGATAACGCTTATTAATAGATGCCAAGTATGCTCTGGCAGAATGGTAGCAGCGATAAAAGCGCTGAGCAAAATCAGCAAATCTGCACTTAACGGTATATTAAAACCAGCTAAAAGAATTCCTCCAAATACATACCAATGCGCATGATAGGCATGACGTGTAATCAGTTCTAACAAATATTCCATAGCCTTCTCTTATATCATATTTTCCATTAATTGGATATTTGTTCAGACAAAACATGCGTGAAAAACTCAGAGATGAGCTTGTGTGAAAAAAAAATTTTCTATATTTCAGTAAAGAATATCCTTTAAAAAAGGGGAGGGTATGTTTCTAAAAAAACATAAAAACCTGATTGTTTTAAGCGCTGCTATTCTCATTTCTTGTTTTTTAGTATTGGCTATTTATGGAAAAGTGTTTCACCCTTCTGAAAAAATCAAAAAACTAGAGCATTGGGTGAGTTTTTTCGAAACCTGTTTTATCCTAGCGCTTTTTACCTATAGAAATCATGGGCATATATGGGTGATTACAGCTGTCATGTTTGCTTCATTCGCTGGGTATTCTATTTTTTGGTATAGCATTAAGCTTCCCTGTGCCTGTATGGGAACACTGATTCCTCATGCTTCCTCTGTCTATTTTTTTTTAGATCTTCTCTTTTTTACTCTTAGTTTAGGTATGGCTTATCTTTTACAGATCAAACATTCTGTTCTCTGTTTTTGGGGTTTTTTGGGATGTGTTTTTTTTTTAATAGGCTATGCTTTTGCAGAGAAAGTGTATCAAAAGTTTATTCTATTATAAGGGAGCTATGGAAGAGTTAGCTACTTTTGCAGGAGGATGTTTTTGGTGTATACAACACGATTTTGATGATTTGCCAGGTGTTTTACAAACACAAGTTGGCCTATACAGGCGGAGATGTAAAGAATCCTAGTTATGAAGAGGTTTGTTCAGGAAAAACAGGACATGTGGAAGCTGTTCAAGTTCTCTATGACCCAAGACAAATTAGCTATGAAAAACTGCTGGATTTTTATTGGCATCATATTGATCCTACAAGATCTGATGGTCAATTTTGTGACAGTGGCTTGCAATATCGACCAACGATCTTTTATCATAATGCACATCAAAAAGAGTTAGCAGAGCTTTCTAAACATGAGATACATTTGCCTTGTGTAGTACAAATTCTGCCCATAAAACTCTTTTATCCAGCAGAACTCTATCATCAACAGTTTTATAAAAAAGATCCTGTAAGATATGAGTCCTATTCTTTTTATTCTGGTAGAGAACAGAGACTAAAAGATTTGTGGAAAGAATAGATAAAAAATCATTTTTAGCATGAATTCACAGATAATTTCAATTTATTACAAAGATCTAAAATGTGAATTATATAAAAACTTGTTATTATAATAAATAACAGGTAACAGATATAAAGATTACAATATTAAAAGGGCTTTTTGTTAGAGTCATTATTAAAAAAACACAATGGCTAAAGACAATCAGTCCTTTTATGCATAATTAGCTAAAACTTTCATTCTTATTTTAAGGAGGAAACCATGGATATACCAAAATCCACGGGTGAGAACTTCAGCAGGGCTACCCCCCCCCCCGGGCTCTAACCACGAGCAAATCAACACAGATCAGATAGTAGATCCCGTATCGCTATATGCTCTTATCGAAAAACAAATCTTACAAGATTTTGTAGAGATTCAAAAGCAATGTTCTCCTGAGCAAATTCAAGAAATATTTCTGCAATTTCCTTCAATCATAACAAAGATGAAATTGATGATCGTTGTGTTCAAACAACGTACATTCATCGACACCAAATTAGCCAGTTTACTCAGCGCTGTTCTGAAAGAATTCGACATAGCTAGAGAGCAAAACAGCATCACTCAAGAAAGAAAAGAAAAGCTAGATAACATGCTACACCTAGTCAAACACAAGCTCATAAACTCCATGACAAATAAACAAATAGAGCCCTTATTAGTGAAAACCCTAATCCCCTTTCCCTCTCTTATACAGACATACATAAACACTTTAAACATGATGTAATCAAGGAGAATGGTATGCATATTGATCATCCAAACAAGTATCTAGATCCCATCGGTCAGAACCCTAAACGAGAGCCAACTGAGAAAAGCAGTGTGGAAAGGCTGATAGAAAAGATCTCCAGAGATCCTTACATTTTGATAAGTAAATAATGTCAAATTTAAACTTGTCAGATCGGAAAAAACCAGAAGAGCAAGTAGAAATTGAAAAATCAGTAACAGAAATGGCCATAAAATACCCAGCTTATGGGCAACTAAAAGGAGAACGCCATATTCTATGAAGCTAAAACAGGAAGCCAGAGGAGATTTCTACCAAAGGACGAGCCTCCTTGGAAAAGAGACAACAAAAGTTTTTGGAAGAGGCGACAAGCAGATATTTTTGAGAGATGAAATCATCCACTAAGAAAGAAGGTTCGACTTCAGGCAGAAAGGAAAGAAGAATTGAAAGCGGCAATCATGGATAGCCAAACCATTAAAACAGCACTGGTGCTATCTTTCCATGATTCGACTGATGATTAAGCGAATAGAATTTTCAAATTTTAGGTTTTAGGACAGATTCTTAGCGAGCTTTAATCGTTTTGCGAATTTTTAAAGCAACAACGATTAATACGATTAAACTTAAAAGGCTCATCATTCCAGCAGGAAAAAAATGTAAGCTTTTTGCAAAGCGATGGGTAAAGAAAGCATCTAAAGTGAATATAAGTGCTAAAGCTATATACTGTGCTAGCAATTTACCTCGAGCAATTGCATAAGAGAGCAGAAGCAATACAGACCCACACAATAATCCGGAAACAAGAGAAGCTGTGCTGGAGGCTTTCCAATAGCCGATTAGTCCTCCAATCAAAATGAATAGGCTATATACACTTAAAATCGATGCAGTGATTTTCATAAGTTATCTCCTTCTCTGATGAAAAAAGAGTATACGAAATAGGTTAATTTGCGCACTACTTTGTTCATAAATATTCGATAATAATAGTTTGAAAAAATAGGGGAAACTGTCCCTGATTTTCTTAAACTTCATCAAACCATCAAGCCTTTATGGCAAAACAAGATTGAAAAGAATAAAAAGAGAGAGGGTCGAACTGAGGTGGACCCAATCGGTTGGACAACTGATATACTCGAAAAATTTAGAATTAAGAATTTACAATAGGGCACTGTTAACAAATGATTTTTTTGGTATGATCTAACAACCATAAAAAGAAGAAAGAGGCCAAGTTAGATGAATAAACGTTTATACCCCATAACCTCTGTACAGGACAATTTTTT
>JAITFW010000035.1 GCA_031281085.1 Chlamydiales bacterium | reverse complement strand
ACGATCACTTTCTTTTCGATTTACTCTGTCTCTTTCAGCTTTAAAAGCTCGCTGTGTTAAATATTGGTTAGTCATATCGACATTGGAAGGATATGGCATAAAATACTCCTTGTGTAGTACATACACATTTTTTCTAGTTGATTACATATTGTTTGTGAAACATGAGTCAGATGTTCTGTTCTTTAAGCAAATCCTTTTGGATCACTTTTAAGAACTTTGAATTCTAGATATCTAACCGCTAGTTAGGCGATGAATCTCTATTCTTTATTTTCTGAAAATATTTTCTAAAAAAATAAAGCAGAAATCCTAAAAATAGGGTTAGTGTATTTTTGATACGTAAATAATGTCAAATTTAAACTTGTCGAAGGGTGTAATTAAAAGTTTTAGGTTGCCCGATACGGGCAATCTAAAACTTTTAATTACACCCTTTTTAATCAGTCTCTTAGACTTAATTCCTAGATGAAGATACAATCTATAAAACCTATTTAGAAGGAGGCAAATTAAGCATTCACAAGTATGCTACCGATTTTGAATGCAAGTATTGTTTTTATCTTTACTATTTGGATAGTAGTAGCTATGTATCATTTGAAAGAAACCGATCTTAGCTACAGTATGGGAAGCATAAAATGAAGAAAATGGAAATCGCTCTACGATCAGAAAAGCTTTTAAATCATCCTACATATAATAAAGGAACGGCGTTCACTTTAGAAGAAAGAGAGATATTTCATTTACATGGGCTACTACCTTTTCACGTTTCCACTCTAGAAGAACAGGTCGCTCGTCGATATCAGAATTTCCTAGCTCAAAAAGATCAACTCTCTAAATATACGTTCTTATCCTCTTTGCAAGATCGCAATGAAGTGCTTTTTTATCGGCTAGTATTGGATCATATCTCTGAAATGTTGCCCTTTATTTATACTCCAACAATAGGGGAGGTATCCCTGCAGTTTAGCAGTTTATATCACCAACATCGCGGAGTTTATCTCTCTTACCCCCTTCAAGATAAAATAGAGGAGATCATAGCCAATCTTCCTCAGAAAGAACTAGATGTTGTTGTTATAACGGATGGAGAACGCATTCTAGGCCTAGGAGACTTAGGAGTAGGGGGTATGGCAATTCCTCAAGGAAAGCTCTCTTTATATACTTTATTTGGAGGTATTCATCCTTTAAAAACTTTACCTATTCTTTTAGATGTAGGGACTAATAATCAAACTCTTTTACACGATCCTCTCTATTTAGGCTGGCGTCATTCTAGAGTTTCAGATGATCTGTATTATGACTTTATCGATCGATTTGTCAGAGCTTTAAAAAAACGATTTCCTAAGGTCTTATTACAATGGGAAGACTTTTCTAAAAGTCATGCAAAACCTTTGCTAGAAAAATACCAAGACGTCATTTGCTCGTTTAACGATGATATTCAGGGAACAGCTGCGGTTACTCTATCAGCTCTTTTATCTGCTGTTCAAGGCTCTCTTCTCTCAGAACAAAAAATTGTGGTATTTGGAGCTGGATCTGCTGGGATTGGGATCTCGCATCTGATTATAAAAGCCATGCAAGAAGAGGGTTGTAGTGAGCAAAGAGCACGAGAAAACTTTTATATGATAGACAGGCAAGGGTTAATTCACACAGAATTATCCAACTTAGATCATGAGCAAAAAAAACTTGCTCGTGATTATCAAAGTTTACAAAAATGGGAATTGGATTCTTCCTCTATTTCTTTATTAAAGGTCATTAAACAGGTAAAACCAACCATTCTCATCGGAGTTTCTGCTCAAGAAAAAGCCTTTACAAAAGAGATTGTAACAGAAATGGGAAAGTATGTAGAGAATCCGATTATTTTCCCCCTATCTAATCCAAATTCTCGCGCAGAAGTAACACCTGAAGAACTTCTACACTGGACTCGAGGTAGAGCTATCATTGCAACTGGTAGTCCCTTTGAGAGTGTTGATTACAACGATAAACAATACATGATTGCGCAATGTAATAACTTCTACATTTTTCCAGGTATCGGTCTAGGAGCTATTGCGGCTAAAATCCCTAAAATTACGGATGAAATGTTTATTCAAGCAGCTTATGTACTATCAAAACACTCTCACTTCCCTCATTTGTTCCCGCCCCTTAAGCATTTAAGAGAGATAAGTCGCGAGATTGCTTTGGTAGTTATTGCTACAGCAGAAAATCAGGAATTAATCACTCCTATGACAAAAGAGATCAGAGAAACCCTTGTGGATCAAACCATCTGGTTTCCTTCTTATCCCAGCTACAGCTTCAAACAAGAATAGCTTTATTTTTTTATAAAGTACTTTAAAGCTTCCTCATAATTGGGCTCTTGCGTGATTTCCGGGACAAGTTCCGTATAAATAACCATGTCATTTTCATCTAGAACGACGATAGCTCTTGCACACAAGTTAGCAAGAGGCCCATCTAGTATTAAAACTCCATACGACTGAGCAAAATCTTTAGATCCCATCATCGAAAGACAAACTATGGTATCTACTTTTTCAGCATGGCAAAAACGACTTTGCGCAAAAGGCAAGTCTGCAGAGATATTTAAAACAACGCCTGCTTTAGGGTTTGCTTTTATGTCTTGATTGAATTTTTTAGCGGATAAAGAGCAAACAGCTGTGTCTAAACTGGGCACTATAGACATCAACTTACGTTTACCAGAGTAATCCTTTAGAGAGCGTTTTTTTAAGTCTTTATCTATTAAAACAAAGTCTGGTGCTTGTATCCCTAATCTAGGCAATGAACCACTTATATGAACAGGGGATCCTTTAAAGGTAATTTTCATGAATAGTTCTCTATTTTAAGTTTAGTTAAAAATTTTTTTTGCTAGTATATTTTTTTCTCCTTCAGAACGAGCAACAAGAACTGCACAGCAGCTATCGCTAAATACATTTACCGCTGTTCTACACATATCTAATAAACGATCAACTGCAATAAATAATCCAATTCCATCAATGGGAAGCCCCATGGCTTTTAAGATCACAATAAGAGCGACTAAACTAGCAGAAGGAACGCCTGCTACCCCGATGGAAGAGATCAAGGCGAGTAAAACTATAGAAAATTGGGTGACAAAAGAAAGCTCAATTCCATAAGCTTGTGCAATAAACATAGCTGCTACACACTCATATAAAGCTGAGCCGGACATATTCAAAGAAGTTCCCAAAGGGATAACTAAACTACAAATGCGATTAGATACACCTGCTCTTTTTTCCACGCAGTCAATAGTAATAGGGAGGGTCGCTGAAGAAGAACTGGTAGAAAAAGCAGTAATGATGGCAGGGATCATGGCTTTAAAATGACGAACAGGAGAGACCTTAGCTACCCATTTTAATAAAAGAGGAAGGGCTATAAGAGTAAAAAATATAAACCCTAAGAAAACTGTTACTGTAAATAATCCCATAGAATAGAGAGAATGCAATCCTGTTTCAGATATGGTTTTAGCAACGAGAAAAAAGACACCTATAGGTAAAAATTTAATAATTACATGGGTAAATTCAATCATAATTTGAAAAACACCTTTTGCAAAGTCTAAAACCGTTTGAGAAAAATGGGATTTAACTTTAGAAATACAGTATCCAAATAATAAACTAAAAAAGATAATTCCCAGCATTTCTGTTTTAGCAAAAGCAGCAAAGATGTTCGAAGGAATAATCTTGAGAAGAAGCTCTGTAAAGCGATGCTTTGCGTGTGTTTCAACCAATTGATGCTTCATGTCTGTTAAGTCAGCAGAAGCTGGCACATGTTCTGGGGTAATAGAAAAACCAGGACCGATTACGTTCACAAAAAAAAGCCCTATTAAAATAGCTAGGAGAGTGGTGCTTATATAAAAAGTCACCATCTTTAACCCCAGCTTTCCTACAGATTTTTGATCTCCTACGCGAGCAATACCTGCAATCACAGAAGAAGTGACTAAAGGGATTACAACCAGAGTTAGAGCCTGAATGAATAAAGAGCCAAAAAATTCATAAAACGGATATAACGATGAAAATAGATCTATTCCAAAAATACTCTTTCCTTGTTGTGTACATTCTCCTATCATAATTCCTAAAGCAATTGCAATTAACACTTTCCAGGGTCTTTGTCTTTTTTTACTAGTCATTACTTTGTATTCCTTTAAATTTATGCAATTCTTATGCTAGTCTAGCTGAACTTGTTTATTTTTATCCATTTTCTTATGCCTGAAGTGCACCACTGTTCATCGATGTAAATTCTTAATTTTACATCCTTCGAGCATATAAAATCTTTTATCAAAGTTTAAAAATGAAAAGGAAAAAAATGTTTAAAAAATTACATGTGGCATTTGATCTATTTATTAAAGTTTTAAATCCTGTAATTCTTAAGATGAAAAATCTCTATGACCTTCCTTAGATTTTCTAGCCTTTTCTGATTTAGAAAGAAAACTGCTTGCTTATTTTAATAGCTACGAGAAATACTCTTTGTAGCATCACTTTTAAACATACGAGGATATTTTTTATGAATCAAGCTACAATTGCTGGACATTTAGGTTCTGATCCAGAAGTTAAGTTTACTCCGTCAGGTCGAAAAGTGACTACTTTACGTGTAGCTGCGCGCGCGCGTAGAAGTGGAAAAGAGGAAACGACAATCTGGTGGAGGGTGACTATCTGGGGAGAACAATTTGATAAGATAATGGGTTATTTTAAGAAAGGTAGTCCTATTATAGTTCAAGGAGAAATAGATTTGGAAATCTTTACGAATCGAGAGGGAAAACCTCAGATTGCAGCGGGAATCACAGCTCACAATATCATGTTTAGTCCTTTTGGTCGCACGGATCAAATAGGGGTAGATGGACGTCAAACAACGGATGCTCAGTTAAAAGAAGAAGGTGTTCAGGCTAAACCACTTTTAAGTAACGAACCATTTGATGCAGAAGAGGAGATTCCTTTTTAATTATTATGATTAAGATTACCCATATTTCTGGTTCCAAAAAACGAAAACACGCTGACGTCGTGATCTGTCCTATGTGGCAAACGAAGACTCAAGCTCAAATAGCTCTTGAATTACAAGAATTCGATACCCTTATAAAGACTCCTCTGAGCGACTTTTCCGGTAAAAAAGGAGAAACCCTTTTATTGTACCGTGAAAAAGGAATAGAAAAGAGGGTTCTTTTACTAGGGTTAGGGGAAAAAGCCGCTTGTCAAGCAGATGTTTTGCGGCAGGCTTATGCAAGCGCAATCAAACAACTGAGAACGAAAAAGCTCAAGAGCTGTAACGTGCTTTTGCCTTTTTTTAGCAAAAAAGAGGGTTTTTCTTTCATCCGAGCTAGCTTAGAGGGGTTTATCTTAGCTAATTACACCTTTGATCGTTTTAAAAGCATTCCTTTTCATCCACCTTTGGAGAATGCGTGCATTTGCGGTGTAGATCCATCCTATGTTTCTTTACTAAAAAAAGTAGAGCAGATTATGCAGGGAGTCTATCTTACACGTGATTTAGTGAATAACAATGCGGATGATTCTCATGTAGAGAGTTTAATCAAAGTAGCAAAGGATTTAAGTAAAGATTGCAAAAAGCTTAACGTAGTCGTTTTACGTGAAAAACAATTAAAAGAAGAGCGGATGCATTTATTGCTAGCTGTGGGAAAAGCAAGTGTTCATCCTCCTGCCTTGGTTATTTTAGAATATAGGGGAGATCCTTCTTCTGAAGAAAAAATAGCGCTTGTAGGAAAAGGGATTACTTTTGATACAGGTGGTCTTAATTTGAAAACTACAGGTAATATAGAGACGATGAAATGCGATATGGCTGGCAGCGCTTGCGTTTTAGGTGTCATACAAAGCCTTTGCAGCTTAAGAATGAAAAGAAACGTCATCGGTGTGCTTGCTCTAGCAGAAAATGCGATAAGTTCTAATAGTTATAAACCAGGGGATGTTTATACTAGTCGCTTGGGGAAGACGGTGGAAATTGGCAATACAGATGCAGAGGGGAGACTTGTTTTAGCAGATGCTCTCTCTTATGTTGAAGATACATATGCTCCTTCCGTTGTGATTGATTTTGCTACTTTAACAGGAGCCATTGTGATTGCGCTTGGTGAAGAGGCTGCAGGTCTTTTTTCTAACAATGATTCTCTTGTAAGAGGTTTGCAGAAAGCCGCTCTTAGAACAGATGAACGACTTTGGCGCCTTCCCTTATATCCAGAGCACGCCAAAATGCTCAAATCAGAGATTGCTGATCTAAAAAATGTAGGTGGCCGTCCGGCATCTTCTTGCACAGCAGCAGCTTTCTTACAGCAATTCATTAAGAAAGCTGCTTGGGCACATCTTGATATTGCAGGAGTAGCTTATTTATCAAAGCCTAAATCTTATCATCCTACTTTAGCTACAGGGGCTGGAGTAAGAGTCACGATAGATTTTCTTGAGCATTTTGATGAAAAAGATTCTGTGTAAAGCTCAATTGAAAAAAGAGCACGAAGGGATGCCTTTACTTGCCTTTTTAAGGTTGCAATGTAAAGGCATCTCGATGAAATCTCTAAAATTTGCAATTGATACAAAGCTGTGCACTGTAAATGGAATCGTTGAACGTTTTTCTACTCATCGTCTAAAGATAGGGGATGTTGTGATCTTATATCAGATCCAAGCCCTTCATCCAAAATACTTAGAGATCTTATATCAAGATGAATACCTGCTTATCTGCAATAAACCCGCAATGTTCATCAGTGATATGCGAACCTTACAACCCTTATTAAAAGGTAGATGGTTGTTAGGCCATCGTTTAGATAAAGAGACCTCAGGTGCTTTGATTTTTGTAAAGAATATACCTATTTTACAAAAATTGATTGTTTTATTTAAAGATCATTCTGTGGAAAAATTTTACCTAGCATTAGTGGATAAGCAAGTTTTGCAAGGAGAAGGAAAAATAGATAAGCCTATTGCAAAATTAAAGAGCTATCAAGGGCAGAGCCTATATGGAGTCTCTGCTACATCTGAAGCTAAAAGAGCTGTCACTTTATGGAGTTGTTTAAAGCGTAGTAAACATGCTTCCCTTCTTTTGTGTCAACCCATCACAGGTAGGACACATCAGCTTCGCGTGCATTTAAGTTATATGGGACATCCTATTTTAGGAGATATCCTCTATGCAAAACGCTTTTTTTGCCAAGTCTCTCCTATACGTCATTTGTTGCATGCATATATCTTGCGTTTTCCGCATCCTGTTTTCCATCAAGTCATAACAGTTAAAGCAAAAGTTCCAGAGGATTTCAAAGAGTACTTAAAACAGCTCAAAATGACACATGCGGTTTAGTTTTTTGGAGAGAGCAAATATGAGAAGACCTATGATAATCAATGCTATTGTAACACTTTCAAAAGGCATATGTGGAGAAATAAGACTTGGAATAAATAAGAAAGCTAAAGCAGCGTTAAAGAAAGTGATCCAAATACCAATTAAAACAGCTGTGTAACGGCGCGGAGATAGACGGGTGATCAAAGAAAGGCCAATAGGAGCTAGCAGCAGCTCTGCTAGAACAGAGAAAAAATATATAGTAAATACCGAACTAGTTACATAAGAGCCAAAATATAACTCAAAGCGGTCTAAAGTAAGCATGGCGAAACAAATGCTCAAGATGAAAAAAGCAAGAGAAATTTTTAAGATAACATTGGTATAAGAACGTTTTTTATAAGAAAAAAGGTAAATTTTTGCTAAAATAGGCGCAATTAAAATAAGGTATAAGCTCTGCATGCCAAAAAGCTGCATATCAATGGGAAGAAATCTAACGATAGTTGGGCTATATTCGACCAGTAAGGGGTTTAATGTCGCACGGCTTAAGGCTTGCGCTAGCCAAAAAATCATAGAAAATAAGATGAGGACAACCACTACCCAAATTCTATCTTTTTCCTGTTTATGAAGAGGGGAAAAAGCGTTTTCTGCAGCTTGAAGTTTAAGTCTATTATATTGCTTTAAAGCTATATTTAATGGAATGAAACCAATGGATCCAATACTACCCGCTATTGCAAAAGCTGCGTATAGATTTTTTAAATCGGCTAAAGAGTTTAGGACCCAAAAGGCAGCAAGCGGTCCTAAGCTTATGAGAGCATAGTAAATGGAAAAGCCAGAGTCTCTTAAATAAGGCCTTTTTTGATAAAATGTGCCTAAGAAAGCGTAGCTGCCTGGTTGGAATAAAGCATTTCCAAAAGCTACCAAAACAAGAGCGATAAACAAAAAAGGTAAAGAGCTGGTCAAAATCAAAAAACAGCCTATGACATGTAACAAAACACCCCAAATAACGGCGAGACGATACTGAATGCGCTCTACGATAAAACCACCTAATGTAGGTAGAAAAAGGGTGCTTAATAGAAATACAGTTCCTATTTGACCGGAAGCATGTTCTGTAAAATATTGAAAGTCGGCGATATACAAGAAAAATAAATAAGCAATGGCCCCAAAGGCTATGCGCCTACAAATTTCTGTTAAAGCGATGTAATAAAGAGCTGTTGGTTGTCGTGAAGATCCTATATATTTCATTGTTTATATACTCACATAAAATCGATTTTTAATTTATCATGATTTTTTTACTTTGGCTATATTTTACTGAAGGATATTCTGTTTTGATATGCAAAACCTACCTTTTTCTATTCTTTTAGTTAAAATTTCTTCTATTGGAGATGTGATTCAAACATTGCCAACGTTGCAATATTTGCGTGCTCGATTTCCAGAAGCGGAGATTGATTGGGTGGTAGAAGCATCAAATGCTTCTTTATTATCGGCCTCATCTTTGCTTTCTAATGTGATTATAGTTGATACTAAAGCCTGGCGTTCTTCTTTAGGTTCCTGGAAAACTTTTTTCAGCACTCTTAAACATTTGCGCTCTAAAAAATACGATTTATTATTCGATTTGCAAGGAAACGCTAAATCAGCTTGCGTAACTTTCTTGGCAAGGGCTAAAAAAAAAATTGGCTTTGATTCTACGCACGTACAAGAAAGAATCAATCTTTTAGTCACTACAAGAAAAATAGCCCTTGCTAAAACACTCAATGCGCAAATGAAATATTTGCAATTGATTCAGCGTTATTTTAACGATGATACCATTTTTTTGCCGCAATTCATCTCTATGAATTTAACGTTCCTAGAAAAAAGCAGATTAGAAATCCTATTAGCAAATAGATCTCTTAAAGCGCCTATGCGTCTCATGATAGCAGCACACTCTCGTTGGCCAAATAAGGAGATACAGGTAGAAACTTTATGTTCTTTACTCACTCATATTAGCAGTCAATATTCCGTATGTTTTCTTTTTGTATACCACACGGGATCTGAAAAGCAACAAGCTGATTATATGGTGCAAAGGT
Organism: Chlamydiales bacterium; assembly: GCA_031281085.1. Taxonomy (GTDB): domain Bacteria; phylum Chlamydiota; class Chlamydiia; order Chlamydiales; family Rhabdochlamydiaceae; genus Rhabdochlamydia. The sequence continues at coordinate 17,052 of JAITFW010000035.1, read as the reverse complement.
TTAAATCTCAATCCCTGAGTGTAGGAGAGCTAAGTTTACCTTTATGGCAAACTTTAATGAGTCAAATGGATGGAGTTATTTGTGTGGATTCAGCGGCTCTTCATTTATGCGCAACAACGAATACACCTTCTTTTAGTATATTTGGACCATCCTTAGCAGAGCGCTATCGGCCGATCGGACTACAGCATGTTTCTGTACAAGGTAGTTGTCCTTATAAAATACGGTTTTGGTCTCGTTGTCCTTTTTTAAGAAAGTGTAGGACGGGGGCTTGTTTAAAAAATCTGGATTCTCATGATTTAATAAAATCCTGTTCTGGTTGGTTAGCTATGATTAAGAGCAGATTGCAATAAAGAAAAATCAATGTGACTTTCTACAATAGAAATCGCTTCTGTAATCTTGTCGATATCTTCTGTAGAAATTTTTGCAGTGAAAGCAGAAATTTTTTGCATCGCTGTATAACTATGTAAAGGTGTATAAAGGACAGGAATATCAGCTTTTGCTAATTGTTCTATTAAATCATGGCGGGGAGCAAAATCTCCTGTTAAAATCATCCCTGCACGAAGACCTTCTTTATGAAAACCTAACAGCTCTAAATGTTTGTTCAGAGTAGCTAGAATAATATCTTCGCGATTAGATGGTGTAATGATGAGTTGGTTGGGTAGAATCATTTCACGATAGCTCTCTACAGAGGTTGCTACCAATCGAATACGGTCAAAATGACGAAATCTATAATTAGATCCTGTGAGAATAGAGGTTTGAAATAACAACTCAAAGTCCCCCATGGAAAAGGTATTCAAAAAAGGATCAAAAGGAATACATCCTAATAGAGGTAAGTTCCAACGTTTAAGCGCCTTTTTCATATAATGATGGATCATTTCTTGTTTCTGAGGTAGTACGCGGTTAAGAATCACCCCTAAAATAGATAGTTTGTAGTGACCGCAGAGGGTAATGTTTAGCATTAAATCGTCAAAGCTAGAGCCTAAGCCTCCTGAAGAGATTAAAATCAGGGGAAGTTTTAGCTTTTTGGCTACTTGAGCGTTATTTAGATGGATGATAGAACCTACGCCACAATGTCCAGTACCTTCTACGAGAACGAACTGTTTATTTTTTTGGATTGTTTTAAAAGAGCTGATCAGTTTTTTGTGTAAATCATCAATGTGGATTTTTTTGTCTAAAAAATCGCGGGTAAAACCAGTAGGGATTACAATAGGGCTCATAGATTCTAAAGGATCGGTCAATGAAAAATGTTTTTTGAATATCAATACGTCTTTATCTACCTGTAGGCCCTGTTTTGTAGTAATGTGTCGCTGTCCAATAGGCTTCATGTAGCCTAAATGAGAAAAAAGCTTATGTAACCCGGAGAAAAGACCTAAACAGGCGGTGGTTTTTCCAATGTGTTGACCAGTAGAAGCAATAAAAAGTCCTCGCATAGTTGGTTTAAACCTTTATGGAAAAGAGATTTGAGCTAAATATTTCAGAAATAATTTGCTTAACATCAGGAAACATTTCTTCTTCTTTTAGTTCTAGAATTTCCTCTTTAGAAAACCATTGGTAAGAAAATTCCTTGACTAAACCCTCTTTTATCGGATATCCAACAAATACAAAATCTATATGTTGATGCATAGGAGTCTGATTCGAAGAAGGAATTTCTTCCAATAAGCATAAAAAAGGACGTGGGATACTACAGGCATTTTTATGAGATATCTGAAGATGTTTGTCTTGATAAAAACCAATCCTCAGACCTGTTTCCTCTAACACTTCTCTCAAAGCACATTCATGAGGAGTTTCATTTTCTTCTAAATGTCCCCCTGGAGGAAGCCATTTATGAAACTTAGGATGTATGAGCAAAAGAATTTTGCCATCTTTGATAATGTATACACTAGCTGTGAACTGTCTCTGCATAAAGCCTCTTTTAGAACTTTTATTTAGCTTAAATAAAACATAGAAAAATGGGTAGAATCCTTTAGAAAAAGGAAAATTTTTATAAGGATTTTATGGAAGAATTTACGAATTTGGTAGAAACAGTGGACAAGATTTTCCATCATTGTGGGTGGTCTTGTAGACAAACTCTAAAAAGTTTGCAACCCTATCTTCTCGAAGAAGTGTATGAAGTAATAGAAGCTATGGATCGAGATGTAGATGAACAGATCATGGAAGAATTAGGAGATCTGTTTTATATCCTTTTATTTTGTGCTAAAATTGCGGAAAAGAATAAACGATTTGATTTAGTTCGTACTTTATCAAAGATAAACGAGAAACTGATTCGTCGTCATCCTCATGTTTTTGACAATGTAAAAGTACATAGTGTGGAAGAAATTGCGCAGAACTGGCAGAAGATCAAAAAAAAGGAATCTAAAGGAGTGCTTAGCGGTATTTCAGAAAATCTTCCTAGTTTAGTTCGAGCACAGAAGATTTTACATCGCCTGAAGACAAATGGCTTTCCTGAACTCAAATCAGAGCTTTTACCTTTACATACAGAAGAACAAATAGCTAATGCTCTCATTCATGTTTTAATGACAGCGGATAGTGAGGCGATCGATGTAGAAGGTGCTTTAAGAAGAAAACTGATCCATTTACAACAACAATTTAAAGAGTGGGAAGGTTCTCTTTAGAAGCTTTTAAAAAGGCAGTTGTGGGTAAAACAACCCTTCTACCCAATTGAATTACAAGCTCAGGCTGGTATAAGGCTTCATGCGTTGCTAAATCTACTATATTTTGTAGACGCTCTTGGATGATAGGAGAAATCCACGATGGTAAATCAATGGGATTGATCTCTGCTAGTACTGATGATAAACGCTCGATCTTCGTAAAATTCTTTATCTTAGTTCTAAGCACTGTGCTAGCTATAAAGGCACTAATATCGCCTAAGAGCTCGGTAATCTCTTCTTTTACAGCACCTTGTTTTTCTTTATTTTCTTTAGGATGCTCAATAGCTTGGTTGGCTAATGCTAAGCCTTGATAAATCCAATCATAGAGAGTTTCTCCAGAAGGAGGAGCGTTTAATAATTTTGTAAGAGTAAGCAGAGCTTTTTCTTTGATTATAGAATCAACTTGAGTTCTTATGGCAACATTTATATTGTCAAGGATAGGTTCTTTTACGGATATAGTATGTTTTCGCAGCACGGTTTTAGAAGATATCGGAAGGAAAAAATTTCCAAGTGCTTTTAGAGGTGACATGATTCTGTCTCGAAGAATAGGCAAAATGAAGAGAGCTTCTCTATCTTTTCCCTGTAGGATTTGAGTATTTTGAAAGTTTAATAATAACTCTATATTATGGATAGTCTGTTCCATCATTTCTATTTGTGGATCAAGAATCCTTTCTTTAGGCGCATGTTTACGTAATTCATGTAGACGATTTTTTAGAGCAATAAGAATCTTCGTAGTAGAAGCTAGTTGTTGAATGTGCCTATGTTGGCTCAAGGTTTGCATAAGTTTTTCTGTAAACTTTTCAGCAGAAAGAGGAGAGGGGGATAACTCTTCTTGAGAATCTTCCTCTAGCTGTTGCAATTTTTTGTAGAATGTTCTGAGACTATCGCGAATGAAGAGATCTAATACAGGAGCATTTCCACTAAGATCTGGCTTAATGAAAGAATAGATTCCTGTTTCAATAATAGAAGAAACAAGAGCGGATTTATCTAGGTGAAGATGAGGTACAACCCATTTTAATAGGTTTGACTCTGATTTTTCCACAAGATCATCTACTAATTTACTATATAGATCGTGAAGGTTGAGCTCTTTAAGCGTTGCTTCATTGTCTCCTAGTTTTAAAGATAGAAGCTGCTCTATAATCAGACGAGAGACCTGTTCTTGTTCTGGAAATTTTTGCGCGTCTATTTTAGCATTTGAGATAGCAGAGCCTAATAAATGAAAGTATATCGTTGCATTTTCTACTAGCTTCTGGATTAAAACTTGGAATTGGTCATGAGCGCACTCTTGATCTAATTTTTGATAAATCATAGTTGAGTAATTGCTTATTGTACGAGAAATCGTCGTATGGATAAAATGCTCTATTTTAAGATGCTTTGCAACAAAAAAGCAAATCTTTGCTAAAACGATTTTCCATGTAGGAAACTCTTGTGTTTTAAGTTTATCGAGAAATAACTGTTTAGGACAGCAATCTACTTCTTCAGACTTTTGTATGATATTACGATAAAATAGAGAGTCTCTAGTCGAATTGAAAAACATTTTATCGATATACATCATAAAAGTAAGATTTGTTGCATGCTTAGCCAATCTCTCTAATTCTCGTTCAATAGCTAGCTTACTTCCTTCTATAGAAGGAGGGCGCTTTTCGATCTCCTTTATGAGTTTAAGGCATTTCTGAAGTTGTAAAGAGAGCATTCTTTCTTTAGGTATAAGTTGATTAGGATCGAACAAAAGAGCTTGTTGTAAATCTAAAAATTCTCTTTTTTCCTCTTCTTTAAAAAAAACTTTGGGATTTTCAAGGAATGCATGTAAGAGATCTGTTACATGTTCATGTTCATTAGGTGTTATGGTTCCTCTTATAAGGCTAATCCCCAGTTTAGAGAGAGCAATGGTTATTTGTGAAAAGAGAGTTTCTTTTGGTAGCAGTTCTTTAACAATACCTTGGCATTGGTTCAAGCATTTTTGTACATCTTCTTGATGAAAACGCTTTCCATAAGAAATAACAGATAAATTTTCTAAAAGATGGATTAAAGCTATTTTCTCTCTTTCGGTAAAAAGATAAGGCTGTTCCTTTAATAAAAGGTCTAATTTTTCCTTTAGAGTGTTACAGCAAGAGCGTGGAGCATCATCTTTAAAGTAAAATCTCATTTTTCCAAGGTCTGATAAGAGATCTTGAGCTTTTTTATCGTTAGGTAAGAGCTCTAATTTTTTCTGTAAATCTTTATAAGAGGAAGTGTTGTCATTAAGATAGGTTTTTATTTTTCTAAATACAGACGTTCTGTGCTTTTCCATGTGTATTTGCATAAAAGAAGTAACTTCTGCGCTTTTTTCTAGTATTGTTTTAAGTAACACGTTTTTGACGTCGTCGTTCTTCCCGATTGTTTTAAGGGTGGTCTTAGGGGTAAGAGTTTTAAGGATAGCACACGCATCAGCGATTAAATCAAGTAGAGCATTGCGTTTTGCCTCTTTCTTAGTAATTTGATGGAACCCTCGATCTGTTAAATCAGGGTTAAATTGTTCTTTTAGCGTTTGTAAAGTACTGGAATTGGAGTGTCCGATATAATCGAGTACTTTATCTAATCCAATATACAATTGATGCGATTGCATGATCGTTTCATGAAATGCATCGAGTAAAATAGAAATGCCTTTTAACTTTTCTTGATCATAGGGAGAAGCTAGTAATGTTTTAAATTCCTCAGAAAATCTTTCAAAAGCAGCTTTGATTTCATTCTTTCTCTGATCTGTACATTCTATTCTTCGTAAAGCTTTTTCATATATCTCTGCAAATTTGTTCGATGCCTCTTCAAGATTTTCTTCCAATGAAGTTACATTTTCTCTATCTTCATGTCTCTCATATTTTTTTTGAAATTCTGTAAATATTTTTTTCATTTTCCCAGGATGATAGCTTTCCAGGGTTTTACCAAACTGGAATAGTTGATCGATAGCGACTAAAGAAAGCTCCTTTCTTTTTTCAGCGTGAGCTTTAATAGCATCAGGAGAAAGGGGGCGAAAGAAAACATATAGATTCTTAACCATCTCTTTTCCTTTGGAATGTACAGAATAGTTAGCTTGAAGATAACCAGACTTTATCGTGTGAAAACTAGGAAAAGAGAAAGATGATTTAGTGGCCATAAAATTAAAACTCATTTTAAACTTAAGTTCCATTTTAGCAGGTATTTGTTTATTTTTTATTAAAAGAAATCATTTTTTTATAAAGATTTTTTTAAAAAAATATTATAGTAAAAATGCAAGAAGTCTCATTTTTTTTGCTAAGTCCTTAAAAACTCTTATTTATTCATTAATTTAAAATTAATGAATTTTTAATTTATAATTGAATAAATCGTTTTCTTATTTTATATAAGGTCTTGAAAGTGAGAAAGAATTTTTTGCTTAAGTTTATAAGTTGCGGATGATATAAATACGAAATATTTTTATGAAAAGATGGGTTCTTATGAAAAGAAAACAATGGGTTATTAGCGTTGCTTGCGGAGCTTTAGCTAACGTTTCGATGATTTCTGCAGAAAGTAATTTAGACTTTTATGGTGAATATATCTACTTGAAACGCAATGAGATAGAGAAAATAACTCTTGTAAAAAATACGACTGATCAAACAAGTGCTTTATCCAATGCACGCGATTTTGATTTTAAACCAGGCTATCGCGTAGGGGCTATTTATACAGCGAATTGTACGAATAGCTTAGAATTTAATTACTTACATATTAATCCCTGGAGTTTTCATAGGTCAGTTTCGGGTAAAGAAAACCTACTTATTCCTTTAAAGCAAAATGCTGCTAGTTTTCCAGCAGCAGATCTAGTTAGAGAAAAATACCGTGTGGCTTTTTGTGCAGGGGAAGCAAATTATTGGTACTATTTAACCCCAAGAACGCAAAATTACTTTTCCTTTGCTAACTTATTTGGCTTTCATTACTTCCGTCTGGAAGAGAAGTTAAATCTCTTATCGATTACTAAGGCCGTTGCGAATCCTTATTTTGTAAATATGCGCAATGATATGTTCGGAGTGCAATTGGGTTGTTTTTTACAATCTAACCCAACAGATGTCACCTATTGGAATATAGCTGCTAAAGCGGGGGGTATGGCAAATAATTTAAGATTAGAAAAGCCTTTACAAATTAAGAAAGAACGACTAAGAGCAGGGTTTTTTACGGAGGCTTCTGCACAAATAGGTTGGACGCCAGCTTCATGGATAAAATTTTATGTGGGATACCAAATGATCTTTTTATATGGTATTGGAACAGCACCGGAACAGATATCTCATGGGAGAAGTTGTATACATCACGATAGCAAGACGATCTTTCAAGCTGTGTTAGGTGGAATGGCTTTTACCTTTTAAAGAAAAAAGCCGGAGATTGATTTCTAGCATAACAGGAATTCCTTAAGGCTGCTACTTTCCAGTTCTGACCTAGTTCAGATTCTGCAATTCTAAAAGATCCCCGGCAAAGAAGAATCGTAGCATTAAGTTAAAATTTTGAGCAACTTTAAAAATCCAACAAAACTTAATGCTGTTTTTAAGAGCTTCTCTTTTACCTCATTTTAGAGTCTTTCTACGTATTCTAACTTGGTATTAGGAAAAAAGTGACTTAGAATTTCAGGCGTTTTTTTTGCATTTTTTGCCATGCAGATAGCGCTAAACAAGCACAGTCCAACACCATGTCCTTTTCCATGACCCGTAAAGCGGATCATTTTTTCATCAATGTCAATGGTAAAGTCATTACTTTTGAGTTTTACCCCTAATTTTTTCTGTAGGGTAAAAAAATCCATCTGTTTGTATTCGTTACCATTTCTATAACGAATAGCATAAACCTTGTGTGAATCTGCATCTCGATAAAGGTCTAACTCTTGTACGCTTTTCACATCTAGTAAATGAGCTAATTGTTGCTTTGAAATGACAAAAGACCAGTTATGATTCTCTCTTTGTGCAGATGCAATGGGGGAATCAACTCCTGAAGGAGTTGTGCTGTTTTTACGAAAAATATGAGAAAAAGAAGCTGTTTTTCCCGCACTATCTTCTGTCCATGAGGCTTCAAATGGTGCTGATTGATAAGTAAGAATCATATTGCGTGTGCGGAAGATACAAGCTGGAATATTTGGGTTTTGACAAACAAGAGAGCTGCCTTGGTAATCAATCTCTGAGCTAGTAACATGCCAATGCAAAAGAGGGTCTTTGTTTGCTAAATAATAAGCTTTAGTCCGTGCAATAATAGCTAGTGCATCCATAACCTCTTCATCTAATTCAGAGAAGCTTTGCAGGTGCAGCACAGATCTTAGGTAGTTTTCAATATCAATCTCATTGATAATATGAAGCTTACCTTTTATATCGTATATTTCTACACAGCCTTTGTATTCAATTCCGTTTACTAAGATAGTGCTTTGAGGGTTTCCTGGAACCAGGCGAATTTGAGAAATTCCAGGAAAGAGCTCACCCCATTTTAACCCTGCTTCTTGAGAGAGAATAGGTTGCTTTTTAGGGTAAATTCCACTTGCAAGTAAGAAATCATTTTGGGGATTATAAACGAAATAGCGCCCTTTAGCTTCTAAAAAAGCTTGGGGCAGGTCTTTATGGAGCAAGATTTTAATCGTTGGAGGTTTGTCTTTCTTAGAGATATCGCTTAAGGTTTGTGTATTTATAGAGCTTTCTTTAGTATAACATAAGCTATGAGCAATGAATGAGAAGGTTACAAAAGCAAGTAGTAGCTTCATACAAGAAGATCTCCATTAAGTTTTAGTAGGGATTTTAAGGTGTTTATAAGCCAGAACAGTGGCTTCTCGGCCTCTTGGCGTACGCTTTAAAAATCCTTGGGTAATTAAATAAGGTTCATATACTTCTTCTAAAGTGTGAATTTCTTCGGAAAGAGCTGCAGCTATTGTACTAATGCCAACGGGTCCTCCTTGATAATAATGAATTAAAGTAGACAAGATTTTTTTATCCATTTCATCTAAACCTAGTTCGTCGATTTCTAACATATTTAATGCTTCATTTGCAAGTGGCTCATCAATTTTGCTAGAACCTTTAATTTGCGCAAAATCACGAACCCATTTTAAAAGATTATTGGCAATTCTAGGGGTTCCTCTTGCACGTTTTGCGATAGATAGACAAGCTTCTTTTGTAAGAGATATTCCTAAAATGTTTCCTGTGCGCATAATAATTTTCTCTAAGAATGCAAAACCATAATAGCTTAGTCTGAAATTGAGAGTGAAACGAGAACGTATCGGGTTGCTTAAAAATCCCACCCGAGTAGTAGCTCCTACTAGAGTAAAGCGATTGAGTTTTACTTGAATGCTGCGAGCAGCAGGGCCAGAATCAATCATTAAATCTAGAAAAAAATCCTCCATAGCAGCGTAAAGATACTCCTCAATCGCTCTATTTAACCGATGGATTTCGTCAATGAATAAAATATCACCCTTTTTTAGATTTGTTAAAATACCTGCTAGATCACCTGCTTTTTCAATAGAAGGACCCGAGGTAAGCACAAGATCTGTTTGCATAGCTTTGGATAAAATGGTTCCTAAAGTGGTTTTCCCCAAGCCAGGAGGGCCATGAAAAAGGCAATGCCCAAGTGGTTCATTTCTTTGCTTAGCAGCTAAGATAGATACTTCTAGACGTTTAACAATAGTTTCTTGCCCCACGAATTCCGATAAGGCTTGCGGTCTTAATGGGATCTCAGCAAAATCATCCTTTTTATTCCAAGAAGAATGGGTAGAGCTATCGGGCATAATTTGAACCTATGATCAGCAACTAATGAAAACTCTAGCAAGAAATCGAATTCACACGCTATACCTATCTTTTTTAAGAAGTGCAAATGTATGAATTTATAAACACAAATATTTAAGGAGAGAAAATCAATATGACTCTACAATCAGATCGTTGGATTCGTTACATGGCAGAAGAATATGGAATGATCGATCCTTTTGTAAAAGAGCAGGTACGCTACGTAGAAGAAAAAAAAGTGATTAGCTTTGGGCTTTCAAGCTATGGCTATGATTTAAGAGTGGCCAGGCAATTTAAAATCTTTACGAATGTATATAACTGTATCGTAGATCCAAAAAATTTTAACGAAGGCTCTTTTTTCCCTATAGAAGCAGAAGAATGTGTGATTCCTCCTAATTCTTTTGCATTGGCTCGTAGTGTAGAGAAATTTCGAATTCCAAGAAATGTACTTGCGGTTTGTGTAGGTAAATCTACTTATGCTCGCTGTGGCATTATTGTCAATGTAACACCTTTTGAGCCTGAATGGGAAGGATATGTGACTCTAGAGATTTCTAATACTACGCCTCTACCTGCTAAAATCTATGCAAATGAAGGATTAGCACAAGTTTTATTTTATCAAAGCTCAGAGGAGTGTTTAATCTCTTATAGAGATCGAGATGGGAAATATATGAAACAGAAAGGGATTACTTTACCTGTGGCTTAAAGTAGAAAAAAAAGAACAGATGCTCTAAGTATGAATTTTAGGGGGCTTCTAGTTATATGCGGTCAAGCGAGCAAATGAAGAATAAAACCCATAAACCCATTTTTAGAAAAAATGTTTTTTTTCAATATGGATGGGTACTATTGTGTATGCTGTGTTGTTGCTTTATGTATTTATATGCCATGGAAAAAAAGAAACGAGTGTTAGAAGTGCTGAAATCTCAGTTACATGCTCTTCAATCTGAAAAACGGTTTTTGCTAGAAGAAAAAGAAGATTTAAAGCTACAAATTAGCTCTCAAAAAGATCCGGCATGGATTGAGTTAACCTTGATGAAGGGGCTAGGGTTAGTTCCTGAGGGACAATTAAAAGTCTATTTTACCAAAGATGAGTGATTCTTTCGGATTAGCCTTTGCTATTTTTTTATTGGTTTTGCTTCTTCTCTTTTCTGCTTTTTTTTCCTGTTCAGAGGTAGCATTGTTTTCTTTGTCTTCGATGAAGGTCAAGGTTTTTAGAGCCGATGTGGATCGGCGCAAACAGTTAGTTGCTCATCTGCTCTCTTCTCCTCGTGATTTAATCATTACGATTTTAGCATTGAATGTAATTACCAATATTTTATTTCAGAATGTACTATCTAATGTATTTAGTGCCTTTTCTGCATGGATTTTACATATTGGTTTACCTCTTGTACTGACCTTAATATTTGGTGAGATGATTCCTAAATCGGTTGGTCTTGCTAATAATGATGCAATTTCTTATCGAGTAGCTCCTTGTATTTATCGATTACAAAAATTTTTTTTCCCTGTTAGAAAAATTTTAGTAGCTATTACGCAATTTTTGATGAGATTGTTGTTTTTTTTCTTGAAAAAAGAGCCTGATATTTCAGTTGATGAATTGGAACATGCTTTAAAGGCATCTCGTCAGTTAGGAGTTCTAAACGAAGAAGAAGCAGAACTTATACAAGGTTATTTACAGTTAAGTGAATCTCAGGTCAAAGAATGGATGAGACCTAGAGCTGATATCCTATTCTTTGATTTAGAAGAGCCCTTAGCAAAACTTGTGCATATGTTTGTGGACCAACAATGTTCTCGGGTTCCTATTTGCCAAAAGAATCTCGACGCTGTAGTTGGCATTATGACTAGCCAAATCTATTTTCTTCATAAAGAAAAACTACATCAACCCAAAGATATGATAGCCATTTTACAAAAACCCTTTTTTGTTCCTGAAATGACCTCAGCTCCTATACTTTTAAGACAAATGCTTGATAAACAAGAGTTTTTAGCTTTAGTAGTCGATGAGTATGGATCTGTATCAGGTTTAATTACTTTGGAGGATTTGGTAGAAACAGTTGTTGGAGAGATCGCAGACGCGCGAGATGAAAAGGCCGATTATACTTCATCTGACAAAGGCATGATCATTGCAAGTGGAAAGCTAGAACTTTCTGAATTCGAAAAGATCTTTGGGATAGCTCTACCAAGTATAAATAATATGATTACTTTAGGGGGTTGGCTAACAGAACAAATAGGGGATATTCCTAAGGCAGGGTTTAAATATATGGCTCATGGTTTTTTATTTCATGTATTAGCCTCAGATCATAAACGCGTGCATCGTATATATGTAAGACAATTAAAGGCATCTTCTTCAAAAGGAAATTCTTGATGCAATCTTGGAAGGCTTTTCTCTTTCTTACATTGCTTTGTCTAGTTGTACAAGGTTTTTTTTCTATGATGGAAATGGCTTGTGTTTCTTTTAATAAAGTACGCTTGCAGTACTATGTCAGTAAAAAGAAAAAAAATGCTCTCTGGTTAAATTATTTGCTAAATCATCCTGCTCTTTTATTTGGGACAACACTGATTGGAGTAAATACCGCTTTATTTTTTGGCTCAGAATGCTCGCGTCGTTTCTATGATGCTATTGGTTTAAACTCTGATTTTGCTCCCCTATCCCAAATCGTTCTTGTTCTGATTTTTGCAGAGATCACTCCTATGTCTTTAGGTAGACGTTATGCAGAATATATGGGATTGTTTGGAGTGCCTTTTTTGTATTTTTTCTCTTTGTTATTGCGTCCTATCATCTTTGTCTTAGATCTGCTTTGTAGGTGGATGAATCATTTAATAGGAAATCCCATCTCTTCTACAGCCTATCTTTCTCGTGAAGAGCTACAAAATGCGATTGAAGAGAGACAAAGTCCTTCTTCAGATTGCACTAACAAACAAGAATTAAATACGATTGTAGCAAATATTTTTTCCTTAAAAGCAAAAATAGCTAAAGATATCACTCAGCCTTTAACACAAATCCCTCTTGTTCCCGCTTTTTGTACGGTAAAGGAGCTGCGTCGTTTTACAGAAGACAAACAAATAGCCTTTGTTCCTATTTATCATCGTCATCCACAAAATATTATTGCGGTTGCTTACTTAAGAGATCTGCTTCGCATTCCTGAAAATAAACGGATCAAGGATTATGCAAGATCTCCTTGGTTTATTGCTCAAACAACATCGGTTTTAGATATTTTAAAGCAATTTCGTCATAATAATCAGAGCTTGGCCATCGTATTAGATCGTAAAGGTCTAGCTAAAGGAATTTTAACTTTAGATGCCATTGTGCATGAAATCTTTGGAAAAGCTTCTATTTGGACATCTTTTTCTGATATTTTGCCTAATGCTTTTCATGTAGTTTTAGACCGCAGCTTTCCTGCTCAAATGCGTCTAGATGAATTTAATAAACAATTTGGCGTACATCTTTCCTATCAGAATGCAAAAACTTTAGGGGAAATAATAGTGAAAGCTTTGAATCACAATCCTTCTCAAGGAGATAGTGTACGGATTGATCGCTTTGAGTTGATTGTAGAAGAAATTTACTTTTTGGGCATTAGAACTGTATTAGTAAAAACCATTTCTTAAGAGCGAAGATCTTTAATTGTTTTGGCAATAAGTAAGCTTGCTGATTGGATTTCTTCTTCTGTAGTCATGCGAGATAGGGAGATCCGAATAGAAGATCGAGCAAGAGGGTGGGGAATACCCATATTTACAAGAATACGAGAAGGCTCTAGAGCTCCAGATGAACAAGCAGACCCATGACTTACTGCAATACCCCTCATGTCTAGAGCAATGATCAGATCTTCTCCTTGAACACCAGGAAAGCAAAGATTGCTTGTATTGCAAACCCTTTTCCCAATGCCATTAATGATAACAGGTGCTGCTTGCTCTATAAGGTAGGCTTCTAGTCGATCTCTTAGCTCAGCCATTTTTTCTGTAGCAGAAGGTAAATGCTCATATAGGCACTCTACCGCAGCCGCCATTGCTGCAATCCCGCTTAGGTTTTGTGTTCCAGAGCGTCGATTGAATTCTTGATTCCCTCCTATAATAAAAGGGTATAAAGCTAATTCTGGACGTACAAAAATACAACCTATTCCCTTAGGAGCGTGCAATTTATGTCCAGAAAATCCCATAGCAGAAACGCCACTGGGAATAGAAAAAATTTCTTTTCCTAAAAGAGCTACTGCATCAACTATGAAAGCGATATCGTTTTTTTTAGCTATTTGAGCAATTGCATCTATATCGATTTTTACTCCTGTTTCGCTATTAACAGCTGAGAGGATAATCATGCGTGTTGAAGGAAGGATTGCTTTTTCAATTTGATCCGGATGAACAGCTCCGTATAATCCAGCTTGTAAAAAAGATACGCGAGTACCTCTTTTTTGCAACATGGCCAAATTGTTATAAATACAAGCATGTTCTACATCAGAAGTAATGACATGCGTGTTTAGCTTATTTTCTAACATGCCATAAATCAAAAGATTCATAGATTCTGTGCCACCTGAGGTAAAGATAATCTGATCGGATGGAACAGCGAGGTAATTGGCAATGGCATCTCTATAGGTTTGTAATCTTTTTTTAGCAGCTTGTCCAAAACGATGGATGGAAGAAGGATTTCCTACAGGTGCTGTGCACTCTTTAATAAGAGCATCTAAAGATTCTTGTGCAATGAGAGTAGTTGCGTTATTGTCTAGGTAAATAGCAGTACTGGTCATAGAATATTTACTAACAATAAGGTAATATTGTCATGTCCTCCATTTTTTAAAGCTTTTTGCAATAGTTGGTTTCCTTTTATTTCTAAAGAACAAGGGAGTTTTAAGATGCTATGCATAGCTTCATTATTGACTAAGTTAGAAAGACCATCACTGCATAGAAGATAGAGATCCCCTGGTTGTACGCTATCACTTCCTATATCTGGTTCTACTTCTACATGAGTGCCAATGGCACGCGTAATCACATTACGGAATAACAAGGGGCGAGTAGGTTTAGATCTATCAGATGGTCGTCCCCATTGAACATGACGAATTTTATGATCCTTGGTTAATTGCTCAATGCGGGTACGTATGCGATACAATCGACTATCTCCCACGTGAGCATAGACCAAATAATCATTAAATAGCATGAAGCAACAAAGAGTAGTACCCATTCCTTTATACTCTTTAGCTTGTTTTGCTTTTTGTAATACTGTTTTATTAGCTTGAAAGACCGCTTTTTTCATATGCTTTAAAAGGTCTTGAATAGACTCTACACTAGGTAGTTCTTGGATAGAGGAACAAACGCTCTCTATTGCGGTATAAGAGGCAACTTCGCCCGCATTATGACCGCCCATTCCATCTGCTAAAGCGTAAAAGTGCTTTTCTGGAATTTCTTTCCATGCATCTTCATTATTGGTACGTAAAAGCCCTATATCAGAAATACCGAAACTCTGGACATCACGGCGAGTGGTTGCCATTTTTTCTCGATCCCCTCTTTCTTTTTTAGTACATATCATACTTTATTCCTTTAAATCGATAATATTTTTTTTATTCAGTGGAGGACAGAAGGATACGGACTACATTTACTATGTTTAAAGTCATGTGTAGGCTGATTGATGCAAATAAAGAACCTTGACGTTCATAGATAAACCCCAAGAAAAGAGCAAATACAAATAAAGAGAGCAGTAAAGAAATATTACCAATGCCTTGGCTAGTTGAGAAATGAAAAGTAGAAAAACAAATAGAAGAAAAGACAATGGACAAGCTTTTTTTCATATATCTTTTTAAATAAGACTGCAGACATCCTCGAAAAAGCAGCTCTTCAATAATCGGAGCAGCAAATGCAATCATGATTAAAGCAGGTATAAGTTGAGAAGAGGAATAAATAGATTTTTTAAGATAATGAACCGCTACTTGTTCATAGGTTTCTAAGTGAAAAAGAAGATAAAGGATAAAATCAAAGAGCTGACCTATTGCAATGACAATAGGAAAACTAATGAGCCATGTTAATATACCCATTCCTATATCTTGCGCTAAAGATTGGTTGCAGCTTGGTTTTTTCCAAATATACTTCCAAATCATTCTATTGTGGCTAGATAAAATAGATCGAATTAAGAAGAAAGCAATTGTTATAACAAAGAGTTGCAGCCAACTTAATATAAACACAGGGAAAGGAGTTTCAGAGTAGATAAGCTTAGATAAAGTAATTAAAATAGGCAACCCTAAGAGGGTCATACATAAATAAATAGCAAAGACGCTTAAAAGCTGGGCTAAAGAAAAAGGGACGTTTATGTAAGATCGATCATAAAAAAATCCATGCGATTTAGCAACAAGTAGAGTAAATAGCCCAATTGTTCCAAATAACAGGATTATTGTCAAGTAATCGCTACTTATTGAAGAAGTTAACATCAAGAACCTTTATTTATCGTTACGCGCTGCTAAAAGGATATAATCTTCAAGACGGTTACAGATATGTTTGATAAATTGTGCATGCGCAAGTCCCATTGGAGAAATGGCAAACATTTCATGACCCCATTTTTCTTGTTGGAAATGACTACGTGTAAATGGTCTAGGAATGAAATGAGATTCATGTACTAGCTCTTGTAAAACTACTTTAGGCTCATTTTTTTGCAAATCAAAAACGCGTACACGCATAGTCATTAAAAGTTCAGCAGAGCATTTTTTAGAATCAATGATTTGTTTATCATCTTGCCTTACTGCTTCGTTATGCTCCACAAGTTCGAGAAACACTACAAATCCATGATGAGAAAATACTTTTTTAAGCCAGCTAATATCTTGTCCAAAAGGGTTTAGGCCTAAGACAGGACCTTGAGTGGTTTTATCAAGGTTTATTAAAGAAAGGTGATTTTTTTGCGCGAGCTGATTGGTAATACAATAAGTGAACTCTTCAGATAGGTTCCAAATGCTATCTTCTTCGGTACTGTTGATGACAGGAACGATTGCAACGATAGGTTTTAGAGCTACTTGTATTTGTTGTTTGTTTTCTTCTTGAGGGATTAGGTTCCAATGACAACCTGTAACAAGAGTTAAAGCGAGAAAAAGTGCTCGTGACATAATGAGGTATCTCCAAAAAGCTTTCTTATAAAAACTAACATAGCAAATTTCTTTGCTTTTTAGAAAGCACTACTCCGGATTTTTCAGAGATAGATAAAATCTTGAGTAAAGAGAGTTACATTTTCAGTAGTCCTAAATAGGTAGTGATTTTAAATTAAAATACAAATAATCATTTTGATTACGACAATGTAACTTCATGGCCTTCTGATACGAAAGTTTTAACATATTCGAGTGAAAATTCTAGACAATAATCCTCTCAGATAATTTGGTTCAAATCCCGCATTTCGTCTCGCATCAGCCATGCCTCGATCTGGATCAACTCTCCGTAACAGTCCCATATTTTCTGCGGCATAACCAGTATCAGCAAGAGACGCATCTTCTTCAAACACAACATCTACCACATAATGTAGTCCATTCTCAATGCCCCAATGCTCCCTTACCCAGTTGGCAAACTGCTGAGGAGTTCCTTCACGGCTTGATCTATAATAGAGCACTCCAATGTATTGCACCCAGAGAGGTAGCCAGATAAAATTACCAGGATCACATACCATGCAGGATACAACCATTTTTTTCTTGGATCAGGAAAATGCGAGAAAAATGATTTGATATGTTCTTGCA
>JAITFW010000021.1 GCA_031281085.1 Chlamydiales bacterium | reverse complement strand
AAGTTAAAAGAAGATACGATCCTTCAAAAGAGAGATTAAGGGATGCAAATTATTATTGGGATCGTATAATGGCTAATTCTTTTGAACGTCAAAAGAAAGAATCTTTATAGGTTTCACATTTGCGTCTTTTTTTTCCCTCTGTCAAATCCTCGTGCTCCTTTCTCGGCTGTTTTCATGGTTTGGCTATCCATGATTGCCGCTCTCGGTTCTTCTTCCCTTTCTGCCTGATGTCGAACCTTCTTTCTTAGTGGGTGATTTCATCTCTCAAACATATCTGCTTGTCGCCTCTTCCAAAAACTTTTGTTGTCTCTTTTCTAAGATGGATCGTCCTTTGGTAGAAATCTCCTCTGACTTCCTGTTTTAGCTTCATAGAATATGGCGTTCTCCTTTTGTCTTTTTCTTTTCTTAAGTGGTCGGCCTCCTCTTCTATCTTCTACCTTGAAGTCTGGTTCTCTTTTTTTCCCTTTCTTCTTTGGATACATCTCTTGGATACCTATTTGCTCCTAAATTAAGTGCTCAACTTCTTACTAAAAATTAGGTTTTAGGACTGCTTCTTAGAGATTGTACTAAAACCTAAAAATGGAAAATTCTATTCTCTTGATCATCAGTAGCTAAACAATAGGGGAGAAGTAAAGCTTAGGCATCTTATGAGGAGGCATACTCATCCGCTTTTTTAATAAGAAGCCATGTGTTGTCTTTGTCTGTTTTGATTTTTTGAAAAATAAACTCTCCTTTCATTTTTTTTCCTTTTAGAATAATAGTAAAATGACCTTTTTTTAATCCCTGGCTGAGAATTTTTTCTACTTTCTTAGGCTCAGTAGTACCAGGGCTGGAATAGAAACCACGATCCCATATTTTGACTGTTCCAGCTCCGTAATTTCCCTTAGGGATCACACCTTCAAAAGATTGATAGTCAAGAGGATGATCTTCCACTTTTATAGCTAAACGTTTGATTTTAGGATCCATAGAAGGGCCTTTCGGAACAGTCCAACTCAAAAGGATCCCTCTGTATTCCAAGCGAAAGTCATAATGCAAATGTCGAGCAGCATGTTTTTGAACACAAAAATGCAAAAAACCTGTACACTTTTTGCCTATCGAAGGCTCAGAACCTTTTTTGAACTTTCTTCTGGATCTATTTTCTTTAAGGCTCATGAACTTTAACTACTGCAAAACGATCTCTATTCTTAAAACTAAGGTTTTATATAATACGTGCTATCTATCTCATTCTCTTTAATCAAAAGAACAATCCCAATAGTTCTTGTTTTTTTTAATTTGCTGTGTACATAAGAATATTTATCAAACCAAAGCTCCCTTCCAAATAAAACGCATAGCAATCTTGAGAAAAATCCTTTTTAGAATAGCAGAGTAAAAATCGATAACCACAGATTTATCCACCCCTTTTCCTCCTGTATTGAGGATATCTTCCTGATCTGAAATTACCAATGTACAAGAATATCCGCGCTTGCCTTTGTTAAGATTCCTTTGCTACAAAAAGTAAAATTTCTCGAGGCTTTGATTTCATGAAATCTTCTTCTTAAAGACTATTCATACTTTTTTCTATTTTAGTTATCAAGAACTATCAATTTTTTTTTAAAACGCAAAAAGAAGAATTTTTGTCATGATCCTCTGTACCTGAACAAGAGTGGGATGAACTAGCTTCTTGATTATCTGTTTGCATAGAGAAACAATCTTTAAAGATCTTTCTCATTTCATCTTTGCCTATGCAGATTTTGTCTATACTGTCTTTTTCTAAAGCAATAGTAGTAAAAGCTGCTTTTAGAAGATCATAACCTTGATCTATGAGAGAAGAATTTTGATACACTCGTTTTTGTACAAGAATCAATATTTCTTCATATACATCATCTGCAATAGTGATACTTGGATATTTTTCTAGCAGACTCTTTGCTCGTTCTTTTAACATTTCCAAACTATCCTTAAAGACAGGTTGCTTTAATTCAATTCTGTTGAAACGCCTCTGAAGAGCTGGATCATTTAAATAAGCTAGAAATTCCTCATTAGTAGTTATGCCAATAACAGAAATATCACCTCTTGCTAAGTCTGCCTTAAAGAAATCTAAAGCAGACACATTGCTACCTCCTGTATAGCCTTTGTTGGCCATAGCAAGTTGATGTATTTCATCGAAAACAATTACGCTGTTTTTTTGACTCTTAGCAAAGTCTAATATACCTTTAATTCTTTGTTCGAGATCGCCTCGATAAATGGCACCACTCATTAGAGACACACAAGAAACCCTATAAAATTTCTTACCTCTAAGGCCTTTATGCAAGGTAGGATCGCATTTACAAATCCTTTGAACAATGCTTTCCAATAAAGCTGTTTTACCTGAGCCAGAAGGGCCTGTAATCATCACATTGCGTTTCTCTAAAATATTGATAAAAATGGCTATCTGTCTAGTTTCCCTTTCCAATGGAACGTAATGAGAATCTTTCGATCCCACAGTCACATCCATATCTTCCAAAAAGGGAGAAGTTTCAGCTATGCTCTGTTCTTTTACCATCGCATGTTTTAAAGGAATTAAGACAAGAATTGCTACAGCATATATAACAAGGGCTTGCTGCGTGATTGCTAAAGCGCCAGCAACAAGTCCCATATAGGGTAAATACTTAGTCGGTACAGTTGGAGATCTTGTGTTTATAATTTGTGCAGCCCTTTCATAGGCGCAATAGCCAAGAGCCATTCCTATAGCTCTAACGGGAATTGTTTGAATAAAAGCATTAGAAATAACCAAACTCATCGTATTTTCTCTTTAGATTGCGTAAAATTAAAAAAAACTCATCACAACATAAAGCTATTATGTATGCGTTTTTTCAAGTTTTCTAGAAAAGGAATCAGCTTTTTAGCCTCTTGTTGACTGATTCTGTCAATAAATAAGATACCATCGATGTGATCATTTTCATGCAGGATGACTCTAGCTTCCCAACCAGAAAACCTCTGGGTCATGATTTTTCCCTCTATATTCATATACTCAACTATGATTTCTCGAGCTCGCTCTACATCTGCATAAATATTTGGAATCGATAGACATCCTTCAGATTCCTTCCACGTCTTTTTACTAGTGAAAGATATCTTGGGATTCATGAATACCTTTACCTTTCCCCATTTTACTTTGTCTTTATCTAACTCTTTATTGGTAGGTTCTCTGATAATAAAAAGCCTAATTGAATGGTGAACTTGAGGAGCGGCAAGCCCTATTCCATTGCAAGCATCCATTGTCTCTTTCATCTCTTCAATGAGCTTTTTCACATCTTCTGTAATAGCTATAATAGGCTCGGCTTTTTTTCGGAGAATAGGGTCATCATAATAGGCAAGAGGCAATACTTTTAATGGTTCTGTAGTCATCAAACTAGGGATCCTCCCTTCGCAAAGCTGTCCGTTTTTGTACAGCCATTGCTCTTTGACTTTTTCAAAGTAGCTCCTCTCTGTAAATGTAGCATCTTGGCCATTTTGAGACATATGTGCTACAAAAGTTACAGTAGCCATCTCTTCCTTTTCTTTAAAAGAAAGCACCTCTAATCGATTAAACAAAAAGGTTTTAGAAAAATGAGAGATTTCTCTCGTCCATTCTTCATGATCATCACAATACTGTGGACTTGCAGGATGGGTAGTTTTGATAATATAAGAACTTAAGTCAAGCGCATAAGCTGCATAGCGCGCGCGCATAAGCAGCAAGGCATTCTTCGCTAAAGCACCACGGTGAAGAGGCCTGCAACAGGTTTGATAAGACAAACCACTAGTGCAAGGGCAGAACTTTAAATTATCCTTTTTAATCATAATAGGTTTTAAACAAATAACAAACTAATTTTTTCTAGAATAGAAACTATTCCAGATTTTTTTTTTTGATACAACTCATTTTTTGCAGTAAATTACATAAAATGATAACAAAGCAAATAAAGGGATTTCATGCGAACTAGGGCTTTTTCTCAAAAAAATCTAATGATTGGTGCTTTAAGTGGAATTTTTGCAGGAATCATCCTTGCATTTGCTCTACTTCACTTCGATTCTATTCTAGTCATTGGGGAGCTAGTCGGTTTATCCAACATCTTTAGCAGTTTATTTTTTTATTTGTTTTTAACAGCTATTTTAGGAGCTATATTTGCTATAGCTGTCTGTAAAATCTCGAAAAAGCCCATAAGATCCTTTATTTGGGGAGCCTTATACGGAATGCTTTTATGGATCATCAATCTCATAATGCTTACGGCAAAAATGAAAACCAAATGTTTTTCTGAGGAGCATTTCTCGATAAAGCCTCTTTTACTATTAGGATACGTGATTTTTGGAGGGATCTTAGGATTAATCTATGAATGGTTAAAAAACCGAAGAAAGTAAAATTTATTTTAATTAAGTAGATTTATTCATATTTTACTTTGATTTATGTTATCATTTTTATCATTTAAAAAGGTTTAAAGAAATATGTTACCTCAATTACACGAAAAATATAGCCATCCTTCTTTGATCACCCCAGCTAAATGGCTGGAATACAACCGTCAAAAAGGATTATTACCTACAATTAGCGCTCCTAAAGCCATTATTTTTTGTTCTCATGGGCGTTTTTTAGAAACTATCTTACAAAAATATAAACATAAAAGTTACGAGGGCTGTTTTAAAAAAGTTTTCCTCCTAGATGATTTTCCTTCGCTTGCCATTGCTTATTTAGGAACCGGTGCTCCTGCTGCTGCCCATCAAATGGAAGCACTCGTCGCTTGGGGAGCTACCCGTTTTGTTTGTATAGGTACAGCTGGTACACTTCATGATAAAGTAAATATTGGCGACATTGTGCTTTTCGAAAAAGCCATTCGCGATGAAGGAACTTCCTATCACTATATGGAAGCTAGTAAATATATCCATGCTCCTCGCCGTATGACGAATCTTTTAACCGACTTATTAAAACAAACAAATACTTCTCATCACATTGGCAGTACCTGGACAACAGATGGTTTCTATAGACAAACTTCATTGGAAATCCAACATTTTCAACAAGAAGGAGTGTTAGCTGTTGAAATGGAAACAGCTGCTTTATTTGCGGTAGCTCACGTTCATCAAATCGATTTAGGAGCAATGGTTGTAATCAGCGACTCTCATACTCAGATGGAATGGGAGCCTCATTTGGAAGATGAAAAAGTAGAAAATAGCTTGTATTCTCTATTTGAAACAGCTCTGAAAGCCGCAACTTCTGATCTTTTAGGATAATTCACTTGGCTTTTTTGTGCATAGATCTTTTACTTAAAGGAATCAGACCTTAAGAAATGAGCGCCCTATGTACAAGGTTTTCCTATACAGCTTGCTTTTAATAGTTGGTATTGTCGTTTCACAAACCGCTTCTCTAACTCCTTACCAAAACTATCTACACTTTTTCACCCTAACCCTCCTAGCCTATATTATGATCGAAGTAGGCATAGAGTTTGACTTAAACAAAAAAAACCTGAAAAGTTACGGAAAAGACTACCTCATCGCGATGACTGCAGCAGCCTTCCCCTGGCTTTTTTGCAGTGCGTATTTCTTCTTATTTTTAGATCTAACGCTTCAACAATCAGCTTTAATCGGAAGGTTTGCTGCCCCTACTTCAACAGGTCTTTTATTTGCCATGTTAATGGCTGCAGGCCTAGCTGGCACTTGGGTATTTAAAAAAGTCCGAATTTTAGCTATATTCGACGATTTAGATACTGTATTATTTATCGTTCCTCTTCAGCTCATCTATATCGGTCTACAATCTCAGATCCTTTTTATTTTACTCACTACCCTGCTTCTTTTAATCACGGCTTATCGTTATCTACACCGAGTACCTCTTCCTACGAACAAACTGTGCATTTTTATTTATGCAGTGCTTTTAACAGGTTTAGTAGAGTCTCTTAAAGCAGTCGATGTTTTAGATCTCGAAGTTTTGCTACCAGCTTTTGTATTAGGATGCATCCTCAAAGCTCCCTACAAAAAAATAGATCCACCTCTTGCTGTGAAATTTGATAATAGCCTTAAATTTACCTATATGTTCCTCGTAGGATGTTCTTTAGCTAAACTCTCTTTTGGTCATATCTCTTGGACAATGCTTCTCCTTCATGTGCTTATGCTGACAATCCTCGCTAATCTAGGGAAGTTATTTCCTATGTTCTGCTATAAAAAAGAAGTAAGCTTAAGAGAGAGAACCGCTTTAAGCATCGCTATGTGGCCTCGAGGAGAAGTAGGGGCTGGAATTTTAATGATCTCTACTCAATATCAACTCCCCCCTATTGCTTTAGAGTTAGCAGGTCTTAGTCTCACACTCAACTTAGCTCTATCTGGAGCCTTTATTTACCTTGTCATTTGGCTCACGAAAAAACCCTTTAAGAAGGTTTAAGAAGTTGGTCCCTACGAATGCATAAATGATCAATCCGTTCTTGAATCTCTTGAATCACTCTACGCTCTGCATCTGCCAATTGCAAACAACGTCTGGCTTCTTGTTTTAAATGAGGGTTAAACTGCCAACGCATGGCTTGCTCTTCATGCATGAAAACCCACGCATAATAACGAGTTTTCACCTCTTGTAAATAGAGAATCTCCTCATATATTTGTGAAAGTTCGCTTTGGCAATCAGAACATCTTTCTTCAGCAAAAAGAGCGCTTGAAAGCAAACAACAAAGCCCTAAGAGCCTTTTTAAAGTGTGCTTCTTTTTCACGTAATGCTTCCCTTTAGCTTAACGGTAATACCTGCTTTTATACAACTTCTTCATTTTTATTTTACAACGATCTTTCTTAGCCCATCCTGCCAACACTGGAATTTCAGTAGATGTAAAATATAGGCTTTTGAGTTTGATGAGGATTTGCAAATTTATAATTTTTGATAAATTCTCTAAGAAGTCTTTGAACGGCTTTACCTATTTCATCCTGTGATTGACTATGTAAAGGCGTCTCTATAAAATCGTTAATGGACCATATTCTCAGCATGGATCTTATGTGGGTTTTACGAATGATGACAAAGGTTTCAATATGAAGAGTAATTCTAGAAATAGGGAATTCTTCTCCATCCCACTTAGAAACACGCCCAATTTGAATGTTTAATATATTTCCTGTAGCAAAACCACGCATATCTCCACTTTTAGCTTGAATAACAGTTCCAAGGGAACCTAATTCCTGCTTGATCACGGATTGAATCTCCTTGTCTATTTCTGGCCTTTGAAAAGAAATCACAGCAAAACCATCTAACCCTTCTAAAGGGTTGTCTTTATGAAAAATAGGAACATCCTGAAAGTTCAGATAAAGACCTGGGTTCTCTTTGTACGTTTCCATACTTTTATCCATATGAGTACAAAACCCATTTGCTGCAAACAAAACCAAGAGAAGAAACGCCTTCATGTCATTCCTTAAATTAATAATAGATGCCGAAGTTTTTTGGATCAGGCAGAATATACTTTTCCTGATTGCTTTTCCATTCTTTCCATTTTCTAGTAATGGGAGCAACACAAGCTTTCCAAAAACCACCCGCTTGGCAACACTTTACCCCTTTTGTCATCAAACCTTCAATGATCCCTATTAAAACTGCTTTAACCGCATGATTACGAGCTAGGCAAGCAATTGCCTCCATAGATTTTCCCACCCCTCTTACAACCTCTTCACACCACTCTGGCTCAGGAGGTTGATAGGACCTAGGATATCATCATAACAATCCTGATTCTGCTGATGTTTGTAAACTATAACCCTATATCGCACAAATAGGATTTACCTGCAGAAGAAGAGGTTATCCCACAGCAAGGATATTGCTCTATGCAATGGTTGCACCCAATAGAGGTTGCACCCAATAGAGTTTGCTATTATTTGAAGTTGCTGGATGGATTGTTGAGTCTCTTCTTGCATTTCTAGGTTATCATAACTAATAACCTCCCCAATAATAACCTCCCCAAAAGTTGCTCTAAACGCAGTGATTATAGCGATATCGACATTACTACCTTCTTTTAGACACCTGCGAGCATTTTGGAAATCTTCAATCGCTTTTTCATATTGCGCATCCAATAAAAAGCTTTCCCCTCGAGAAACGTAGAGCTGGGCTAACTCTTCGTAATGAGTGGGATCAACGCTAGCAATTTCTTGCGTTTCTCTATCTATTACATCCTGCATTGAGCTAAAGTGATGATCTTCTATTTCATTAGCATAAGGTGAAATACCAATCATCATGCAAAAATAAGTGAATAAAAAGGCTATTCTCCTCATTTTACCTTCCTTAAGTTCAGTAAAATATTTAGTTTATTAAACAGGATTGATTCCGTCAAGGTGAGTTGCAATACATTAACGCCAGTATCATTTAAGAAAAAGATAAGCCATTGAAAATGAGTCCTTTTTAGGTTAAAGTATTTCTTTTTTTGCAGAAAAAACCACTAACCCAAAAAGGCTCAAAAATGGAGGAAGAAAAAATCATTGAACTCTTTTGTCTCGTCGACGATTGTACCAAACAATTTTCAAAAATGTGTATAGAGCAGGAAATAGAATATAAGAAAAAGAACATGCGAAATAAGGAAAGCCGGATGGCTTTAAGCGAAATCATGACAATCCTTCTACTCTTTCATCGATCTCATGATCGAACGTTCAAACACTTCTATTTGCAGCATG
>JAITFW010000073.1 GCA_031281085.1 Chlamydiales bacterium | reverse complement strand
GAGTTTCTCGCTAATCATGCTACATGGCAAGAAGCTCTTGAGCTTAATTATCCTGAAGAATATCAAACCATAGTCAATCAAAGAAGACACTCCAGCCACTCAGAAAACCCTGATTACTCCGAAATTGGCATGGAATTTATCAAACAATTAAAAGAGCTAACTCTAAAGGCATGGGAAAGTTCATGAATCTAAAACATTCAGATATACTTATTTGTTTTTAAATTAACGCCAGTTGTTCGATCATTTGCAATTACGCCAGTGTCCTTGGCTATTTGCTTTTTTCAAATGCTTCTTTTGCGTAACATGAGGTTATTCGCAAGCTTTTTTATTTGTAGATGTTCTTTCTTTAGGTTGACAAATTTTTTCAAAAAAAATTAAAAATTTTCTAACACATAATGTACAACCCAAGAGATTCCTTATGCCAAAATCTTATTTATTTACTTCGGAATCTGTTTCTGAAGGACATCCTGATAAAGTAGCAGATCAGATTTCTGATACAATCTTAGATCTTGCTTTGGCTCAAGATCCTAAAGCAAGAGTAGCTTGTGAAACTTTAGTGAAAACATCTATGATCGTTGTTGCAGGAGAAATTAGCGCGCAGGCGCAAATCAATGGGGAAAAAGCTATTCGGGACTTACTCTTACGTATAGGCTACGATAACATAACTTCGGGCCTTGACGCCCATTCTTGTTCTATTATTAATGCTATTAGCCAACAGTCTAGCGACATTGCTATCGGTGTAGATCGAAGAGAGGATGATCAAGGAGCTGGGGATCAAGGACTGATGTTTGGTTATGCTACCAATGAAACAGATGTGCTGATGCCGGTACCGATTACTTATGCTCACCGTTTAATGCAACGTCAAGCTTTTTTGCGTAAATCGGGTACATTACCTTGGTTACAACCAGATGCAAAAAGTCAGGTCACTTTTTGTTATATCGATAACAAACCAGCTTATGTAGATACCATTGTTTTATCTACACAACACAAAGAAGAAATAAGCTATTCTGATTTAAAAGAAGCTGTTATCGAAGAGATAATTAAGCCAGTAATCCCAGATAAATGGATTACAAAAAAGACTCGCTATCTCATTAATCCTACAGGCCGCTTTGTGATTGGTGGCCCTCAAGCTGATTGCGGTTTAACGGGTCGTAAAATTATTGTCGACTCCTATGGCAGAGCAGCGCGTCATGGAGGAGGAGCTTTTTCTGGTAAAGACCCTTCAAAGGTAGATCGTTGTGCAGCTTACATAGGAAGGTATGTGGCTAAAAATATTGTAGCTGCAGGATTTGCCGATCGTTGCGAAATTCAAATTTCTTATGCTATTGGTATAGCGAAACCCACTTCTATTTTTATAGAAACATTTGGCACTCATCACATCGACGAAAAAAAGATCATGCAACTGATTCTACAACACTTTGATTTAAGGCCTCATGCTATTATCCAACAGCTTAATTTATTGCAGCCAATCTATGCAAAAACTGCAGCGTATGGACATTTTGGAAGAGAGGATATCATTTTCCCTTGGGAAAATACTGATAAAACAGAAGAATTGTTAGCTAGCTTTAAACCTAAACCTTTGGAAATAGCCTCTTCTTAAAGCATTTCAGATAATGCTTTTTGCGTAATAGGGCCTATTGTGATGAGCTTTTTATCTAAGGGAATAACGGAAAAAATTTCTAAAAAAGCTTTAACAGTCGAAGGACTAGTGAAAATAATTTCATCTATTCCTTCTAAATTAAGAACAGGCTGCTTTTTCCAAGTCACTGTATCGTAAATAAAGCAGCTTTGAAACAAAATATGATTTTTTTGCAAAAAATCAATGATCACATTTCTAGAAAGACTGGAACGAGGGAAAAAAAAATGGGATTTTTCTAAAGGCTGTGTACGCAAAAAAGCAATGATCCCCTCTTGAGTCTCTTCCTCTGCAACGAAAGAGCAGGAAGTATATTTTTCTACATAACGGGCAGTAATGCGACCAATGGCAATAATAGTAATCGATTGTAAAAGGCTTTTAGATATGCCAAGGCTATTTAACTGTTGAAAAAAAATCTGAACTGCATGTTTACTAGTGAATAAAAGGTGTGTATAGCTTGATAATTTGCTGTAAGCTACCTTAACACAAAAGTTCATTCTTGGTACAATGTGAATCACAGGATAGTGAATCATTTGGACTCCCTGCACTTTATAATAAGAAGGATCCGTTCCTAGATAAAGAGCTTTCTTCACAAATAACCACTAATAAGATCTAGTTCTTGAAAAGTATTTATTACAGAAAAGAGCTGCAACATCTCTTGATCGTCTTGCCTGGCAACAACCGCTAACTTACCTTGTAATGCAGCCACTTCCGTTGATAAAAAAAATCGATTTAGATGGATGAGACCTAAACGAACCAATGCAGCTTCAGCCACAACCAACCCTTCAATTTCTCCTCGATAAAGACAAGCCAAACGAGCTTCGATGACCCCGCGAATATCTACACAAATCAGATCTTCTCTTAGATCTTTAATCGCTTTTTCACGACGTAGAGAAGAGGTAGCAATCCTTGCTTTTTTGGGCAGAGTGTCTATAGTTTGATGAGGAAGTAAAACCAAAACATCTCTTGCATCTACTCCTCTTGTGATAGCAACTATTTTCAAACCTTGTTCTAAAGGATCTGGTAAATCTTTAGCCGAGTGAATTCCTACTCTACAAATCCCAGATAACACCCATTGATCTATTTCTTTGGTAAAAAAATTGGTTTTGCTTAAAAATTTCAAAGAAACATCTAATCTGCAATCCCCCGTTGTCTGGATCCAAGTAGGTGCAAAAACACAATTTGGATGAATCGTTTGCAGCTCTTGACATACTTCTCTCACTTGAGCACGCGATAGACAAGAATCCCGTGCAGCCACCGAAATTTGATTACATAAGGGCATGAATAGCGTCCTCC
The DNA here is from genome assembly GCA_031281085.1 of Chlamydiales bacterium. Classification (GTDB taxonomy): domain Bacteria; phylum Chlamydiota; class Chlamydiia; order Chlamydiales; family Rhabdochlamydiaceae; genus Rhabdochlamydia. Next base: position 14,023 of record JAITFW010000073.1, on the reverse strand, counting down.
ACCACTTCCACTTCAATGAGATGAATTTTATGCAACAAATCAGAGGGAACCCCTTTTCTATTACGTTTAGGAATGATACATTGCTTAAATCCCATATGAATGACCTCTCGAATTCTATTTTCCATTCGGGAAACCCCTCGCACTTCACCACCTAATCCCACTTCACCGACAATGGCTGTTGAGGGATCAATACAACGATTACAAAAAGAAGAAGCAATAGCTAGAATGACCCCTAAGTCAATAGCTGGCTCAAAAATCTTTAAACCTCCTGCAATACATACAAATATATCGCAGTTATATAATCGATAATTCATTTTCTTCTCTAATACCGCTAACAACAGACTTAACCGATTCGGATCTAATCCTGTTGATTTACGCGTTGAGGTAGAAAAAGAAGAAGGCGCAACCAAAGCTTGTACTTCTACCAGTAGAGAGCGACTCCCTTCTAGAGCAGGAATAATGACAGAACCTGGTAGCTCTTTTATGCGCTCTTCCATAAACAATAAAGAAGGATTATGCACTTCGGTAAGTCCTGTTGCATTCATTTGAAATAAAGCAATCTCATCTGTGGGGCCAAATCGATTTTTCATGGAACGAAGCATCCGGTATCCTTGCTGCTTTTCCCCTTCAAAATCCAATACGGTATCTACAATATGCTCTAACACTTTAGGACCTGCAATTTCTCCTGATTTTGTCATATGACCTATGAGAAAAGTTGCTATTTTTAACCCTTTTGCTAAATGCATAAACTCCATGGCTAATTCTCGCACTTGACTAACAGAACCTGGAGCAGAAGGGATTTCACTTTTATATACAATTTGTATCGAATCAACAATCATGATATCAGGTTTTAAACGCTCGATCTGCAATTTAATATGAGAAAAAAGAGTCTCGCTCAATAGAAATAGGTGTTCATCTTGTACTTTGAGTCTTAAAGCTCTTAAGGAAGTTTGCTCAACGGATTCCTCTCCACAAATATAAAGAACGGTTAATCCTTGCTCAGCCAGTTTTTGCGCAAGCTGTAACATGAGCGTAGATTTACCAATTCCAGGATCGCCTCCAATGAGTGTTAAAGAACCAGGCACAATGCCCCCTCCTAGTAAACGATCAAGTTCAATCAGTTTTGTCGAGATACGCATGAATTCTTCAAATTTGATCTCTTTAATTCGTAAGGGCTGTGACTTGCTATGTGCAAACCTCTCTGATCTATCAACTGTTTGAACTTGTTTTTCAAAAGTATTCCATTTTTGACAAGCAGGACAACTTCCAGTCCACTTAGCTTGGGTAAGCCCACATTCATTACAGCACCAAATGCAGCGTTGCTTAATCGTCATATTTGATTTCCAATTTATTCAGTGCATTTTCAGCAGCCGCTTGTTCTGCTTGTTTTTTAGAAGAACCTATTCCCTCACCTATCTCTTGATCTTCAAGATAAGCCATCACTTGGAATATTTTGCTATGATCGGGCCCTGATTCCCTCAGCACTTTATAAATAGGTGGCTTTTGGTATTTTTTTTGCGCATAATCTTGTAACTCTGCTTTCCAATTCCTTAATGGTTTGTAAATAATTTCTTTAATTCTTTCTTCAAAATGATGTAAAAAAAACCGACGAGTAGCTTCTAGTCCTCCGTCTTTATAAATGGCTCCAATGAGCGCTTCAAATAAATCGGCTATAATTTTTTCTCGACCACGCCCGTCATTCATCCTTTCACCTTTACCTAATAAAATAAACTCTGCAATATTTAGCTTAAGGGCAAGCTGAGCACAGTTGCTTGCCTCTACGATATAGGAGCGCAAATTAGAAAGATGACCTTCAGGCTCTGTTGGCAAATGTTCATATACATAATCAGAAATAATTAACTCTAACACCGAATCTCCCAAAAATTCTAATCGCTCATTATGTTGATCGATAACTGCTCGGTATTCATTAAAAAATGATCGGTGAATAAAAGCTAAAACAAGATTTTTTTTATTTTTAAATTGATAATTTAAACGTTCTTCGATTTCCGATATTTTCTCAAATAATGTTTCAAATGGATTGACTTCCATACATGCTCCCACGCTTATCCTCTCTTTACTTTTTAATTAAGTCCGGGCATACTGTATCATTTTAGGGGTTTTCATGGTTGCGATTAATTCTTTTTTTCAGCGTCTAAAACGCACATCTATTTTTTCATTAATTGAAGAAAAAATAGATGCATTGCATAAAGAAATCCCCCTTGACCCATTGATTAATTTAAGCATAGGGGATATAGCGCTACCTTTAATTCCCGCTGCAGCCCAAGCTATAAGCCAGGCTGTATTAGAGATGGGGACTTCTTCAGGTCTAAAAGGATACGGACCTTGTAACGGTTATCTATTTTTACGAGAAGCCATTGTCAATACGTATTTTTCTACTTTGCAAATCACCCCTGAAGAGATTTTCATTTCAGATGGCATCAATACAGATATCACAAATATTCTAGAGTTGTTTTCTCTATTCTCTGTCGTAGCCATCCCTGACCCTGCTTACCCAGCCTATCTCGATGCGACTCTTCTTTCAGGTCGAACGAAAATCATCGCTCTGCCTTGTTTAGAAACTAACCAATTTCATCCCTATCCTCCATCTGAATCCTGCGATTTGATCTATTTATGCTCTCCTAATAATCCGACAGGAGTTGCTATGAATAAGGATCTTTTAGCTGCTTGGGTCCATTATGCTTTAAAACACAAAGCTGTTATCTTTTTCGATCACGCTTATGAAGCATTTATTCGCTCAGGAGATGTCCCTCGTTCTATTTTCGAAATTCCGGGCGCTAAGGAGTGCGCGATTGAATTCCGCAGCTTTTCTAAATCCGCTGGATTTACAGGTTTGCGTTGCTCCTATACAATCCTTCCTAAAGCCCTTAAAGCACGTTATGCAGAGCAAGAAATTTCTTTGCATACTTTATGGTATCGAAGACAGACTGCCAAATTCAACGGAGTCGCCTATCCTATTCAAAAAGGAGCTTTAGCTACTCTGCTTCCACAAGGTCAGAGTGAAATGAAGGCTCAAATAAATAGCTACCTCGCTCAAGCCAAAGCGCTAAAGCAAGGCTTAATCCAATTAGGATTTGATTGTTACGGGGGAATCGATAGTCCCTATATTTGGGTAAAAACCCCTAAAGGGAAAAGCTCATGGGAATTTTTCGACGAACTTTTGATGAAATGTCATTTAATTAGCATTCCAGGTATAGGCTTTGGAAAACAGGGAGAGGGATTTGTTCGCTTTTCTGCCTTTAGCACTCCTGAAAAAATAGATTTAGCTCTTAACCGAATCAACCAATTATAGCTCTCATGCGCCTTTTTTTGACAGATGATCAAAAAGAATTTTTCCGAAGAAATCATTTTATTGAAATTGAAGGATTATTGCCACTAGAAAAAATTGCTCAAATACAAAAAATCTCCGATCTGACCTTAGCTAAAAGAAGAAGCCTAGAAAGCTCCTTTCTACAAGGATATGATCTATGGCGCGATAACAAAGAGCTCAAAAAAATCCTGCATAAACGTTCTTTAATCAAGATTATCGCTGAGCTTTTTAATACCTTTCCTTTAAGAATTGCTTTCGATCAATATGTAAAAGCTACTTCCCCATATCCCATTCAAACCACTTGGGCCTTAGAAGAACTCTCTTGCATTAAACCATTAGCTGGAAGTATGTTGATTCCCCTATCCTTTTCTAAACCATTAAAATCTCACTTCCCCTTTCCCCGGAAAGTAGGAAATATCTTATTTCTAGCTCCAGATTATCCTATTCCATGGCCTCTGCTTTTTGGACTAGAGGGCTTACAACTCCTGATTGTAAGCTTTGCTCCTGAAAAAGCCCTCTATCAACAAGAGATAAGAGACCCTCATCAACACGCGCTCAAAAAATGGGGTTACGTATTTGGGGATCGTCTCAACAATCAACATCACCCTATCCTTATTGTAAACCGCTAGCCTATCTGTCTATGTAAAGATACTCTATCTCTTGTTAAAGGAATACAATTTAAGGCTTTTGACTGAAACGTCGGTTTGGTAGCTGCTTCTGTTCGAATTTGACAACTTGAACGATGATTTTTCTCCACAACTTCTGTTGTTTGTAGATTCAGCATACTTGTCTTATGTAATGCCTTTTCCCCATATATCTCTTTTGTCAAATCACCAATTTCTCGACACACTTCTTGAACTATTTCCTCTTTATCACTCCCCTTGCATTGTTTCAATTTTTCAACTAAATGATTCCAACGAATCATTCGCTCTCTATTGCGTTTACCTTCTTTTTGTCTCCTATTCTCTAATTCTTCAAGACGATCTATGTGTCCGATGAGTCGATTTTCTTGTTCTTTTAAGCTCTTTAAACGATTATCTATCCATGCCCATTCATCGTGATATCTCTTAACCGCTTGCAGTATATTCCCCTGTTGAACTAACTGTGCCTCTTGCTCATCAAGCCGTTCATCTACCTTCGGCAAAAAATGCTTTACATCCTCATACATAGCTTTAAACTCAAGTGCATTGATCTTGGCTCGATCTGTTATGGAACTCAGATCTGGAACTAAATCACGAATCTCTTTTGTTGCATTATGTATCATATTCAACTTGATATCTTTCTTAGCATGATAATAAGCTCCAAGCAAAGTCCCTCCCAAAACCAACACACCAGAAGCAGGAGCAATCTGAACACTAGCAACTGCTGTTGCTGCTGCTAACATAGCTCCAGTTGTAGGAGATAGATCTCTACCAAGATTCATTGCCTCTGAGAACACCCTATATCCAGTAGAAACGATATTCATCTCAAAAAAATCTCCTCTCTTTTATCTTTCTTATTTCTAGTCTCTTGCTTTTTCTGCGTTGGCTAGTTTTTCATTTAACAATTTTAATAAGGAAATCTGCGTGTTTAATTCTTTTCCGGCTTCTTCTACTTTTTTCGCCTCTTTATGTATTTGTGCTTCATTTTCTATGCATCCTCGAGAAATTTCTTCTTGACTTTTGCGAACATCAGAACATGCGTTTGCTAGTTCCCTCACCACATCTGTGGCTAAATCACATGCATTCTTTTGGTCTCTAAACGCCTCTTTTAAGTCATCTGCACTTTCCTTAAGTATATGAGTGACTTTTAGCATATTCTTAGTCGATTGATGAAACTTCATACGACTAAGAACACAGCCTGCACCAGTCATTCCTGAAGCTCCAATGCTACCAAGCACAAAAGGAGCTGCAATAGGAATAGCACTACCTGCTGTAGCAAGACCTAGTAACGTAACCCCTGCTACCAAAGAGGCTCCCCCTAACACCATACCAGAAATCACGATGGTTTTTTTTATAGTGTAGCCTAACGAATGTTCCTTTGGGTTAAAATTTTGTAAATCACGTCGAGATAGAGAAATTGATGAACTATGCAATGGTTGTATTGACATAAATTATCCTTAAAGGATTTAGGTTGAACGACCCACCTTAACGTTTAAGATCAAACAACATTCACATCTAAATGAAAAATACACTTCGATCTAGAAAATGTAAGGTGGATATTTATTAAATACTTGTTTTTAATTAGATTTTTGTTTACTTTTAATTTTTTGAAAAAGTTTACTGTTTTGCATATCCACAAGTAAGTCTCCGTTCATTATGTCCTTTTTCTTTTCCTGTAGACTCATACTAGAATCCTTATGTGATGATGAATGTTTAGAATTCACACTAGATTCTTTAGATAATTCTCTATCTAGAGCATCTTGAGAAGGTAGTAGTGGCATTGGAGGAGGTGGTGGTGGAACAAACCGCGTTGTCAGTCGGTTTGAAAAAAGATAGGTTTTTGCACTATCTAAATCACAAAACCCCAATGACACTGCGCGTATGCATATGGATAATATCGATTGGGCGATCCGATTGATAGATTGGATCATATACTTGACTCCAGAGGTAATTTTATGAAAAGTTCTTCCATGCCAAAAGGTATTTAGATCTTGTATAGGATTTGCACCTTTCGATTCTTGGAAACTTTGAACTGAAGTAATGCCGCTCATAAATGTATGCCTACGTATGTATGTTAACAAAAAGATCAAATAAACCAATTTCAGCTAATGGAATTAGCTATTTCTTTTAATAAAAAATAGGAGAACTAAAAATAATTAAATTTTTTTAGTTCGCTTTTCTATAAAAACGCATGTCCTGAGAAACTCTCTTATTTCAAGTAAGGATTCCAGAAACCAATCACCTCTCTATACGTTCTTTGCAACCAAAGGGCCATTTTCCTTTTGGAATATTTTTTTAAACGAGTTTTAAAATAGAGGATCGGATGATTTGTTTTCTTTTTTCGATTAGGAATATATGCACTGATTTTTTTAATAAATAGATGTAATCTTAGCACCTTTCATTCCCCTTATGTTGATTTACAGATTTTTCTATTGCTTTTTTTCCATTTCAGCAAGCCTTTGCTGGGGAGTCTTTGAATAAGTCGAAAGCTTAATCCCTTGTGAGAGATCGGGATAAATAGGTCGATGTTTAGGATCAGAACTACAACGAAGCTCCCTTAAAAGAGTTGAACATACAGATATTTTACTATCGTGCCTTTTAAGCTCAGATTTGACTTTCTCTAGAGCTTGACCAAACGTATCATTTCCGAATAAGCCTTTGTCTATTCTTGCATTGTCGCCAGAGCTATCTCTTTTCATAGAAAAACCATTTTTTAGGTCGCTTAGCGTGTAGTGCCCTAATGTCCCCACGTATATCAAACTAGATAGTATAGACTGTGCTAAAGAGCTGATAGAAGAGATCAAGCCACTTGTGGATTTGTGAATATGAGCAATCACTTTTCCCATCCAACAGTTACTTTCTTGCAAGGGAAGCCCTAAATCACTAGGGTAATTATTGGAGATGTTTGAAATACCCATAATCCTCTAAAAATTTAATCCAATGATTAGAAACTTTTTATATAAACGAACGGAACAAAAAAGATTTTACGTTGTTTTAAGAGGAAAACATTTTTCTAGAGATCTAACTTTTAAAATGGTTTTAAAACAATGTAACCCATTAGTAAAATTAGAATAACAAACAGTATCACACAACACATGATTACTGTTTATAATTTATATTATGATTTTAAATACAATTAAAATCAACATTTTTTATTTTAATGAACCTATTCATTTAAAAAAACACCACTTCTTCCTTCTTTTTTTCTTCTCTTCTCGATTTTTCTTTTATGTAATTTTTTCTTGAATTTTATGCTTAAATAAGCGAAAAATTTTTAATATTAAAAAAAATAAATTTAAAATAGGGGTTTATGAAAAGCAATCCATTAGTTATGCAAGAGAGTGTATTTCAAGAAGACGCTTTGCTTCCTTTAAGTCCAACCCATGTGATTTGGCAAGGAAAAAAATTGCTCGATTTTTCTTCTCAAGATTTTTTAGGATTATCCAATCACCCAGATCTGAAAAAACACACGATTAAATATTTATTACATTATGGCAATGGAGTCTGTCACTCCGAGATCCCAGGAAGTTTTATCGAATGTCAAAAAACAATTGAAACAAAACTTGCAGAATCCATCAACATGCCTTATCTGTATTTCTTCTCTAATCGTTATTTGGCTCTATGGCACTTACTCTCTTCATTAAGTTCCGATGTTCTTTTACTGCTCGCTGATGATTTAGATCCGGGTTTAAGTAAAATCCTTTATAGTTTTCCTTTGAAAATTCTCACCTATAATCAGAATTCTTTAACTACCTTAGAAACTATTTTAAAAAGAGAGGGGCAATCCATCTGCTCCGTTAAAATGATCTTTTGTGAATCTATTAGTAGTGGTAACGGAACTTTAACCGACTTAAATTACATTACCTCTTTATCTCAAGCCTACAATGCTTTATTGGTTGTGGACGATTCACTAGCTTTTGGTGTTAAAGGCGACAGAGGTTTAGGTCTTGCAGCTAAACGAGAGGATATCGATTTAATTTTATGCTCTTTAAACAATTCTGCAAGCACTGATGCGGCTTTTCTCGGTTGTTCTTCTTGGATTAAAAATCTCATAAAAAAACATGTTTTCTGTCGAGAATCCAGTGTAACTTACGCTTCTTTAGGAGCCATAGAAATGGCTTTGGATCTCATCCCCTCTTTAGAAGGGGAAAGATATCAACTAGAACAGAGGTGCCACTGGATAAAAAAACAATTGCACGTTTATGAAATCAGCTCCTCTACACATGTAATCTGCCTACATTTTTCTCAAGAAGAAGAACTTTGCTATTTTTGGGAAGGTCTTTTACAAAGAGGCATTCTCTCCCAATGGATCATCTGCCATCAAAAAAGATCTTATATTCTACGAATTTTTATTAACATTCACCACACCCCAGATGATTTAAGAACGTTAGTAGAAGAAATCAAAGAATTAAAAAGTGGTTAAAAGCAATTCTTATGCCAATTCTGTACCGTTTCTTTAGAATGACGAATGCAGTGTTCTATACCCACCCCTATTAGATAATTACCTAATAAATAACATCGGGGCATTTTTCGTTGAAATTCAGGACATAGGGTTCCCATTCTTTCTAGGTGGCCTACTGTATATTGAGGAATAGCAGAAAGCACTCTTTTAAAAGAAACAATATCTGGCTGCACAGAAATTTTCAAGTGTTTACGAATACTTGAAAGAGCAGTTTGAATAGCTTCTTCTTCTGATTGTCCTAAATTTTTAAGTTTAATGGTAAGACGAGTTTCCTGAGGATATCTATTATGTTGTTTAAAAACAGAAGAATCGAATACAACACCTAAGATATCCTCTCTAGTACAATGAGGTATTAAATACCCAAATCCCTCAACAGGTAGAACGCGTTCTTTATATCCAAAATTAAGAACGATCATTCCCTCGCTTTTCAAAGAGGTAAGCTCTTTTCCAAGAGATGGCATATCTTTGATAAAAAGATTTCTCGCTTGCAATGCAGGCAGAGCACAAAATACATAATCTGCTGTAAATTCTCCCTCATTGGTTTTAACGACGACTTTTTTCTCCATTTGTACAACTTCTTGTGCTTCATGCTGATAATAAATAGAAGCTGGTGTTTTAGCTAAAAGCGTAGAGGTTAACTGTTCTACTCCTTCGCGAAAAGAAAACATAGCAGATAAAGGGGCATTGGGAGGATAAGGAACTCTTTTAGGTGTTTCCCTTTTTTGCAACCAATTCTTTAAAAACCCTTTGGTTATGCTACCGTATTTCTCTTCCCATTCTTTGAGCTTAGGAAAAAGGGCTCGAATAGAAATGAAGCGAGGATCTCCACCAAAAACTCCTACAACCATCGGATCGAATAACCTTTGGGCTACATCATAATTAAAACGACGTAAAACAAATGCCCAAACAGTTTCATCTCCTTGTTTAGTAGGACGTTTCCATTCTGTAATTAATGCCTTAATACATCCTTTTGTTAAAGGAGACCATAAAAAAGAAATAAGATTTGTAGGAAATTTGTGTAATTTTTCATCCCACCATAAATATCGATTATGAGAAAGCGTTTCTGACCAAATCACTTCTCTTAAAAGACCTAATTCCTCTGCTAATTGTAAAGTTGTAGAACATTGATTTATTTTAAATGTACGTGGTCCTTTTTCAAAATGAAAGCCTGTTGTATGATCTGTATGAAATAAGCCTCCTATTCGATTTGATTTTTCTAGAACCAAGATCTCTAACGGTAAGGAAATTTGGCTTAAATACCAAGCAGCAGATAAACCAGAAATGCCCGCTCCTAAAATAATGATTTTCTTTTTTTTCATAATAAACCTTAAAATTTAAGCCATGAAAACAAAAAGCATAAAGGATTGCCCAGATAAAATAAAAGATGAGATCATCCATTACCTAAAAACATTACGAAAAAAAATGATTCATGCTTTTGAAATACTTGAACCTCAAGCTGCTTTTATTAAAACTCCTTGGAATTATGCAAAAGGTAGCGGAGGAGGAGAAATTGGTTTACTGCGCGGCGAAGTATTTGAAAAAGCTGCAGTAAATTGGTCTGAAATACAAGGAGCTCGCTTTCCCATGGCAGATGCAGATGGGGCCTTTTTTGCAACCGGTATCAGTCTCATTACTCACATGTTCAATCCGCATGCTCCAACAGCACATTTCAATATTCGTTTTATTCAGACACAAAAAACTTTTTGGTTTGGAGGTGGGTATGATCTAACTCCCATGGGATTTACCTATCCAGAAGATACTCTATATTTTCATACCACCACTCAAAAAGCACTAGATTGTATAGATAAAGAGATTTACCCTCTTTTCTCTAAGCAGGCAAAAGAATACTTTTTCATCCCTCATCGAAACAAAGAAAGAGGAATAGGGGGTATTTTCTTTGATCATTATCAGACAAACGACCTAGAAAAAGACGTGCATGTCTGGAAAACAGTTGGAGATACTTTTTTAAAGGCTGTTTTGCCAATCTATACAAAACGCATACAGATGGATTATCAACCTCAAGATAGACAAAAACAATTAGAAATGCGCGCTCATTACGTAGAGTTTAATTTGCTCTACGACAGAGGTACGAAATTTGGGTTCCTTTCAGGAGGTAATCCAGAAGCCATTTTATGTTCCATGCCTCCACTTGTTAAGTGGTAAACGATTTCACCATATCGACAAATAACTTAACATTTTCAAAAGGAATATCAGGAAGTATTCCATGCCCTAAGTTAGCAATAAATCCGCTACTTTTTTTCATAGAATTTAGAAAAGAGAGCACTTCTTCTTCTATTTCATGGGAAGATTTTTTTAAGAGATCAGGTTTTAAATTTCCTTGCAAAGCAATAGAAGAGGGAATTTTTTCTCTTAAAACTCTCATAGGTAGATGCCAATCTAAACTGATAGCTGTCGGCATAAGATCTGCTAATTGTGCATAACGTATACTCGAATCGCGGCAAAAGAGAATGACGGGCGCTACCAATTGCAACTCTTTTACCATTTGGTGTAAAAAAGGTAGGCAAAATCGCTGAAACTCCTCTTCAGAAAGAACATTTGCCCATGAATCAAAAACTTGAACTACGTCAGCACCTGCTTGTACTTGAGCTTTTAGATAGATAATGGAAGCTTTGGTTAAAATAGTAAGAAGCTCCATGAAGCTTTGTGGGTCTTTTTCCATCCACTGTTTTGTATAAAAAAACGGTTGTTTACTAGTAGAATCGATTAAATAGGTAGCAACGGTAAAGGGGCCTCCACAAAAGCCGATTAAAGGCACCTGAATCTGTTTTTTTACTATTTGTAGAGTTTTACATACAAAGATCAATTTTTCTTCTATTGCCTGAATAGATAATTGCTTTACTTGCTGTTTAGAACGAAGGGGAGGATAGATACGAGGACCTCCTTGATTCAGGAATTCTAGTTTAAATCCAAGACCCTCTGCAAGAATCAAAATATCTGAAAAAACAATCGCTGCATCTACATTTAAAAGCTCTATGGGTAGATAACTCACTTCTGCTGCTAGTTCAGGAATATGAAAGAGCTGCCAAAGAGAATACTTTTTACGTAAAAGTTGGTATTGAGGCATGTAGCGTCCCGCTTGTCGCATTAACCAAACGGGAATTCTTTCTACTTTTTCACAACAAAGCGCTCTAAGAAGTAGATCGTTCATGATAACAAACGATTTAAAACAGCATCAATGGTAAATCCGAATTCAGCAGCCAAATCCCCTATTGGAGCAGACTCTCCAAAAGATTCCATACTAATAGAAATACCCTCGGGTCCAATCCACTTAGACCAACCAAAGCTTACGCCTGCTTCAATACTCACCCTTACTCCCAAATCCCCACCGAGTACCTTTTCCTTATATTCCTCGTCTTGAAGTTCAAAAATCTCCCAACAGGGCATAGAAATCACTCTGACTTCTTTATCTACTTTTTCTAAAGCAATGGCTACCTCTAATGCCAAAGAAACCTCTGATCCTGTTGCAATTAAAGTGAAATCTGGTTTGCTTTGTTCTTTTTTAATCATATAGGCGCCCTTGCTCATCCCCTCGTCATAAGGCACATTACATACATCTAGCTCGGTTAACGCTTGTCTCGATAAAACAAGTACAGAAGGTCCTCGGTAGCGAAGAGCTGCTATCCATGCCGTTTTCACTTCCCAATGATCCGCAGGTCGAATCAAATGAACATTGGGTATAGCTCTTAGAGAAGCTAAATGCTCAACAGGTTGATGAGTGGGTCCATCTTCTCCTAAAAAAATAGAATCGTGTGTAAACACATAAATGACTTGAATTTTAGAAAGGGCTGCTAAGCGAATTGCATTACGCATATAATCAGAAAAGGTAAGAAAAGTTCCTATATAAGGAACAATCATATTTGTTTCAGCAAGTCCAGTAGCAATTGTTGCCATTCCAAATTCCCTGACTCCATATTTAATATTCCTGCCTGCATACTGACCTTTTTCAATGATAGGAAACTTTTTCATCATAGTCATATCAGAAGAAGAAAGGTCAGCAGAACCTCCGATAAGTTGAGGGACTAAATCTGCTAAAGTGTTCAAAACAACTTGTGAACCCACACGAGTAGCCAAAGGAGATTTCATTTCAATGGCACGTAATTTCTCTTCTAAGTCATTAGGCAATCTTTTTTCTGCCATTTGAAGAAACAGCTTATAAAGATCAGGATATTCTTTCGACCATTTACGAAACATCTCTTTCCACTTCTGCTCTAAGGCCACACATTTCACAAGTTTTATTTTGAAAAACTGATAAACAGCTTGAGGAACGTAAAAATCTTTTTCAGGTAACCCAAGCGCTTTCTTTGTCTCTTCAATCTCTTCCGTTCCCAAGGGAGATCCATGTGCTTTTGAGGTTCCTGCTTTATGAGGAGATCCTTTGCCAATAACAGTTCGCATCATAATAAAACAAGGTTTTGTTTGATCATCGCGAATATGCGTAAATACCTCTTGCATCTGATCAAAATCATAACCATCTATTTCAAATACATCCCATCCATAAGCTAAGTAACGCATCTTTACATCTTCTGAAAAGGATTCTGCCAAAAACCCATCTAAAGTGACTTGATTAGCATCGTAGATCAACACCAGGTTATCTAAACCTAAATGTCCTGCAAAAGAGCTTACTTCAGAAGAAACCCCTTCCATAATACAACCATCTCCAGCTAAGCAATACACTTTACCTGTAAATAGTGGATAATCATCTCGATTAAATCGCTCTGCTAATAGTTTAAGCCCAAGTGCTTGACCAACAGCATTCCCAACCCCCTGACCTAAAGGACCTGTTGTGGCCTCTACGCCATCTGTAATATGGTATTCTGGATGACCTGGAGTTTTAGAATGAAGTCGACGAAAATTTTTAATATCGTCTAAAGAAAGGCCAAATCCCGATAAATGCAGTAAAGAGTATAACCACATAGAACCATGGCCTGCAGATAGAACGATTCGATCGCGATTAAGCCACTTAGGGTTTTTTGGATTATGTCGCAAAAGAAACGCATATAAAAAAGCCCCAAACTCTGCACAGCCCATAGGAAGCCCAGGATGTCCAGAATTTGCTTTTTGAACCGCTTCCATGGAAAGAGAACGCACTGTGTTAGCAATTTTACTTAAAGTTTTTTTTAAATCCGCATCCATTTAGAATAACTCCCTAGAGCCTTAAGTTAGATGGGATAAGATTAACAAACAGTATAAAGAAGAGCAATAGCAAAAAAAGGGCTTGATTGTTCAAAAATTCAAGTGGATCAAAATGTCTATAGATAAACCTAAATTTTGAAAAGACCATGTACTAAAGGCTTTATCTCATGCTTTTTAGCCAGCTATGTATATCCCACCCATAATAGCCTAATGAAACACGAGTACAACTTCCTCTTTCATTAGCCTTCTTCATTGACTACCCAACAAACTCCTCCTCTTCTTCGTTTAGGAAGAGTTTGTGAGCTAAGCTTTACGTTTGTCCTTTCTGCTCGATCATTCAAACCTTTGACCTCTCCAAAACCATTGCCAAAGGATTTTCACCCCTAGAGCAAAAAAATGGGAAACATCTCTTGTCAATTGGGGGATTTTAATCAAAAA
>JAITFW010000066.1 GCA_031281085.1 Chlamydiales bacterium | reverse complement strand
TATTGATGTTCCAAATATTTCTGCTAGCTCTCTTAAATAAGAGTCTGGTTTTTCTTCAATATAGTGCCTTAGCTTTTCCTCTTGTATCTTATTTGGCTTTCTTCTTCTTTTCTTACAAGGGGCCAAATTTCCTGCTTTTCCTCTATTTATCCAGTTAAATAGGGTTCGCTCTGTGATTCCAAATGTTTGGCTTACTTTTTTCTTGGATAATCCTTTCTTAAGGTTTTCTAAGGCTTTTAATCTTAAATCTTGTGAATATGTCATCCTATTATATTACTGTATCTTTATGAAAATTTAAAGTTTAATATCTGTACCCTCTCTTCTAAGCAATCAAGTGTTATTCTTCTTTCACCAGTATTCAAGAAACCGATGCAAGGACTCTAGTGTCATCGTTCAGCTCTCAGTAAAACTGCTCATGTGGTCTTACCTCCCTAAGGTTCGCTCAGAGAACTGCATTTTAACTGTTTTAAAGGGTACATGATTCAAAACCCGTTAGCACAACCCAGCAGATGATGATTCTAAATGAGTAAAAGAGCAAAGACAAATGCAAATAAGGAAAAGGATTCAATAATCCCTAATGCTGCAAAACACTTTCCAATAATTGCCGGTTGTTTAGCTGAGGCTTGAATACCAGATGCTGCACATAACCCTTGGTAGATGGAAGAAAAGAGAAAAGCCACTCCAACAGATGCACCAATACCGATACCAGAAAGAGGGGATAATTCTCCTGTGACAATCTTAGCCTTCATGAGCAGCATCAAAACAAATCCGTAAATGGCTTGAGAAGAAGCCACGGCTGACATACCGATAAATTGCCCATGATTCTCCTCTACACGGCTCATAATAGCGTGAGAGGCCATACCGCCAATTCCACAACCAATTGCACTTCCAGCACAGCCTAATCCTAAAACAAGTGCAGGTCCTACCATACTATAATCCATAAGTCTCCTTAATTTTCTTTCGATTTCAAATAAGTTAGAGGTTTAAATAAGCGCCCTCCTCCATCAAAGCAATAGTGGTACCATTCAATAAAATTGAGGCGAAGCCCATGAATCACACCTGCCATGAGTCCAAGGAGCATGTTTATGCTATGTCCTCCTAAAATAGGGATAAATCCAAACAGCCCAGTGCTCTTTCCCAATTGATTGAATGTAGCTGCCATAATACTCCCAGCAAGTGCTAAAGCATAGAGACGCAAATAAGAGAGCACATCAGCAAAAACCTCTAGCAGTTGTGTAAGATGCTTAAGACCTTTTAAGCGGTTTTGAATGAGCGCTAATGCAACAGCTAGAATGATTCCACTAAAAATCAACTGCAGGCCTATTTCTGCTCCTTGGGGTTTACCTACTACATGTAAAAAATGTAAAATAGTAGTAGCGTTCAAGATAGAAGGAAAGTACAAATAACCGCCTATCATAAAAAGAACCCAGCCCATTCCTGCCCAATTACGGAAAAAATACCGCATTAGTGAGCAAGAAATATGTACAATCCCCAATAGGATAGAAAAATCTAATAGAATATTCCTAGAAAAATCATTCGATACGGCATAACTTATTTTACCGTCTTTGTACTCAACCGCCTTTTCGATGATCTCTTGTCCACTCACAGCGCTTCTTATTTGAGCAAACTTCTCACCTAATTCCTTTTGTACATCATCGTTTTGTCGCAGGTGGTAATCCGCCTTTTTGAGCACAAGTGTTTGAAGCGGGGAAATGCGCACAAGCCAGCTGCTAGGTTTAAACTCTAACCCAAAAAAAGAAGCTGTACATACACCCCATAAAACACAGCCTACTGCTAAAACAGTAGCTAATTTTAGAAATCTTCTTTTCTGCCCTTTAAGATTAGGGAATTTAAACCAACAAAAACAAGATAGAGCAAGATAGAGCAAACCATAACCTCCATCTGCAACAATGATAGAAAAAAAGAGCACAAAAAACCAAAATACCCAGGTAGAAGGATCTTTATCGGTATGAGCTGGAATATCATACACGCGCACAAGGTCTTCACCAATTCGAGCAATCCCTTTATTTTCCATATAAGTAGGAACGATCTCTTCTTTTTCTACAGCAATAGATTCACAGTGAATGGCCATATCACTGACTAAAGAATACAAGATGCGCACCTTGTTTTGAGGAATCCATGCCTCTACACAAAAAATAGACTTTTGTAAAGGGTATTGAACCATATTTTTAGCTTGTTCTAAGTGATAGGCATTCAGATGAGTAATCAGTGCTTCTTGCAGAAAAGGCTGAAAACACGCGGATTCTTTAAGTTCTTTTTCTATTTTCTGTAAGGATTGCTTAGTCTCTTCTAACTCTTCTTTTAAAACGCCTACTGGTTTATCCACGCGCATCTCAATCATATGAGGATAGTTAACAGGAGCTGCATGAATAGCCATAAAATAATCTAGATCGTA
Source organism: Chlamydiales bacterium (assembly GCA_031281085.1). Taxonomy (GTDB): domain Bacteria; phylum Chlamydiota; class Chlamydiia; order Chlamydiales; family Rhabdochlamydiaceae; genus Rhabdochlamydia. The sequence goes on along the minus strand of JAITFW010000066.1, from coordinate 6,255 downwards.
TTCCGTATTCAGGTAAATCAATCCCTCATCTGGCGAGTTTTCTTTGCGTTTGAGCGTTTTCATGCAAAAAAACTGAACCGCTTTTTTAGCTTTCGTCTCAATATATGCAATATCTTCTTTAGAAAAATCCCCTAAGGGAGAAACTCTTGCGATTTCCAATTTAATCATGCGTATCTGTTCCGATAAGCGCTCTATCTCTTTCTTTAAATAAAGAATAGAGAGAGCAATCTCTTCAGCAGATTGCTCTGTGTCTTTTGATTGATCTGTAGGGTTGAGTTTACGTAAAATGCGGATTGCATCGATAAAATGCTGCATTTCTTTAGGAACTGCACTAGGTGCTTTATTTTTTCCTGGGATAAATTCCAATACTCCTTGCCGCTGCGCTTTTTTAAAGAAGGTCTCAAGGTCTTCTTGCACTCCTAGAATCAGATATTTTTTCATGGGAATAATCATACATGAACCTCAAGAGAACGCTGATAGATCTTCTTCTTTGCTATCTTAGCTTGAGATACCTCTGCTAATTGTTGATCGCTTAAAAATATCTTAATTTTTCTAATATTGCCTTGAGCGCGCGGAATTAAAACCTTCTCAAAAAGATTGACACGAATCGAAACTTCTTTTAACTCTCTTTCAAGAACCTGTTTTTTTTGTTTAGCCACTTGTACTCTTTCTCTAACAATCACTAAATCTCTGATATCCCTTAAAACAGATTCAAACCAAAGAGGCGTATCAAACAAAGAGTACTGCGGTCTTTCAAAATCTATTTCCCCTAATTTCGGCACATTAATCCCTGCAATATTGTCGTAAAGGATCTTTCTATTTCGAATCTGGGTTGCATTGACTAATCGATCAAAGCTCGGATCGGCGAATAGCTGTGCGTATTTTTGTGTTTTTTCCTGCTTCATCCCTAGATGAGAAATCAACCGATCTATTTCTAAGGAAGCATGACTCACCTCTAATTGCAGCATCGCTTTTTTCATCTGCAAAGTCGGTAAATATTTTCGCAACTGCTCTAGTTTGAGCTGCTGCGTACGCAACTGCATTTTGGTAAGTTTTATTTCCGCCACAACACCAACTCTTATCTTTTATTTTTAGGCCAGTACTTATCAATTAACGTTTGTTTTATTCCCACTTCATGTTGATCAAAACACTCAGAGAGGGTTTGCCATAATAGATTAAGCGCTTTCTCTAAAGAAAGATTTACTTCTAAACTCATCATCCGCTCTTCAAACAATTGCGCAAAGGCGATCAATTTCTTATGCCATGCCGAAAGAGGAAAACCCATACTCTGTTGCTCTCTAGCTTTTTTAGCATCCGCATATAGACGAATCGAGGCGTTCGCAATAGAGCCATGGTCTTCACGAGTTACTTTCTCAATCACGTTTTGCTTTAAGCGCGATAAAGAGCCAAAGGGATCAATCCTACCTCCATGTAGATAAAACTGCCCTTCTGTGATGTATCCTGTATTGTCGGGAATCGGATGTGTGACATCTCCTCCTGGCATAGTTGTCACAGAAATAATCGTAATTGAGCCACTGCCATCTATATCTACTGCTTTTTCATAACGAGAGGCAAGATCAGAATACAAGGAACCAGGATACCCCCGTGTAGAAGGAACTTGATCCATAGTAATCATGATCTCCTTAATCGCATCAGCGAAAGCCGTCATATCGGTTAAAAGCACCAAAACGTTTTTATCTTGCATAGCAAAGCGTTCTGCACAAGCAAGGGCCATATCAGGGACTAAAAGACATTCCACTGCAGGATCAGTTGCTTGGTGAATAAACATCACTGTTTTATCTAAAGATCCAGAAGTTTCCGCATTATCGATAAATGCTTGGTAGTCATCAAAACGCAATCCCATTCCACCAATGATGACAACATCCGCATCTGTTTGATTAGCAATACGCATCAATAAAGCGTTATAAGGTTCCCCCGCAACAGAAAAAATAGGGATCTTTTGCGATTTAACCAGACAATTAAACACATCGATCATAGGAATATTCGTCCGTACAAGTTCATGAGGAACAATCCGTCTTACAGGATTAAAAGAAGCTGTTCCAATCTCTATTTCATCTCCTACCACGATTGGACCTTTATCAATGGGCTTACCTGAGCCATTTAACCTTCGTCCTAAAAGAGCATCGCTGCAAACAGCCTGCATTTGCCTGCCTAAAAAAGTAACCCGGCTATTTGTTGCAATTCCACGGGTATTTTCAAAACATTGCAAGGTCACAAGATCGCTTTCAATCCTTAGCACAGAAGCATATAAGCTACGTCCATCCTGCTTTTGGACACGCGCTAACTCTCCAAGGCCAACCCCTTCTGCTTTAACCGTGATTAGGTTACCTCGCATATCCACAATTTTGTCATACACCTTTTTCACTAGACTATTCCTTTATGTTCTTGTGCGGTTTGAACCTTTTTTTCTATTCGGTCAAATGTTTGCCGATAACGGTCTGATTCAAAAGGCATAAAATTCATATTCTTAAGTTCATTTTGAAGATCTAGAAAAAAAGTCCTGGCATCATCATGGGACGAAAAAGAAAATGGCGTGTTAAATATTTTATCAATTAAAATGAACAAGGGAATCTGCCTCTCTAAAGGGCAGTACGCATCTTCTTTATCAAAAGCGTTCTGTTGTAGATAACAAAATTCATATAATTCTGATTTAAGAAAGATCAACATATCTTCCATTGATACCCCTTCTTCTCCTACCACTTCCATGCGCTTTCCAATTTCATCTCCATCGCGCAAGAACTGAGCAGATCTCTTTACCATGCCTCCCCAATCAGGAACTGTTCTTTGGAGCTCTATGCTTACCTTTTCAACGTATTTACTCCAAGAAATCAAAGGATCAATAGCTGGATATCTACGAGCATCGGAACGCCCTCTAGAAAGTCCATGAAAAGCTCCAACAGCAGTAAGCGTCGCTTGTGTTACAGGCTCTTCAAAATTACCTCCTGCTGGCGATACAGTTCCCCCAATTGTTAAAGAACCTGTTCTATCTTGAGAAAGTGCAACGACTCCTGATCGCTCGTAAAAAGCAACAATGCGAGAAGCTAGATAGGCAGGAAAAGCCTCTTCTCCTGGAATTTCTTCTAAACGCCCCGACATCTCCCTCATTGCTTGTGCCCACCTGGAAGTAGAATCAGCTAAAAGCAAAATATTCAGTCCCATTTGACGATAATACTCAGCAATGGTAGCTCCCGTATAAATGGAAGCTTCTCGCGCAGCAACAGGCATAGAAGATGTATTGCAAATAATCACCGTACGACTCATTAAAGACTCATTTGTATGAAAGTCGGTCATGTAGGGAAATGTGCGCAATAATTCCACCACTTCTCCCGCACGTTCTCCACAGGCGACAATCACTACAATATCCACGGAGGAATACTTAGAAAGATGGTGTTGCATAACCGTTTTACCTGCACCAAATGGACCAGGAGAACAAAAAGTCCCTCCTTTTAACACAGGAAATTGCGTATCTAAAATACGTAACCCTGTACTCATCATCTGACTAGGTTTTATTTTCTCCCCTTCAAATAGAGGCATTTTAATCGGCCACTTTTGAGACATGGTAAAAGCAAATTCTTTTCCTCGATCATCCATACCACGAGCCACTACTGCATCAATAGTGTAAGCACCTGGTTGAATCACCCATTCAATGGTATACTCATCAAAGTATACAAAAGGCACCATAATCCGATGATGAAACCGGCCTTCCATAGTAAACCCTAGAGAATCTCCACGGTGCACTCTATCCCCTATATTCACCGTAGGTTGAAAATCCCAAAGACGATTCTTATCTAAGGGAGGAAGATAGACTCCCCGACTCAAGAAAAGACCTGCAGCATCAGCTACCTTCTCTAAGGGGTTTTGCAGTCCATCGAAGATAGAGGTTAAAAGTCCAGGGCCTAATTCAGCCTCTAGTAAGTGCGAAGAAAATTTTACTGGACAGCCAAATGATATATTCCTGGTATCTTCAAAAACCTGAATTTTAGCAGCATTTCCTATGATTTCAATCACTTCAGCTTTTAGAGGGTGTCCTCTATCCAATTGAATCATGACTACTTCCCCTTGCTGAATATTCCCTTGATATTCGACATGGAGTAAGTTCCCAAAAACCTTTTTTACCAGACCAACAACTTCTTGTTTCCTCATAGAATTCATCCTTATTTATCCGGTTTGAAACGTCTCAAGAAATTTTTCCCCTTCTCCTTTATCCAAATGATAAAGAGATTCTACTAACATAAATTGCGCTACATAACAGAGGATATGATCCATGGAAAACAAACTCTTGCTCACCAGATCTGCAACAGATGCAAACCGATATTCTGTAAAGGCCTGATATTGTTCCCAAGGATCTTTATAATAAGTAAAAAAAATCTCCTTTAAACGCGCATATTCAGGCGGAGGCGTATATCTTTCTAAATCCTTTTGCAGTAAAATATTTTTTACAAAAGGGTCCAAAGGATCTTCGAATTGGAGTTCTTGCAAAAGATCTTTTTTAGCTTGAATAGCCCTTAAACCCAGTAAAACCAATCTAGATTCCCTTTCAAAGGTTAAATAACTTTTTAAAAAACCCTTTTGTTTGGCAATTTCTTCTACAAAAAACCGTGTAAATAATCCCCAGAAATTTTTTAATTTTGTTACATTGTCTTCAAATGGATCTAAAAAATCAAAGACATATTGAGGTAAATCGCTTTTTAGAAGTAGCGCTTCGTCTAATTCTTTTTCTGAAAAGTTCCCATGCGAATCGATCGGTTTTCCTAAAAGCAAATCCCTAATATTCGATAGATCCACAGCTAAGCGCAACACTTTGATTTTCTCTAAATCTTTGCGGCTTAAATTTACCTGTAACAAACCGATTAACTCTTCGAAAGAGAGCTCTGTGGGCTTATCCAAAGAAAGAGGGGGTAAAAAAGGCAGTAAAAAAACATATCGACTCATTAAAAAAAATTTCCTTTAAACAGATTCTTTTTTAAAGATGATTTCATAAAAATCTCTACGACTATATCGCTCTATAAGCTCTTCTAAGGAAGAATCTGTAATTTCTATGGAGATGTTTTTATCATGGATTTTCAACTCAAATCCACCATGAATAGACGATCCAATCAAAACAGATCTTTCCTGTAATCTTCTTAAGGTATTTTGTAGAAGAAGCGCATTTACTTCTCGAGCAGGAACAGCTTCTGAGATATAGACGCTTAAATCAGATGCAATCCCCTCTTTTTCAATAGCATCTATAACCGCATTAATCAGCCGGGATAAAACTTCTGGTTGGTTCATTTCACTTTTAAGCAGATGCAACAATTCCTTATGGAATAGATTTTCCTTGATTTCCTGCTTTAAAGCTTCAATGACTTGTTTGCTTGTCTGAGACAAAGAAGATTGAAAAATAGCCTTTTCCTTTTGAATTTGCTCTTTAGCGTCAGAGAGCAATTGCTTTTGTTTTAAGCGAGCTTGCGCAATCATTTCTTGAGCTTGTAGATGAGCTTGTTCTAGTATTTCTTCAGCCTGCTTTTGGGAAGGCTCTAAAGTTTCTTTACGTAGCACATCGCAAATCTTTTTTACTTTATCTTTTCCTGTCTCCATGACCAAAAAACCTTATATTTGCAGAACAATTCGATACTTCAAAGAACCAAAACGATGCATTAAAGTGCACCCGAGTGCTACTATTTATACTTGAACAAATGATAAATCGGCTATAAGTTATTGACTTTAAGATGATATTTTTCATTCATCTGACCAATTAAAAAATTAAAGTTTACAATAAACCCTTCTGTTTGTGATAAAATTAGCTATCTTTTTTAGAGGACCCAATTCATGAAAAAAGCAATCTGTGTACTTTTGTCCGTTACCACACTTATAAGTAGCCCTTCATATGCCAACAAATGCTTAGATGTATACCAACAAGAGATCGATGAAGTTTGGGAAACAGGAGCTGCTGTAGAAGATAGTAACTTCACAGCCATTTCTACCAGCATGATTGGTTGGGGGATCGGTTTAGCTATAGGGATTGTAGTTTTAGTTTGTGTCATCCATCAAAGCACAAAATGATCTATGCTCTGCCAGGATTCTTAGGTCTACCGTCGGATTGGTCCTCTCTGAAAAAAGAGGTTTCCTCTTTCATTAGAGTTCTTGCATAACTGCAAATAAACTGTAAAATGATTAAAATTTTAAAAAGATTTAATCATGAGATATGATTGTTTAAAAGAATTTAGAGACGAAGAATTCAGACGATTGACAGGA
>JAITFW010000050.1 GCA_031281085.1 Chlamydiales bacterium | reverse complement strand
TTTTCTACGGCTCATTTCTTGTAGGGCTGCTTCTCCTCCAAATTCATTCAAATTCTTAAAGCGATAATAGGTATCTCTGCTGTATCCCATGGCTTTACAAGCTTCTGAAACGGATCCTCATTTCTTGGTTTTTTTGAAAACATCTCTAGTGATCAAAAGGAGTTCAAGGGTCTTTTTTCTTAAAAATTTCCTATTGTACATTCTTAATTCTAAATTTTTCGAGTATAGCAAAAAAAATGAGAGTCTCTTGATTCATCTAGGAGGTCCTCTTCCATATTTACATTCCAGTAAGTAAGGATAGAGTTGTCTTTTGAAATGGTCTTCTATTATAGGATATAATCGTTCTTCTTTTCATGTTTGTTAGATCATACCAAAAAAATAATTTATTAATGGTCTCATTTAAAATACTCAATCTGCAAGAATTAAGTTGTAAAATAAAAAATAAAATTGATAAACTTACCTGTTTCTCACCAAGAAAAAAAATAGAAGAACACTAAACCAGATACACAAACTTTTGTTAAATTTTTTTACTATTTAGGCTCTTTATGCAAGTATTTTTTCTTCTTATTTTAAGCATTTTCTGTTTAAACAACTGCTACGCAGCTTATCCTTTTCTTTCTAAATCCCATAAAACTTCAGAAACTAAAAAAGCAGCCAATCTTTTTACTGAGATTGTAAGCGCATCTATTCCTGCTGTTGTATTCATTGAAACAAAATTAATCCCATGTTTTAGCTGGATTAACTTCTTATGGGGAGATAGCGAAGAAAGAGTCCGCATAGGTTCAGGATTTTTAATTGCCGAAAATGGATATATTATAACCAATGAACATGTAATTAAAAATGCAGAGGTAATTACTGTGACACTAAGCAACCAATTACAATACGATGCTATCATAGTAGGGACAGACCCCATTTCTGATATTGCTTTAATTAAAATCGAAGCAGAGAATCTTCCTTTCTTGGTTTTAGCTGATTCTGATTCCATTGAATTAGGAGAATGGGTTACAGCAATTGGTAGTCCTTTTGGTCTACAATCCACCGTAACATTTGGAATTGTAAGCAACGTAAAAATAGATAAGATCCAAGAACCAGATACTCTGCAAATCAATCTTAGTATTAACCCAGGTAATTCTGGAGGACCTCTTCTCAATTTAGATGGAGAGGTAATTGGGATAAATAGAAGCGCATGGCGCTATAAAGAAGGTTTCTATACAGGTTTATCTTTTGCCATTCCAAGCAATGTAGCTAAAAACGCGATAGAAAAACTACTTAACCAGTAACTATCTTAAAGTCTTTACTTAATTTACAAAATTTAGCGAAGTGTAATATATTCGGTTTGTATTTTTAAAGCATAAGCATTTTATAGTTTATTTAAAAGGGTCATATTATGAAAAAGTCATCTATTCACTCTCCTATTTTTCTTGTTTTAAGCGTTATTTTCATTAGTGCAAAGTCGATTCATATTCCAGTCTTAAAAGAAACTCAGGTATTAGATCAGACATCACAAGCATTTAACCTCATCTACGAAAGCACGAACCCTGCTGTTATCTCGATAAAGGCTCAAAGCAATTTACAAGAACCTTATAACTCATATAATCCTTTTGACTTTCATAGCGAAATATTTAATCGTTTTTTTGGACAAATACCCCAACCAACTCCCCAAAAAAATGCTGGGTCCGGCTTTTTTTGTAGTGCCGATGGCCACGTTATGACAAATGCACATGTAGTTAATAATTGCGATAAAATCACTATTGTTATGCATGATGGACAAGAACTAGATGCTGTATTAGTAGGATCTGATCTATGTACAGATATTGCTCTTTTAAAGATTGAACCAAAAGAAATAGCCATATTACCCTACCTGCCCTTAGGAGACTCAGATTCTGTTAAAATAGGAGAACTAGTCTTTGCAATTGGCAGCCCCCTTCTCCTAAAATCCACCTTCACCCAAGGGATCATTAGTGCCAAAGGAAGACAAAACCTACATATTAATGATCTAGAGGACTTCATTCAAAGCACAGTACAAATTAATCGTGGTAATTCAGGTGGTCCGCTTTTAAACTCAAAAGGAGAAGTGATTGGAATCAATACAGCAATTGCTTCTAATAGCGGTGGCTATATGGGGATTAGTTTTTCTATTCCAATCAATATGGCTAAAAACATTATGAATCAGCTCTTAGAAAAGGGAAGTGTTACACGTGGGTTCTTAGGAGTTACTCTGCAGCCAATGGATGCAGACATCGCTAAAGCCTTTGGATTAGTAAAACCAGAAGGAGCTCTTATTTCTGAAGTTATTCCTGGGTCTGCTGCTGATCAAGCAGGTCTTAAACAAGGTGACATCATTTTAGAGTATGATAATAAACCTGTTAAGAGTTCTGAAGGATTAAAAACAGAAATTTCTCTAAAGTCCCCTGGCTCTACTATTCAACTAAAGGTAAAACGCAATCAGGAAACTAAGTCAATCTCTGTAAAACTGGGCTCTAATTCTGACAATGTAATGGCTGAAAATGGAATTGTGCAAAAATTGGGACTACAAGTCGAAGCATTAACAGAAGATTATGCTAAGCAACTTGGCTATAAACCTATAGAAGAGGGCGTTGTAATTACAAAAATAAAGCCTAACTCTCCAGCAGCTCTTGCAGGTTTGCGCCCAGGATCCTTAATTCAAGCCATCAATCATAAAAAAGTGACAAATCTTTTAGAATTCAATCAAGCTATTAATCAAAATGCCACTAAAACTATTTTACTTTTAGTTCGCGATCGTAATAAAGGAGCTTATTTCTGTTCTATTCAACTTAAATAATCTCCTTTTTTATTAAAGAATTAATTAAAAGATCTGATACTCCAACTGTTTTTGTAGACACTAAAGAATACAAAAAAGTGTTCTTTAGTGTAAAAAAAGGTAATAAGGTTCGTAGATTAAAATTATAATTTCTCTATATACTTAAAGGATTTAGAACTAAGAATTTACAATGTAAAATTTTTTAGAAAGAAGACCTTTTAATTCCTCTAGCCGACTCTTTTGATACTCTGTACAGGACAATTTTTTTGAGTGATATAAGAAATAGTCTGCAAATATGACCCGGCATCGAGGGGAGGCGGAACCCCCGATGGAAGAAAGGTCAGAGGCACGCTGCACTGGGTTTCAAAACAAGACGCTGTCAACGCCGAAATCAGGCTTTACGAAAATCTGTTTAACAGACCTGATCCTGAGGGGAATGAAGATTTACTGTTTACAAGCTGTCTGTCTGAAAAATCATTGAAAGTGCTGAAGAACTGCAAGCTTGAACAGTGGATAGTTAACAATCATGATAAGGAGAGATTCCAGTTTCTCAGAATGGGATACTTCTGTGTTGATAATACTGATTACTTGCCTGAGGCGCCAGTCTTCAACAGGATAGTGACACTGAAAGACTCGTACGGGAAAACACTGTGTAAGCTGTGATTTCCTGAAATGCGTATTCCATATGAATTCCTGTGTCAATACCTTATGAATTCTTGTGTCAAAACCCATGAATTCCTGTGTCGATACCCTATGGTTATAGTTCACGGGCAGCCGGCGTCGTGTCCGTCCGGCAGTTAACGCATCAA